>NZ_JASMWN010000013.1:0-148419 GCF_032595355.1 Sedimentitalea todarodis | reverse complement strand
AACTCTCCGTACCGTTCCCAGCCCGTATAGCCCGTCAAGCGCCCCAGAACCACATCGCTGCAACCCCGGTGAAGGGGGTTCTAAGACTACTAATCCACAGCCGCAACCCCTTTTTTGAAGATTTCGCCAAAAATGAATTAGCCATTGTAAATGCTCAATAAAATTCCACTTCGCATCACGATTTCCGCTCCAACGAGTCCGCTGAACAACGCTCGGCGCATAAATTGACGGGTCAAATGGGCGAATCCGAACGTTGTGAGCCGCGCGATGGCGAGAATATCCGTCGCGGTTCGAGCCAATCCACGCAGTCCGACAAGGAAGGACCGCCATCAACACGATACAGGTGGTCACAGGATTTGGGTCCCATTGCGTTCAGGCGGTAGTCAGACCGAGCCGATACAGTCGCAAGACTCTTCGCAGCAGGCGTGATCGTCAGGTTTTGTTGCTTACGTCTCAGTCAGATGAAGCAGACTGGCGAGCAGGAACGGCCGTCACAATGTCCGGTCGCATTGAGCCTCTGAAGACTGTCAAAATGCGACGTACAGACATGTGTAACAAGGTGGACCGGCCCGATGGAGATGGTCAGCGCCAAGATATTCCGCTGAGGTGCGACAGGACACTCAAACGCCTCTGCGTACCTTTCCGCACAGGTGACGTCCCGCCATTTCTTCTGGCAGTCTTCGACTGCTCGGCAACTTGCGGGCGAACGCAGGTCTATCCGTGATGGACGTTCCTCCAGAAACGATCGGGGCGGTCGCGATCTCGTCCGAAATGGATCGAGAACGCGACCGCCCCTGAGGCGATACGAGATGACAGGAAGACATTGTTCCAACCGTGAAACGTCAGGCCAATCTGCGTTCGATCAACCTGTCCGCAACCATGTGAGGGGGTTCCCCGGTTTCGTCGGCTCGTGCAAAGACCTGTTCCAAGGTGGTCGCCAGCCCCGAAATACGATTTTCGCGATAGGACGGATCAGAGATCTTCAGGATTTCCATCGCTACGTTCACGATGCCGCCCCCGTTTACGATGTAGTCGGGCGCATAGAGGATGCCCCGGTCTTGCAGCCTCTGACCGCAAGTCTCGTCGGCCAATTGGTTGTTGGCAGCCCCAACCACAAAGCGGACCTTGAGACGGTCGATCGCATCGGCGGTCAGGACACCACCCATGGCACACGGTGCAAAAACATCCGCGTCCTGGTGCAGGATTTCGTCCGGGGAAACAACCGTTGCCCCAAATTCTGTTTCGGCCAAGCGCACGGTCTCGTCGTTGATGTCGCTCACAATCAGCTTGGCACCGGCTTTGTGCAGCATTCCCGCCAGACTCATTCCGACGTGCCCAAGGCCCTGGATGGCGATTGTCTTGCCGGACAGGTCATCCGTTCCAAGCCCGTGTTTCAGGGTTTGCTTGAGGCACAGGAACACACCCCGTGCCGTGACCGGCGATGGATCTCCGCTGGCAAATTCGCCACCGTCCAGACCTGCGACATAAGATGTGGATTCGGCGACATTGGCCATGTCTTGCGGAGACACGCCCACATCCTCGGCAGTGTAGTAGTTTCCCGCCAGATGTTCGATGAAAGCTCCGAAGGCACGCATGAGTTCGGGTGTCTTTTGGGTTTTCGGATCGCCTATGATCACCGATTTTCCGCCGCCAAGCGGCAATTCGGCCGCGGCGTTCTTGTAAGTCATGCCGCGCGAAAGACGTTCGACATCATAGATCGCGTCCTCGATCCTGGCATAATTGAACATCCGGCATCCGCCCGCCGCGGGTCCGCGCTGCAGCGAGTGGATCGAGATCAGAGCATGCAATCCGGTCTGTTCGTCCTTTGCCTCGATCAGGCGCGCATAGCCTTCGCGCGGCTCGAGATCACGAATGGACAGAGCGTGTGTGGCGGCGGCGGCGTGGTTCATGTGGTGCCCCTTCATATGGCAAGGACGTTTCTGAATTGAGCAGGTCACAGCCTTTTGGTCCAGCCGACCTGCCCTGATCGAGTCTTTCGATTGGGTGCACCGCAATTTTATCCGCACATTGTCAGAATAACTGTTTGAACTTAGGATGATCCCAGCAGGATTCAAAACCTGGTTTTGGTGAAACGCAATAACTCGAAAGACAATTCGTGAAACCATTGGACAAAACAGATATCCGAATCCTGCGCGCCCTGCAGAACGAAGGCAATTTACCCAACACGCGGCTGTCCGAAATCGTTGCCCTATCGACCAGCCAATGTTGGCAGCGCGTGCAACGTCTGCAACGCGAAGGATACATCACCGGTTACAACGCGGTCATCAATCACGCGTTGCTGGGTTATTCCGATATCGTTCTGGTCGAGATTTCCGCCACCCGCGAACAAGTGTCTCGTATTTCCGAGCTTTGCGATGAACTGAGCAAGATACCCGAAGTGCTGGAGGTTCATCTGACGTCGGGAGAATTCGACTGTTTTATCAAGGTCGCCGTCGATGGAACGCGCGGGTTCGAGAGTTTTCTCAACAACAAGCTCTATCGTATCAATGGGATCCGTAGTTCCCGATCTTCCTTTTCGTTGAAGTGCTTCAAGAACGAACCGGGTTTCGTGCCCGATACGATCTAGCGCGAACAGGATGAGGCGCAAACCCTCACGCCCACCCGATATCGCCAGCCGGTCAGGCTCTGAGCTTCGGCACCCCGTCACAGGAGTCCACATCGACGTCATCGAAACTGCGCCCGCAGACTCCGCATTCGTCGACCCCTTTGATCGCTCCGAGTCCGCCACAGCTTCCGGTGATGCGCTTGCCCTGAAAGATCACGCCCACGGCCATGCCGACAACCACCATCAGAAAGACACCAAATGCAACAATCATCGTTTCCATTGTTTTCTCCCGTTGGCCTTCGGCGATCTAGCCGCCGAAGTCATCCAGCATGATATCTTCGCGTTCAACGCCCAGATCAACCAGCATGTTGATCACCGACGAGTTCATGATCGGCGGACCACACATGTAGTACTCACATTCTTCGGGCGCAGGATGGTCCTTGAGGTATTGCTCGTAGAGCACATTGTGGATGAACCCGGTATAGCCGTCCCAATCGTCGTCGGGCATCGGATCAGAGAGCGCCACGTGCCAGGTGAAGTTCGGGTTCTCGGCGGCAAGCTGGTCGAAATCCTCGACAAAGAACATCTCGCGTTTGGAGCGCGCGCCGTACCAGAACGTGATCTTGCGGTCCGAACTCAGCCGTTTCAGCTGGTCGAAGATGTGGCTTCGCATCGGTGCCATACCTGCGCCGCCGCCAACAAAGACCATTTCCTTGTCTGTATCACGTGCAAAAAACTCGCCGTAGGGGCCAGAGATCGTGACTTCGTCACCCGGCTTGAGGTTAAAAATATAGGTCGACATCTTGCCCGGCGGGACCTTGGAAGGATCGGCATGCGGTGGAGGCGTCGCGATCCGCACGTTCAGCATGATCAGCCCGCGCTCATCGGGATAGTTCGCCATCGAATAGGCGCGTTCCACATGCTCGGAGTTGCTGGCGTGAATGTCCCACAACGCGAACTTGTCCCAGTCCTCGCGGTATTCCTCGGCGACCTCGAAATCCTTGAAGCCGATCTGGTAGGGCGGGCATTCGATCTGGATGTAACCCCCGGCGCGAAAATCGACATTCTCGCCCTCGGGCAATTCGAGCACCAGGTTCTTGATAAAGGTCGCGACGTTGTCGTTCGACCGCACCTTGCACTTCCATTTCTTGACCCCGAACACCTCGTCTGGAATCCGGATCTTCATGTCCTGCTTCACGGCCACCTGACAAGACAGACGGTCGCCCTCGCGCGCCTCGCGCTTGGTGATGTGGCTAAGTTCGGTGGGCAGAATGGAGCCGCCGCCCTCCTCCACCTGCACCCGACATTGAGCACAGGTGCCGCCGCCACCGCAGGCCGAAGGAACAAACAGGTTCTCGCTCGCCAGCGCGCTCAAGAGCTTGCCGCCGGCAGGCACCGAAATCGTTTTTTCGCCGTTGATCTCGATATTCACCGCACCCGAAGAGACCAGCACCGAACGGGCGGCAAGGATGATCCCCACCAGCGCCAGGATGATGGTGGTAAAGAGCGCGACACCGAGGAAGAAATCGACCATTTGTGTATCCTCAGAGTTGGACGCCGGAGAACGACATGAACGCCATCGCCATCAGGCCGGCGGTGATGAAGGTGATCCCTAGCCCGCGCAGGCCAGCCGGCACATCGGAGTATTTCATCTTTTCCCGCAGCCCCGCGAGCGCGACGATCGCCAAGGCCCAGCCGGTGCCGGACCCGATGCCATAGACTACGCTTTCGGCGAAATCGTAGTCACGTTCGACCATGAACAGCGACCCGCCCAGGATAGCGCAGTTCACCGTGATCAGCGGCAGGAACACGCCAAGCGCGGTGTAAAGTGCCGGAAAGAACTTATCGAGCAACATCTCGAGGATCTGCACCATGGCCGCGATCACGCCGATATAGCTGATCAGGCCAAGGAACATCAGGTCGGTTTCATCAAAACCCAACCACGACATGGCACCGGGTTTCAGGAACAGGTTCAGGATCAGGTTGTTGGCCGGTATCGTGATCGTCTGCACCAGAACCACGGCAACCCCGAGGCCAAAGGCAGTGGTGATCTTCTTGGACACCGCCAGGAAGGTGCACATCCCGAGGAAGAACGACAGTGCCATATTCTCGATGAATATGGACTTGATAAAGAGGCTTAGAAGGGCTTCCATGATCAGTGCTCACTCACCTGTACGTCGAGAATGACATTTTCAACACGTTCCCGCTGATCGGTCTTCCAGCTGCGCAGGATCCAGATGAACCCACCGATGATGAAAAAGGCCGAGGGCGGCAGCAAGAGTAACCCGTTGGGGATGTACCAACCGCCATTGGACACTGTTGGCAGAATCTCGAACCCCATCAACTTGCCGGCGCCAAAGAGCTCGCGGATCACCGCAACGCCGATCAGGATGGCGCTGTAGCCCAGTCCGTTGCCGATACCGTCCAGAAAGCTCGGTATTGGCGGGTTGGCCATGGCATAGGCCTCGGCACGGCCCATCACGATGCAGTTGGTGATGATCAGCCCGACAAAGACCGACAGCGTCTTAGCAATGTCGGGCAGGAATGCACGCAGCACCTGATCAACCACGATCACCAGCGATGAGATGATAACCATCTGGATGATGATCCGGATTGATCCGGGAATGTGATGCCGGATCATCGAAATGAACAGGTTCGAAAACGCTGTTACCGTTGTCAGCGCGACGCACATCACCAGCGAGACCTGCAGCGACGATGTCACAGCCAGCGCCGAACAGATGCCCAGCGTTTGCAGGATCACGGGGTTGTTGTCGAGAACCGGGTCGAGGATGAGCTTCTTGCGGTCAGCCATTGGTCGCCAACTCCTCTGTCATGTTCTTCAGGAACGGGCCGAAACCATCTTCGCCAACCCAATAGCGCACCAGGTTGTGCACGCCGCGCGATGTCAGCGTGGCACCGGCCAACCCGTCGACTTCAAAGTCGCCCGTGGCCCCGGATTTCACGATCTCGATCGCGACCTCGCCGTCGTCGCCATAGAGCTTCTTGCCCGGCCACTGCCCACGCCAAGACGGGTTGTCGACTTCGCCGCCGAGACCCGGAGTTTCGGCGTGTTGATAGAATTGCAGGCCGACCACCTCGTTGCCATCGGGCTTGAGCGCCACAAAGCCATAGAGCGTTGACCAGAGACCATAACCATGCACCGGCAGGATGATGGTTTCGTAACCGTCGTCCGCCACGTCCTTGACCAGATAGATGGTAGAATAGTTGACCCGCCGCTTGATCTGGGCGGGATCCTCTTCCGCCGACAGCACCGCGCTCAGTTCCGGGTCGCGCTCCGCGACACGCTCGTCATAGCCTTCGGGATCAACGGCATCGGTGAACGCGCCAGTGCGCAGGTCAACGACACGCGGTTCGATCCGCTCGGCATAGACCGTACCGACATCGGTTCCGGCCTCATAGAGCCCTGCGACCTGCAGGATGTTGGTCTGCTTGGACAGCTTGGCGTTTGCCGCCTGAAGGGGCCGCAGCCCGATCGCCGCCGCCGACACAAGCACCGAGCCCACCAGGCACAGCGCAACCGCCATGAAAATGATCTTGAACGGGTGATCGTTGGAAAAGATCGACTTGTTCTCAGCCATTGCGACCAGCCCTCCGACGGATGTTGGCGCTTACCACAAAGTTGTCGATGAGCGGCGCGAAGACATTGCCGAACAGGATCGCGAGCATCATGCCCTCCGGGAACGCCGGGTTGACCACCCGGATCAGCACGCACATGACCCCGATCAGCCCGCCATACCACCATCGCCCGGTGTTGGTCATCGCGCCGGAAACCGGCTCTGTCACCATGAAGACCAGTCCGAACATGTATCCGCCGACCACGATGTGCCACCAGAACGGCATCGCGAACATCGGGTTGGTGTCGCTGCCGATCAGGTTGAAGACGCTGCTCATCGCTATGGTGCCGACCAGACAGCCGGCCATCAAACGGTAGTTGGCGATCTTGGTATAAAGCAGGAACAATCCCCCGAGCAGGATCGCGAAGGCAGATGTCTCGCCGATAGACCCGTCCATGAAGCCCCAGAATGCCGTCCACCAGTCAAGCCCGATCGCGGGCAGCGCCTGATAGCCGTCGCTGGCACTGACGCTCAGAGCGGTGGCGCCGGAGTAGCCATCAACCGGCACCCAGACCGAATCGCCCGACATCTGCGCCGGATAGGCAAAATAGAGGAAAGCGCGTCCGACAAGCGCCGGGTTCAACAGGTTTTTCCCCGTCCCGCCAAAGACTTCCTTGCCGATGACCACACCGAATATGATACCAACCGCGACCTGCCACAGCGGGATCGACGCCGGAACGATCAGCGAATAGAGCATCGAGGTGACAAAGAAGCCTTCGTTCACCTCGTGGCCACGGATCACCGCAAACGTAACCTCGACGATGCCACCCACTATGAGCGTGGTAAGGTAGATCGGGACGAAGTAGAGAAACCCGTGAAAGAAACAGGCGAGGATACTGCTCGGATCATAGCCGATCCCAAAGGTGTCCAGAACCCAGCCGCGCCAGCCGCCAGCCGTCGTTTCCCCAAGGGTGGCGAGCGCGGTGTTGGCCTGAAGGCCGGTGTTGTAGAGTCCGAACAGGATCGCCGGAATGGTCGCGATCACAACATAGGTCATCACCCGCTTCAGATCGAGCGCTGCCCGCGCATGGGGCGCGTACTTCGTCACGGTCTTCGGGCTGTAGAAGATCGTGTCGAACATCTCGTAGACGGCATAGTACTTTTCGTACTTCCCGCCCTTTGTGAAATGCGGCTCGATCGAGTCGAGTATGTTGCGCAAACCCATTGTCAGCCTTCCGCTTCGATTTTGTCGAGATTGACCCGCAGGGCCAAGCCGTATTCGTATTTGCTCATGCAGACATACGAGCAGAGCGCGAGGTCTTCCTCGTCCAGCTCCAATGCGCCCAGCTGCTGTGCAACATCAGTGTCCGAGACGAGAATCGCGCGCAACATCTGCGTCGCAAGGATGTCCATCGGCATGACGTCTTCATAGAGGCCGATCGGGATCATCGCGCGCGGCGACCCGTTGAGATTGGTGTGGAACTTGATCTTGTCGAGGCCGAGCAGGCTCGACAGATGCACCTTGGCCGTGGCGAATTTCTTGCTCGACGGGATGATCCAGCCAAAGAAGTCGCGGTGGTTGCCCTCCGGCAGCAACGTGATCTGGTTGTCGAACGAACCGATATAGTTTAACGCGCCATGGGCATGAACGCCACTGAGCACGTCGCCCGAGATCACCCGCAAATTGTCCGAACTGCTTTCGCCATGCACCAACTCAGCCAGCGACGCACCACGCCGGGTGCGCACCAGACGCGGGTTCACGGCCGCGGGGCCCGCAATGGCAACCACTTTCGTGGTCGGCAGCCGCCCGGTGCGGAACAATTCGCCCACTGCGATCACGTCCTGATAACCGATATGCCAGACCATCTTGTTGCCATCGACCGGGTCAAGGAAGTGGATGTGAGTACCGACCAGCCCGGCGGGATGCGGCCCGCTAAAGCTGGTAACGGCAACATTGGCACCGCTCAGGGCGGGCAATTCGGCACCGGTCCGATGGACCACGTGGGTCGTGCCCTCGGTCAACCTTGACAGGATCGCCACGCCGTTGGCAAAATCCTCGCTCGCCGCAGCGATCACGGCGGCCGGATCGCCGGCCAACGGCCGCGTATCAATGGCTGTGATGAAGATGGCAGATGGGGTTGTCGCCGGATCGGGCACCTTGGAATATGGCCTTGTCCGCAGGCTCGTCCAGAGACCTGAGGCAAGCAGGTTCTTGACCACATCGTCGCGGCTCAACCCGGTCAGCGCATCGCCGGAAACCGACTGGAACTCGACTGCATCGTCGCGATTTTCGATCTGGATGACCACCGATTGCAGCACCCGGCGGGCACCACGGTTGATCGCCCGCACCTGACCAGCCGCTGGTGCTGTATAGGCGACGCCTTCGAACCGCTTGTCCTCGAACAAGGGCTGACCCAGAGAAACTTTGTCACCCTCCTCGACCAGCATCCGAGGCTTCAGGCCGACGAAATCCGTGGCCACCACGGCGCAGGCCGCAACATCCACCGCCATCTCGATCTCATCGCCCCGCGGCGCGCCGTCTATCGGCAAATCCAATCCGCGGCTGAGAACAACATTTCTGCCTCTGTCAGAGGTTTGTGCAGCGCTTGCCATTTCGGTCTTGCTTTCCAATCCGCTATTTCAGCCCTGGGCATGGTTCCGGGGCGCCCTTAACGTGCTTTATCGCGAATCGCGTCGCGAAATAAAATGAGACAAAGAGGCGTCCCAGTGTTTTTTTGTCAGCCTACCATTGCCTGCTTGATCTTGAGGTTCTCGTATTCGACTTCCTGCAACCGGTGCTTAACCACGTCGCGCACGGAAACCAACCCGACAAGATGTCCATCCTGCTGAACCGGCATGTGGCGGAAGCCCCGGTTCGACATGACCTTCATCACCTCTTCGATGGTATAATCGGGCGTGCATGTCACCGGATTGGGCGTCATGATCGTTTCGACGGCGGCATCGACATCCTTGCCTGCATCGATCATGTGCACGATGTCCCGTTCCGACACGATGCCGACCGGTTCGAGATCGGAGTTGACCACCACCAACGCGCCGATTCGCATCCGGGTCAGCTTGCCCACCGCCTCGCGCACCGGGCTGTGCGGTGTGACCGAATGCACATCGTCGCCCTTGTGGCGCAGGATGTCTTCGACCTTGATTCCCGGAGAGTTGACACCCAGGCTCCACTCTTCCGTCTGCGAGTGTGTGTGAGAGTCCTTATCGTCTTTTTCCATTCTGCCCTGGTACGATGTTGGTGCCATGATCGTCCTCCTTGCTCAGTTAGAACTGCATGATTCGCCAAATTTCACAACTTCAAATACGAGGCAAATGACGTACCTGCGCTGATCTGACCAACGTCGACTGTGCGACAAATGGCGCTTTGTATCTGGAAACAACATACGAGACGCTTTAGAGAATGATAGGTAGGAAAGTTCCCGAACGCAGCGGCGGCGGGGCGTGACACGGAACATTTTGGAGACTTGGACTCATGCTTTCACGGCGAGACTTCATCCGCGGCGCAAACGGCATTGCGCTGACGATCCCGTTTCTCGGCCTGATCGGATGTGACGACACAAGCGCCGATGGCGCGCACAGCATCAGCGGCAAGACCATGGGCACGACCTACAACGTCAAGGTCGCCCGCGCTTCCGACGCGGTTGACGGCGAGGGGCTCGCATCGCGTATCCAGGCCAGCCTAGACCGTGTCGAAAGCCTGATGTCGACATACCGTCCGACCTCCGAACTGTCGCTGTTCAATGCCGATGTCGCCGGCAGCAGCCGTTCGGTCACGACCGACACAGCCCGGGTGATCGAAACCGCGCTCGCCGTGGCCGACATGACCGATGGCGCGTTTGATCCCACCGTAGGCCCGCTGGTTGACCTCTGGGGTTTTGGTCCGAATGGCGGTCGCGCCGATTTGCCTGCAGATGCCGAGATCACGACGGCGATGGCCGACATGGGCTACCACAACATTTCGATTGCGAATCAGGAACTTGCCAAGACAACCCAGGCACGGCTCGACCTTTCGGGTATCGCCAAGGGCTTTGGCGTCGACAAGGTGGCCGAACTGCTCGAGGCCGAGGGCATCGAGCACTATCTGGTCGAGGTTGGTGGCGAAGTCCGCACGCGTGGCCTCTCGCCCGAAGACCGCGCCTGGCGACTCGGCATCGAAAAGCCGAATCCTGCCTCGCGTGACATCCAGCGTATCGTCGGGCTTTCCGGCCAGGCCCTGGCGTCATCTGGCAACTACCGGATCTTCTTCGAGGCCGATCGCCAGCGCTATGCACATATCATCGATCCACGCAGCGGCCGCCCGCTGACCCACGATCTGGCCTCGGCAACGGTGATCGCAAAAACCACCATGCAGGCCGACGCGCTGTCCACTGCGATGCTGGTGATGGGCACCGGATCCGCGATGGCTTTCGCTCGGGACCACGACATTGCCGCCTTCCTGATTTCGGGACGCGATGGCAGCTTTACCGACGCCGCGTCACCGGCCTTCGAGCGCCTGTTCAGCGCCTGAGCGCTGCATAACGACCCCTGAAATACAGCAAGGGGTCGACCGTCGCCGGAGGCCGAATCGCAACTACCCTGCCGATCAGAATATGATGATCACCGGCCTCGATCACACGCTCTCGCTGGCAATCGAGCGCCGCCAGCGCGTCCGGAAACACCGGGCAACCGGTTGCAAGAGCACCTGTGTCCAGATCCTCCAACCCGTCCATGACCTCCTGCGTCAAGCGGTTCGACAGGTCCATCTGCGTGTCGCTCAGGATGTTCACCGCAAAGCTCTCGGCGGCAAGGAATCGCACCAGGTGAAACGCCGACCTGTCGAGACAGAACAGGATCAGCGGCGGATCCAGCGACACCGAGGTAAAGGAATTGATCGTGACCGCGCAGGCATTTTTACCAACAGCGCCGCACGTCACCACGGCAACGCCGGTCGCAAACCCGCCCAAAGCCTCGCGCATCCGCTCTGGCGAGGGATCATGAAATTGTTGCGTCACATCCGATTTCATGCTCACCGTACCATCCCCTCTCCTATCCAGGTGCCACCTTCACCTGTCACGTTCTGATGCCAGCTGCCAACCCCGAATGGGCGTGAGTGCCACTGTCGCCCGTGGTTCACGCTGTTCCTAAACCGGCTGCTCAAATCGCGAAGGCGCGCTGGCGGACTGCCAATTGAACTAGTCCAACCACTTGCAATAGTCGCTGACCAAGAGATGCATCGGTGCCTCGTCTTCCTCGATTTCGGCAAATCGGCCGATGGGCTCGCGGAAAATGTTGTCGGTTTCGTCGTCGTTGACCGTCGAAACCTCGCCGATCAACACATCGCCACCCTCACCCCAGAAGGCATGCCAGTCGCCGGGGCGCAGCGTGACGCTTTCACCGGGGTGGAGTTGCAGCTTTTCGCCGGGGCCATAACTGTGCCGGATGCCATCGAGCCAGACCGTACCACCCCTGTCGCCGGCAAAGCGGCCCTCATCATCCGAGCCGAAAAGCTCGACCACAAGCGTGGCACCGCCACGGTTGATGATATCCTCGGCCTTGATCACGTGGGTGTGCATGGGGGAGAGCTGATCCTGACGTGAGATCAGCAGTTTTTCCGCATAGCACATCCCGCCGCCCCGTTGCAGATCAGCGAGCAGACCATTGCGCAGGGTGAACAGGAACAGGCCCATCTCGTCAAAGCGGCCATCGCCGTAGTCGGTGATATCCCAGCCACAGCGCGCGCCAATGACGTGGCCGACGTCAGCCTTGCGGGCCTTGAGTTGATCAGGGGTCCAATATGCAAAAGGCGGCAGGCAAAAGCCGTGAGAGCGGATCATGTCGTCGGCCTCGGCCATGATCTTGTTGATGCCGGAGCGTTTCATGCCTTCCCCTTTACGGGTTGAGAGTTTCTATGGCCATAGTGCTGGCCCGGAGGAAATGCGCACCGGCATCACGTTTCTCGCTATGGTGCCTGGACAGAACGCAAACACAGGCCACAGAACATTGGGCCAGTAGCAGGTCACTATGCGTTCGACGGCTGGCATATACCAACGACGCTGGCGTGACATCGACTGGCTGGTTCATGTGACAGGATTGTCAGGCATCGGCTTGTGCATCGCAGACTACCTGGGAACGGGTGGTCGATGAACTCGCCAGCAAAGCGGCAAAAAAACTGGATCGTGCCTGCGCTGATCGTATCGCTGGCCTGTGTCGAAAAATGCTCGTGAAGATGCCAGCAACGTCGAGCAGGTTCCAAGTGTTGCAACGCAGATTGCGAGATTCTCGCATGCGTCAGATCGGCAAGGGTGGCGCGGGTGCCCGCTGGTGGAGATGGGCAACCCTGCTGCCGCCTGCCTCTGCGGGTCAGCCGGGATCGGGAGCCGGGCGCATCGTCGCAATCAGTTCGGCAACCTTGATCCCGAATTTCCGCATCTCGGAGCGGTTCATGATGACGCCGCTTCCGGTCAGATAAAGCCAATCCGTCACCGACAGTGTATGGCCCCCGGCCTCTTGCGGCAGAACGATCCGGTACTCCATCCGCACGGTCGCACCGGACACCACGCCCTGCGCCTCGCCCACGATGTCGTCCGCAGTTGCGGTGAAGGTGCCTTCCGGCCCCAGCGTCAGGAACCACTTGCGACTTTGCGCGCGCCCGGTTGAATAGGTGAATTCCTCGGACAGGGTTCCGGTATCTCCATCCCATTCGCCATACATCCGCGCGACGAACCGACTGGTAACCCTGCCGCCGGGTCCATAGATCATCCCCTCCGACAGGATCGGCCCCGCCAGATGTTTCTTCAGGGAAAAGGCCGGTTCCGTTTCCGCATAATCGGCCGAGGTCTGCGCACGAAAGCTGAACAGCATTGACTTGACCAGAATCGCTGCAAGTCCAAGCAAAAGCAACACAATCATGAGTTTCATCGGGTTCGGTCCTCAGTCGGAAGCGCAAGGACGAGCCCAAATGCGCCAAGTTTCAGGATACAGGGTATGACGGCATAGCAGATGTTCAGCGCGCTGAGGGCAGCGGCGTCGTTGCGCGCTCCGGGAATGAAACCACTGCGCTGTAACACTGGCAATACGGCAAAAGCCGCCAGCGCGAGGCCAAGCTTTCCGGCAAAGGACCAGATGCCAAACGCCTGCGACGCCCGCAGTCCCGCCTGCGTCAACGCCACCGAGAACATCGCCGGAAGGATGACCAGATCGGCACCGAGGGCCGCCCCAGAAACCACGCAGATGATGGCAAAGCCTGCAAGGTTTCCCGGTGCGAGGAACGCCGCACCCGCGAAACCCAGAATGGCCAGCGGCATTGCAATCATCAGGGTGGTCTTGGCCCCCAACCTCTGACTGCACCGGGCCCAGAACGGAACAGTCAGCCCGGCGCTGAGAAAGAACAGGATCAGGAGTGGTCCGGCCTTGCCCGGCAGGTTCAGACGGTCCTCTACAAAGAACAGGAACAGGGTCGAGGTTATGGCCACGGGCAGGCTGTTGACCAGTGCAAGCACCAGCAGGCGCAAGGCCCCGGCGTCTCCCAGCCCCGCGAGCGATAGCCGATCACCGACAATCACCGGGCGGCGCCAGATGGGCAGAGTGACAAGTGCTGTGACCAAGGCAATTCCGCCGAGAAACAGACCGAAGGCCGGATAGCCCTGCGCCTCTGCACCCATCGCCAGGAACACGGTTGGCGCGATCGCCGCGATTACGACACCGGCCAACATGCCACCCTCGCGATAGGCGGCCAGCGTCATCAAACCGTCGGGTGTGGCGCGCTTGGCCAGCGTTGCACTGCGCCCGTAGAGCAGGATCATCCCGAGGCTGTAGGCCGAGAACAGCAGGATCAGGACGCCAACCAATTGGGCAATTACATGCGGACCACTGCGTGGCGAAAAGAGCGCGGGAAACCCGATGGCAAGCCCGAGGGCGGCAGCAACGGCGAAGAGCGTTTGCGCGCGCGGCCAGCGATCAATCGCCCAGCCGATCAGCGGATCCTGAACCAGATCAACCAGCCGGATCACAAGGAGGATCGTTCCGATCGTGCCCAATCCGATCCCCAGATTCACAGAGGCGAAACGTGGCAAATGGATGTAGAGCGGGATTCCGGCAGCGGCCAGCATCAGCGCGTAAAGACTGACGCGTGGATAGAGCATCACTCGCCCTTCAGCTTGCGTGTAAAGGATCGCGACCGCGTGTTGTCACCCAGAAAAATCGCCATGAAACGGGATTTTATCTGTGGATGGCTCAGAGTGCATGTCCGCGTCCCGTTCAGCCAGAATGCAATCTGGTTCTGACCTTGGGACACGGCGGCGATGCGGTCGCCACGGCGGACGTCAGCATAACATCTGTTCAGCTGATCGCGTATGGGGATCGCACCACCGATGCGTTCGAGTTCCCGCATCGTGCTTTCTGCAAGGTCCTGGCGGCTCAGATCGCGCATATAGGTCAGCTCCAGCCCGAAATCCTGATCCCAGTTCAGCGGCGCGCCTGTTTCCGTGTAGAGCCGTGCCCTGTAGAGTGGGAACCCGAACAGCCGCAACACCGCCTCCCCGCGCAGTTCGGCACCGGGCAGGACATTGGGAATGGTCAAGGCCTGTCCCGACGCAGGCGTCAGTATCACGAGGCAGAGACCAAGCACCCTAAGCATGAGCCAGCTCAACCTGCACCACATCGGTATGTCCGATTGCAAAGGAGGCCGCGCAACTCTCGAGATAATATTGCCAGTTGCGAAAGAACGACTCTCCATATCCCATCTCGATGATCCGCTGTTTTTGCGCCGCCAGGCGGTCCGCCCATATCCGGCAGGTCCTGCCGTAGTCGGTACCAAAGGCGAAACTGTCCTGCACCTCGAGACCGGCAGCCTTTGCCTGATCCCGGATCACCCTGTCCGACAACAGCATGCCACCCGGAAAGACATATTGGCGGATGAAATCGGACGAGGTTTTGTAGGTGTCGAAAAAACTGTCCTTGACGGTTATCGCCTGCAACAGGATCCGGCCACCCTCGGCGAGGCTGCGCTTGAGAACGTCGAAGTAGCCGGGCCAGTAGCGCGCGCCTACGGCCTCGATCATCTCGATCGAAACGATGTTGTCGTAGGTTCCTTCGATGTCCCGGTAGTCGCGCAACTGTATGTCCGCGCGCCCGTCCAAGCGGCAATCGGCATAGCTGTGTTGGCTGGGAGAGATGGTCACACCTGTCACCTCGCGACCCTCTGAACTGGCCTGTTCGGCAAGACCGCCCCAGCCACAGCCAATTTCCAACATACGTTCGCCGGAGCCCAGGCGCGACAGCACTCGGGCATTCTTGCGTGTCTGCGCCCGTGCAAGGTCGGTGTCTCCGTCCGCAAAGAGCCCGGCAGAATAGGTCATGCCTTCATCCAGCCACAGCCCGTAGAACTCATTTCCCACATCATAGTGCGAACGGATGTTCCGGCGCGCGCCCCGCCGCGAGTTGGCTCGCAATACGGAATCGACCATGCGGAACTTTGCGCGGCTGAGCGGGCTCGCCTGATCATAGGCGCTCAGATGCTCGCGGTTTCGCATGACCAAAGACATAAACGCCTGAATCGACGGCGTATCCCAAAGGCCCTGAACATAGGTTTCGCCCAGACCGACCTGCCCATGCGCGGCCATCGCACCCACAGCGGCCCAGTCATGAATGGTGATTTCCGCCTCGGGCCCGGAACTGCCAAATTGATATCGTTCGCCCTCTGGGGTGCGCAGGATCAGTTGCCCGTCACGCACACGCGCGCAGGTCGACAGGAGATTCGTTTTCAAAGCCCTGTTGGTCAAGCGCATTATTCATTCCTTTGCGATGGTGGAGGTCATTCAGTTTGCGTACGATCCGCATGGCACTGGCGATGCCATCTTCGTGAAAGCCGTGGCGGTTCCATGCACCGGCAAACCACGTGTGGTTCTGTCCCTGCATTTCGAAAATGTCCCGCTGCGCGGCCAGTGCAGCCTTGTCGAAGACCGGGTGGGCGAACTCTACTTCGTCATAGATAAGATCCTGCGGAATCTCACGCGATGGGTTCAGCGTAACGAACAGAGGATCGCTTTCCGGGATGCCCTGCAATCTGTTCATCCAGTAGGTGACGCCGATGTGCCCCTCTTGCGAACGGTAACTCCAGCTCGACCAGCACGCGCGACGCCGGGGCATCTGGTTCGGATCACAGTGAAGTACAGCGCGGTTCGGCTGATACCGGATGCTGGACAACGCGGCGGCTTCTGCCGGCGTTGCGTCTGCGCCCAGAATGGCCATCGCCTGATCGGAATGACAGGCCAGCACCAATTCATCAAAGGCTTCGGGTTCGTCATCTTCCGTCTCAAGCTGAACCAAAGGGCTGCCTCGTCGCACGTTATGAATGGTTGTTCCGGTGCGGATGCTGCAACCGCGTGCGATCAACGCAGCTTCGAGGCGATTTACATATTCGATGCTGCCGCCTGCGACCGTCCACCACTGGTGTTCGGCCGAACCGGCCAGCAAGGCATGGTTCCGAAAGAACCGCACCAGAGAGCGTGCCGGAAACTGATCCACCTCGGCAACCGGTGTCGACCAGATGGCACCGCACATCGGCATCAGGTAGTGCTGGCGAAAACTGTCGCCCAAGCCCAGTTTCGCCACCAGTTCTCCGATCGTTATGTCGTCGCTGTTTGCGGCGGCCTCGGCGTGTTTGCCAAAGCGCAGGATGTCGGCGATCATCTTGTAATATTGCGGTCGCAAAAGGTTGCGTTTCTGCGCGGTGATGGATCCCAGATTGGTCAAACCGTATTCAAAACGGCCATCGTCGATACTTGCTCCAAAACTCATTTCGCTCTTGATGACCGGCACGTCCAGTTCCCGAAACAGCCGGGTCAGGTTTGGATAGGTCGCATAGTTGAAGACGATGAACCCGGTATCAACCGGTTGATCCCCATTCTTGCCCGCAATCACCGTTCGGGCATGGCCGCCCAGCCGAGGCGCGGCCTCGAACAGCGTGATATCATGATAGGGGGACAGGTAATACGCTGCGGAGAGGCCGGAAATGCCACCTCCGACGATGGCGATCTTCTTGCGCGGTCCCAAGGTTTGATCCAGCATTCAGTCCTCATCTTTCTATCGTTGTGAAGTGGATACGCGCCGATTGGCGGGTCGGATCATTCGTGTCTACAGGAAATCACGGTTCGGGATTGATCCGACAGACGTTGACATGCGTAAATGAGTTGAAATGTTGGATCATGTTGTCGCCAGAACCCATCACAGCCGCCGGGGTGCGTTGAAAAACGCGTTCACTTATGGCGTTGATTTTGTGCTGACCGATCTGGGGCCAGACTGGCCTGGCCTGATCTCATGCAACCGCTTCAATCTCTGGTCGATCCATGACCGCGACTTCGGAGGCCCGCGAGGTCAAGGTCGCGGGGTCGCATGGTTTCGCGAGGTGCTGGCCGAGCGCGGATTTCTTGATGACAGCGCACAGCTTCTGCTGTTGGCACAACCGGCATGTCTTTGGTTTCAATTCAATCCGGTCAACTTCTGGATCGCGATGATCGACGGCACGCCTCGGGCTTTTGTTGCCGAGGTCAACAGCACCTTTGGGCAGCGCCACTGTTATTTTTGCGCCCATGATGATTTCCGCCCCATCACCCGATCCGACCAAATGGCCGCCGAAAAAATGATGCATGTTTCCCCGTTTCAAAAGATTCAGGGAACATATCTGTTCAACTTCGGCGTCACGTCCGACGCGATAAATATCCGCATTTCCTACGAGAATGGCGACCAGGGCGTTTTGGCGACCCTCTCCGGCAAGCGACAGACGGCAAGCAACTGGTCGTTGCTGCGTGCGGCGCTGCGACGTCCGCTGGGTGCTGCACGGGTTGTCGCACTGATCCATTGGCAAGCCGGTATTCTGACGCTCAAGAAGGCACCTTTCCTGCGCCGACAACCGGCGCCCGAACTCCTGATCTCCGAGGGCAGCCGCCATCGGGATCCAACGGGATGATATCGTTCTCTGGCAAGACCTATTGGCTCATCGGCGCCAGTGAAGGAATGGGTCGTGAACTGGCAAAGCGGTTGAGCTCGGAAGGCGCGCATTTGATACTCAGTGCGCGCAGCGCAGAGCGGCTCGAGAGCCTCGGCGCTACCTTGGAAAATGCCCGCCCCATGCCGCTGGATGTGACCGACCCCGAGGCGGTGCAACGCGCATGCGATGAAATCGGACAGCTTGACGGTGTGATCTATAACGCCGGGTCCTATGACCCGATGCCTGCGACCGGCTGGGACAGTGCAGCGGCCTTGACGATGTGCGAGGTGAACTTCACCGGTGCGATGCGCGTGCTGGGACAGGTCGTGCCGCGTCTCGTGGCGCAGGGCAAAGGCGACGTTACACTGATTGGGTCTCTGGCCGGCTATCACGGTCTGCCCGCGGCGGTCGGCTATGGTGCCAGCAAGGCCGCCCTGATCAGCCTCGCCGAAACGATGCGCTTTGATCTCAGAGAGACGGGCGTGATCGTGCGCATCGTCAATCCGGGGTTCATCAAGACCCGGCTCACTGAGAAAAACAACTTTCGCATGCCGATGCTGATGACTGCCGAGCAGGCCGCGGAACGCGTCATGCAAGCGATGCGCAAGCGGCGCTTTCGGACCGACTTTCCGGCCCCGTTTTCCTGGGCAATCCGTGCACTGCCCTTTGTGCCTGACTGGCTGGTCTATCGCGGGCGCTGACCCAGATCATTTCACCGCAGCATAGACTTTCAGTCTCCTCGGCCCCAACTCTCTGGACCAAAAAAAGGGAACCACCGGAAAAGCCGGTGGTTCCCCAATCTGAATTTGCCGTGAGTGGTGGTTGGTTCAGATCCGAAAAATAGGTTGCAACAATCTCGGCATCAGCGCGTTGAACCTCAGCCGGGCATCGGTTGCCGCAAGGCAGATACAGGCATCGCCCGGATCGGCGACAGGCGTATGTTCAAGCTCTTCGTCGGCAATCTCGAGATCACCCACGCCGAACCGGCCGGTTTCGTCACTGAAGCTGCCCTGCAACACCAGCGTCAGTTCCATCCCGTTATGGCCGTGATCCGGCACTGCCTGCCCCGATGGAATATACAAGAGGCGTACCGACCCGTTGTCATCTTCTGACAGAATGTCCTGGCGCACGCCCATGCCGAGCGTTTTCCACCGCGGTGGCCGCCCTTTCAGCGCCTGCATCACCGGGCCGGGATAGACGCCCGATCGGTCATAGACCGGTTCCGGTGTAAAGGGGGCATCCAGCAAAGCCAGAATATCGCCCTTCAACTGCGGAGAAACATCAACCGTTTCGACGTCTTCGAGCAAAGCGCCGCCAACGGTCTGATGCGCCTGCAGCCCGGCACGGCATTCTGCGCACAGGGAAATATGGCTGGCCACGACGACAGCAAAAGCATGCGGCAGATTTCCCGCCGCATAGGCCGCCAGCAAGGCGTCCGAAGTGTGGTGAGTTATGGCACTCATATCTTGAGGTCCTTCAATTCGTGTCTCAGGCGTTCCAGTCCCAGCCGAATACGCGACTTTATGGTTCCAAGGGGTAGTCCGGTCTGCGCGCTGATCTCTTGATGGGTCATTTCACCCATATATGCTTTTTCGATCATCTCGCGCTGCTCGGGGGTGAGCCGGGCGAGGGCTTGTTTCAACAAACCCGCTTCCTGTTCCAGACCAAGTATCTGGCTGGCATCGGGTTCGGCACCGGGATCTTCGCGCAATTCTTCCGGCATAGGGCGATTTTCCCTGCGCGCAATGTCGATCTGACGATTGCGCGCAATTTGATAGATCCAGGCCGAGACCTGGGCGCGATGGGGGTCATACATCACCGATTTGCGCCAAACGGTCAGCATCACGTCCTGCACGATCTCTTCCGCGCGATGGGCCGATGCCCCCGACCGCATGATGAACCCCTTCAGGCGCGGCGCAAAGAAATCGAACAACGCGCTGAACGCCACACGGTCGCGATTGTCGCGCACAGCGATCATCCAGAGAGTCTGCTGCGACAGGTCGGAAATTGTCTGCGGCACGGGTATCTTTTCCTCGCGGAGTACCGTCGGAACACGGCGTGGGCGCTGCCCGATGGATGCGGTCTGTGTCAACATAAACAGACTACGTCGCGACAGGGAATATGGATCACTATTCTTTTCGGCGACCGCACCTGTTTCCTGCCATCGCTGATGACGGATGGGTCAGTGGCGGAAATCGGGCCTGCCGGATCAAACGGTTTACGCCGGTGCGTGCAATGCCCCTCTAGCCTGCTTCATCCATCAGGCCACGCACCCACCGCGCCGCAGCAATGGCGGCCGGAATGCCCAGTGGCACCGCGATGACAAGGGACAGTATGGGCGATAGCGCCGGCAACCCGATTGCCTGTCCCATGAGGCCCAGCATGAACAGGTTGATGGCAACCGCGGGCATGGCAAATGGATAGAGCAAAAGCGCCAGTTTCCAGATGGACCATTTTTCGCCAGAGGTCATTGCCGCGCCCCCGGCCCGGCTGTGAGCTTGCAAGGAAGACACACGGTGAATCCATGTGGCCCCAGCAAGGCTATGTGCAGGCCAAGGCGATCGGAGTCGGCGACCGTCAGCATCTTAGTGGCTGGTGCCTTCGGAAAAGCTGATCTTGTTCCAGACATTGTATTTCCCCGAGGGCTTGTTCATCGGCAGTCGCGTGACTTCTTCCAGCGTCGCCGCATCATAGACGATCACCATACCGTTTTCTTCCCAGACCGACACCAACGCATGACTCCCGTCGCGGGTGAATTCCACATGGGCCACCGTGGCCCCCGGCACCGGACGCAGGGTTTTCACGATTTCCAGCGACTGCTTGTCGATCACATGCATGACATCGCGGTTGGGGCCGAAAAAGACATCGGCCCAAAAATAAGGTGTATTTTCGTGACTGCGCAGAAAGAAGCCCGGCCCCTGGGTCTCGATGGTCGTGACAAGCTCCCAGCTGCTGGTGTCGATCACAGAGAGCTTGCCTTCTTTCAGATGCGGCGTGGCCATCACCCGCTGTCCGTCTCTGTCCCAGCTGATGCCGGAGCCCAGATGCGGCATGCCATTCAACGGCAGTTCGGCAATCTCGCGCCCGACAATCAGGTTGACCACCACGGCACGACTGCCATCGCGCGCCGCGCCAATCAGGTTGCGGTAGTCATCCGAGAAAAAGAAATCGTCCAGCGGCTCGGAAACCTCGATCCGCCGCCGGGAAAAGAGGCCTTCGGATGAAGCCAGTGCTTCGACCATGCCTTTCTCATAACTGTGCACAAGGCCTTCATAGACCGGTGGGGCGTCCGGGTCGGTCGAGACCTCCCAGATTTCGGCTGCATCCTTGAGCGCAAGAATGAAGCTGTTGCGCTGCGGTGCCTGATACACAGCAGAAACGCGGCTTTCATTTCCATCCTTAGCAACAATCGAGACCACTTTCGCGGGCAGCAGGTCATCCGTCGACAGGATCGCCAGTGTCATAGGCAGATAGTTCGCCACCGCCAGCCACTTGCCATCGGCGCTGATCGCGATATTGCGGCTGTTGAGTCCGGCGCGGACGCGTCCGACCTCTTGCAGCGACCAGAGATCGTATTTCTGCACCCAACCATCGCGCGACATGATGAATACAAATCGGCCATCCGGTGTGAATTTCGGCCCCCCATGGACGGCAAAAGGTGTCGCGAAACGGTCGAGCACGTCGAACGTGTCGCCGTCGAGCACCGAAACATGGTGATCGCCGGTTTCTACCACGAGCGTGATGTTCATCGGATCGGACTGCCAGGTTGGCGCGGCGACAGCGGCATAGCCGTCGTTCATCTCGCGGCTCTTGGTGATATCCTCGATCTGCCATGCAGGCACCTTGTCCAACGGCGTCTTGAGATATGCGGCCAGCGCGGCAATCCGGTCAGCCCCCAGATCATCGCCAAAGGCGGGCATCTGCGTGGCGGGCCGACCCTGTGCGATCACCTCGTCCAGCACCGGTCCGCGCATCCGCCCGAGCGTTTCAGGGATCAATGCGGGGCCAAGGCCGCCGAGCCGGTTCTCCCCGTGGCAAGCGGCGCAGTGGGTCGCGAAATCCTCATGCGGGTCGGCGTATGCCGCCCCGATCAACAGCGTCGCGATAACAGCCGCAAGGGCAAAAATATCAAAAGAAACTGTGCGCCGGGTCATTCCGTTTGCCTCTGAAAGGGGTGGTTCTCAGGCGGTCGGTGTCCGCCACGCCGATCTCTTCGCCGGTCAGGTAACACGCCGGATCCTCGGCCCATGGATCACCGGTCAGCTGCAGCGCCCGGATCCGGGTGTTGCCGCCACAGACATCCTGCAGCTGACAAATGCCGCAACGCCCTTTCAGGGGTCGGGGTCGGGTGCGAAGGGTCGCCAGCATCGGATCGTCACCAGCCCATATCTCGGAGAATGGCGCGGTCTTGACGTTGCCCACGGTATAGTCCGACCAATAGGTATCGGGATGGACGTTCCCGAGAAAATCGATGTTCGCCACGCCCAGGCCCGAGGAATTCCCGCCCCAGGCCGCCAGATGCTCGCGCATGTGGGCCACGCGATCCGCATCAAAGTTGCGGGCCACCCATCGCAGAAAATACCCTGCATCCGCATCATTGTTACCGGTCACGATATCCAGCGGCGCACCGCCATTCTCGCCCGCCCAGGCCCGATCAATCAGCAGGTCCATCGCGCGGCGGCTGCGGTCATGTTCGGCATCTTCACCCCGGTTCTTGTCACCGCGCCCGGCATAGACCAGATGCGACAGATAGAACTTGTCGACGCCTTCATCTTCGCAAAGTCGGAGGATGTCCGGCAAGCTCTGGTAATTGCCCTCGGTCAGGGTGAAACGCAGACCCACCTTGATACCGCGCGCCTTGCATTCGCGCACCCCGCGGAGCGCGTCGGCAAAAGCACCGTCGACACCGCGGAACCAGTCGTTCGTCTCGCCAATCCCGTCAATCGAGATGCCGACATAGTGAAAGCCGATCTCGGCCACGCGGTCCGCCGCCTCGCCAAAGATCCGTGTTCCGTTGGTCGACAGGGCCAGCATCCGCGATTTGCCCCGCGCATGTTCCGCGATCTCGAAGAAATCCTTGCGCGACAGCGGCTCACCGCCCGACAGGATCAAGCCGGGAACGCGCATCGCGCCAATGTCGTCCAGCACCTCAAAAACCTTTTCGGTCGGCAATTCCCCGGGGAAATCCACGTCCGCCGACACCGTATAACAATGCCGGCACCTCAGGTTACAACGCCGGGTCAGGTTCCAGATCACCACCGGTTTGACCGGACCTTTCCGATGCCGCGCCGGCGTCGGGTGCACCAGTTGGCGCATGTATTCGCTCAATCGGAACATGTCGGTCCTTTCCTGCGGAGCCGCAGCCCCGTCTTCTTCAGTATCCGCGTGGAGTAGAGGATATCGTTTGCGCGCGAAACCGGGCCCAGTATCGCGGCAATCTGCTGTCGCTTCTTCTCGACCTGATCGCGCGTGGTTCCATGCACCATGGCAAAGAGGTTGTAGGGCCAGTCAGGCAACGCACGAGGGCGTTCATAGGAATGCGTCACGAAGGGCAAGGCGCCCACCTGCGCGCCCAGTTCGGCCACCCGCGCATCTTCGACATCCCAGACCGTCATGCCGTTCGCCGTCATCCCGAGCTTGAAATGGTTGGGCGCCACGGCGATGCGGCGGATCACCCCGGTTGCCTGCATATCCTCGAGCCGCGCCAGCAAGTCCTCCTCGGGCAGACCAAGGGATGCGGCGACGGCCGCATAGGGCGCGGCGACCATTGGCAATCCCCCTTGCAGGGCGCTCACGATATCACGGTCCGTCACGCTCATGCCGCCACCCGGAAGCCGACGAAGAACTCCTGCAGCTTTGGAAAACGCAGGACGGCGATCCCGGTTTCGCGCTCGATCGCATCCGCCGCTTCCGCAATCCCCTCCGGTGTCTCGGTTGCGAGCACGAACCACATGTTCAATCGATGCTCGCGCTGGTAGTTGTGGGCGACCTGCGCAAAGGCGTTGACCTGTTCGGTCACCCGCTCGAACTGCGTCTGTGGAACCGCCATGGCACAGAGACAAAATGCCCCGCCCATCGCCGCCGCGTCAAAGAACGGCCCAAACCGGGTGATTGCACCAATTTCCTTCATCCGTTCCAGCCGCGCCAGAAGATCATCAACAGTGATCGACAGCTCCGACGCGATGCCGTCAAAGGGTGCGGACGTCAGGGGCAATCCCTCCTGCAAGCGGTTGATCAGGGCACGGTCGGTGGCGTCCAGCATCAGGCGGCCTTTCCTTTGTTCAATTTGATCAAGGCACCGGTCTGTTTGAAACAGCGGGTCGAAAACAGCACCTTGTGGTCCGCATTCTCGAGGCCAGTCAGGGCGCGCACCTGGTCCAGCGTTGCCATCGCTTCGAGCCGACTACGCGCATGGATCATATTGTAAAGACGATAGGGCCAGGCCCCCTCGACCAGCCGTCGTTCATAGCACAGGGTGACACCGGGGACGCGGGCCAGCACCGGACCGACCTCACCGGCGACCTCGTGGCTCACGTCCCAGACGCACATTGCGTTCGACGTCCAGCCCAACGCCCGATGGCGCACGATCACGCCAAGACGGGCAATGACCCCTGCGTCCTGCAAGGCCGCCACTCGCAAGAGCACATCCTCTTCGCTGCGCTCAAGATATTGCGCCATGGCCGCCCAGGGGCGGGCTTCCAGCGGCAGACCCCGGGTCAGGCATTGCAGGATGTCACGGTCGCCGTCGCGGATCGCCGATGCGTCCGCAATGCGCGGCGCGGGTACAGCGCCGGCCTTTCCGTTCATGCGAAAACCAAGATCGACGTTGAAGGGCCGCACCAACCGCAGGTCCAGAACCCGCCGGTTCGTGCGATCCGAAATTCGGGCCAGCGTGCGGTCCACATGTTCGCGATCCGGGCCGGTTGCCACGAACCAGATGTTCCAGGCATCCTCGCGCAGGTAGGAATGATTGACGCCTGGCTCTTCGCCGACGATCTCGGCAACCTCTTCCAGTTCTTCCGGTTCGGCCTGCAGGGCCGCAAGTGTGCTGGCCGAAACCGTATTGGGCGCACAGGTCGCCCCGACCCGGGTGATCCGCCCCGCCGACCGCATCCGCGCCAGCCGTTTCAGGACTTCGGTTTCCGAGATTTCCAGCCTCGCTGCCAGCACCGTGAACGGTGCCGACACAACCGGGAAGTCCCGCTGCCAATCATTCAGCAGGGCGCCATCGACGGGATCGGCGACGTTCTCCATCACAGCCCCGTCCGGTGCGCACGGGCGGTGAAGAAGATCCCCGAAGGGCTCTCCGCGTCGATCTCGCCGCGTTTTTCGAAGGTCCGCGTGTCATAGATCATGATCTTGCCGGCATCGCGGACCGAGACCCAGACCTCGTGACCCCGAGGGGTAAATTCCATGTGCAGGACGGCGGGACCGGGGCTTAATTCATGCACCACCTGCTTGGTGACCGTGTCGATCACCTGGATCGTGTCGTTCAGCGGATGCGCAAAATTGACCCAGACCTGACGGCCGTCTGGGCGGGCCATGGCAAAGACCGGCTGTCCGTGTGTTGCGGTCCTGGCCGTTTCCGTGAAATCGCGGGCATCGACCCAGAGCACTTCGTGCCGCCCGACCGCAGGCAGCACAAATTCTGTTCCGGTCAGCGCCCATCCTTCCAGATGGGGCATCTTGTAGACGGGCAGCGGCTCTTCCCCGCGCCCATAGCCGGCAAGCACCTGAGTGGGTTCCGGCATCTCTGCCCAGAGGTCCAGCGCGGTCAACCCGTCCTCGCCAAACAGGCCAGCGACATAGTAGCGTCCGTTCGCCGTAATCAGGGCGTCATAGGGGTTTTGTCCGATCCCTTCGATCCTGGTGATATGCGGTGCCTCGCCCGACAAATCCGCGATCCAGGTCTCGCCCGCATCCCACAGGCTGAAGACAAAGCGTCGCCCCGGCGCATCCACCAATCCGATGGTCTTGGAGCCGGTGGGGATGTCCGCCACCATCTCGAGCGTGTCGGCATCAAAAACGCGCACTCCGCCCGGTTCGTAATTGGACACCGCGACCAGAGCGCCATCGTCGGAAATCGCACCACCTATGGCATTGCCTGCCTGTACGACACGGCCAGCGATGCGTCGCTCGACCAGATCCACCTTGGTCAGCCCGCCGTCACGCCCGAAGACGAAGGCGAAACGCTGATCCGGAGAGTAGACCAGCGAGGCATGAGAGAGGTCGCCCAGCCCTTCGATCCGGGCCAGCGCCGCGCGGTCGGATTGGTCAACCAGCAGAACCGAACCGCTGGCGCGTTCGATCACAAGGCCCAGATCGCCGGTAGCCATGGTTTCGGACAGCGCAGGCCCTCCGACAAAGGCGACAGCCGCAAAGATCAGGTGCAGCGGCTTCATTTGCTCCCTCCCGTCAGAAGGTATTCGGCAATCCAGAGCGCTTCGTCATTGGACATCAGTGGCTCCCATGGCGGCATCGGCGTCCCCGGCACCCCGCTGAGGATCACCGTGGCCAGGCTTTCGCGGTCGTAATGCGCAAGTTGTTCCATCCGCAGATCGGGACCAAGCCCACCTTTCAGCGTCAGCCCGTGGCAAGAGCCACAATCCTGATGCACCAGTCGTTTGAGCGCGTCGCCGTTCACGTTACCCGCCCAGACCGGTGTACAGAAAAGAAGCAAGGGCAGCAGGCTACGCATGTGCCGCTGCCATGGCTTTGGCCGCCACATCCTCGGGCAAAGCGATCTTGGAATAGAGCGAGACGACGCGGCCTATCATGAAGAGCACCGGCGCTTCGAGCTTTGCCGTCCGCACGTCGCGACCCAGCATGTCGAGCCGGGAGAGCAACCGCCGCTCGCGTGGTGTCGTGACCTCAGCGACAGCCAGAACCGGCGTCGCGGGATCAAGGCCTTCGGTCATCAGACCCATGGCGATTTGCCCGATATTGGCAACACCCATGTAGATCACCAGCGTCGAATCCGGATCGGCCAACCGCTTCCAGTCGAGATCCAGAACCTGCCCCGCCTGCCGGTGACCGGTTACATATTGTACGGCCCCCGCCAGCCCGCGATGGGTGAGCGGTACGCCGGTCGCGCTGGCCGCCCCCTGCGCGGCGGTGATGCCGGGCACGATGGCCACTTCGATCCCGTGCGCACGAAGGTGTGCCGCCTCTTCCGAGCCACGCCCGAAGATCAGCGGGTCACCACCCTTTAGGCGGGCAACGATACGGCCCTCCCCGGCGTGCTCCAGAAGTAGATCATTTATTTGTTCCTGCGGCACCGGATGGCACTCCGGTGCCTTGCCGACAGCGATGCGCTCTGCCCCTTCAGGACAAAGCGCAAGGATGTCCGGGGAAACCAGCCGGTCGTAAACCACAATCTCCGCCTCGGAGAGCAGGCGCAGCGCGCGCAGGGTCATCAACTCCGGGTCTCCTGGTCCGGCACCGATCAGATACACTTTTCCCGCGCTCGTCATGGCATGTCTTCCTGTCTGGCATCAGCTGGAAAAGAATGCGGTTGGCCGATCTGAGGGAGGTTCAGATCGGCCAACCGCGTCAGGCTCAGTAAACGTCGGCCCGTGTGTTGTAGACGTTGAACTTGCCGGTCGGCGTGATCAGGCGCGGGTCCTTGATCACCTTCTTCAATTCAAGCGTCTTGTCATCGACAACCACGATGGCGCTTTCCAGGTCCTTCGCGTTCCAGACCGAGAACCAGACCTCTGTACCATCACGATTGAATTCGGGCTGCACGACGCGCGGCTGGCCTTCTGCGATGCCCGCCCATTCGCCGATTGGCAACGTCATGTATTCCGGGTCTTCGCCTGCCTTCATCTCCGGAATCTTGAACACGGCAATCGATGCCGAGGTTTCGGCGTCGGGGTTCAATGTCGCGTCCACATAGAGGTTTTCGGATTCCGGATGCGTCTTGATGAAGAGCGACCCGCCCCCGAGCGCATAGAAGGTCTCGACGATCTTCCAGGCCTTGTCGGCCTGCCCTTCGGGATCGGTTCCGATGAGCGCCACGGAATCGTCACCCAGATGGGACGTTGCCCAGACAGGACCGTGATCGGGGTGCACGAAGTTGGCACCGCGGCCCGGATGTGGGGTCAGACCTTCGGTGTCGGTGATCGCGACCAGCTTGCCTTCCTTGGTGTCGATCACGACCAGCTTGTTGCGCGCATTGGCGGCGGTGATGAAATAGCGCCGCGTGCTGTCGAGCCCACCATCATGAAGAAAGCGTTCGGCCTCGATCTCGGTGGTCTTGAGGTTTTTCAGATCGGTGTAGTCGACCAGAAGGATCTTGCCGGTTTCCTTGACGTTGATGATGAACTCCGGCCGGTAGTGGCTGGCCAGAATCGCCGCAACGCGCGGTTCCGGGTGATAGGTCTGTTCGTCATAGATATATCCGCGTGTCGACTTGATCTTGAGCGGTTCCAGCGTGTCCCCGTCCATGATGACGTATTGCGGCGGCCAGTAGGCGCCAGCGATGGCGTACTTGTCCTCGTAGCCTTCCATCTTTGATGTCTCGACCGAACGCGCCTCGATGCCGATCTTGATTTCGGCCACCGTTTCCGGGTGATCCATCCACAGGTCGATCATGTTGACCCGCGCGTCACGGCCAATGACGTAAAGGTATCGGCCCGAGGCCGAGATGCGGCTGATATGGACCGCGTAGCCGGTTTCGATCACCGAGTGGACTTCGTAGGTGCCACCGTCGATCAGCGCAATTTGACCCGCGTCTCGCAGAGTGACCGACATCAGGTTGTCGATGTCGATGTCGTTCATCTTTTCGGTCGGGCGGTCTTCGGGCGCGACGACGACCTTCCAGCTTTCGAGCATCTTGTCCATGCCCCATTCCGGCGGCACTGCCGGATCGAGCAACAGGTAGCGCGCCATGATATCGATCTGTTCTTCACTCAGATCGCCCGAGGTGCCCCAGTTCGGCATGCCAGCAGGCGAGCCGTAGGTGATGAAGCTCTGCAGATGTTCATAGCCCAGTTCCCGCGTGATATCGACGGTCAGCGCCTTGCCGGTCGCGCCCTTGCGCAAAACGCCATGGCAGCCCGCGCACCGCTGGAAATAGATCTGGTTGGCGACGTTGTATTCATCCTGGGTAATCACCGGATCTTCCGGGCGCAGGCCCGGGATTTCCAGATTGAGTTGTCCCAGCGTGTCGTATTCGCCCACGTAGGACCCGGCTGGGCTGGTGTCGTGAACCTGTTCCGGGTCGTCCTGAGCCGAAATAGGGCCCGCGACGGCCAACGCCAGCGCGGCGCTGGTAAACAGCAGTCGGCTACGTATGGCTTTGATACTTTGCATGACGTTGTCTCCGTGAAGCTGGTGAGGCCACGGTCAACCTTGCACCGCGGCTGGGTGCGGTCCTTGACTTTCGTTAAGGACCCTTCAAGCGGGCGGCGATAGCGGTTGATTCATGAGATGCGCGTTTCATCCTCTGCGAGTCGCGGCAATTGTCGTTCTGGCGTTCTTTGGCGCCCCGCAGGCGATTGCCGAGACCCGCATCGGGTTCGAGGCCGAAGTCGCACCCGCAGTTCCCGATGCCGCGCTCGCCGCTGAAATGTTCGGTGTACCCCTGCCCGTCACCGTTGAGCGAACCGAATCCCCGATCCCCGGCTGGCAGGTCAGCGCACGTGACGGCACAACACTTGGCCGCATCGGATCGAGTTGGGAAATCGCCTCGTCCGTTGGGTATTCCGGGCGCCCGATCGACATGCTGGTGGCGGTGGATAGGGACGCACGGATCGCTGCCGCCCGTCTGATGCGTCAATCCGAACCGATCCTGACGCTCGGGCTGACCGAATCCGACATCGTAGGCTTTGTCCAAGGTTTCGAAGGCATCGACCTTCGTGCACCGGAAAAGACGGACGTACCCCGTTTCATCTCGCGCGCCACCGTCTCCACAGCGGTGATCCGAGACGCCATCCTTCGAACAGGCCGGACGCTGGCGCTCGCCGATGGCGGCACCGGCAGCGGCAGGATTGATCGCCTGACCTTTGAGCCACTCGACTGGGACGCGCTTGTGCGGATCGGCGGCGTGCAATCTGCCACCATGTCAATGGCCGAGGCCGCAGAAATCTTTGCCGGAACAGAAAATGCGCCAAACCCCAGCGCGGCGCATTTCCTTGATCTGCACGTCGCACTACTCGACCCGCCCGAGATCGGCCGGAACCTGTTGGGTGAACGGGCCTATTCGGGCGTAATGGGGGATCTGCCCGCCGATCGCGTGGCGCTGTTCCTTGCCTCGCGGGGGCTGTATTCCCATCGCGGCCTGGACTGGCGCAACTCAGGGGTCTTTGACCGGCTGGCGGTGATCCAGAACGCCAACCGCTATCCGGTGACCGATCAGGGCTACCTGCGCATTGACGACCTTGCCATCGAAGGTGCTCCGGTTTTCAAGGAACGCAGCCTGTTTCGCATCGGTGGCAACGGGTTTGATCCCACGGAACCGTTTCGCGTCGAGGTTACCGCCAGCCGTGACGCCGCATCCGGGCCGGTGACAGCGACCATCGGCGTCGACTATGCTCTGCCCGAACGGTTTCTGCTGCCACCTCCGCCGCGTCAGGTCCCCTTGTGGGAGGAGATGTGGCTGCGCAAACGCCCGGCGATCATCGCGCTCGCCACAATGCTGACGGTGCTGACCGGCATCCTGCTCTTTCAGGACAGCATCACCCGCCGCCCTCTTCTCTGGCGCCGACTGCGACTGGGCTTTTTGACCGTTACCCTTGTCTGGCTCGGATGGGGCGTGAATGCGCAACTCTCGGTGGTTCAGGTCGTTGCCTTCCTGCAATCGCTGCTCAGCGGCTTTCGGTGGGAGACCTTCCTGGTTGAACCCCTGATCTTCATGCTGTGGAGCTTTGTTGCGTTGGGCCTGCTGTTCTGGGGGCGCGGTGTGTTCTGTGGCTGGCTCTGCCCGTTCGGTGCATTGCAGGAACTGACCAATCAGGCGGCACAGAAACTGGGCGTGAAGCAAATCGCCGTACCCTTTGGCCTGCACCAGAGGCTCTGGGTCATCAAGTACACGCTCTTCATCGGCATTCTTGCGATTTCATTCTATTCGATGAAGGACGCGCTGATCCTTGCCGAAGTCGAACCGTTCAAGACCGCCATATCGCTTCGCATGATACGCGCGTGGCCCTTTGTCGCCTTCGTTCTGGCAATACTGGCGGCGGGTCTCTTCATCGAGCGGTTCTATTGCCGCTATCTCTGTCCTCTCGGCGCGGCGCTGGCAATCCCGGCCAAGCTGAAGATATTCGATTGGCTTCGCAGACGTCCGCAATGCGGGCGCGAGTGCCGGTTGTGCGAGCCGAAATGCACCGTCGGAGCCATCGACCCGCTCGGACGGATCAACCCGAATGAGTGTGTCCTATGCCTGAGATGCCAGGTCATCTACAACGACCCGAACACCTGCCCCACCCTGAAACGCCGCGCCCGGAGCCAGCAGGCCACATCATGAAATCCACGGCACTTAGGATTTTCTCCGAAGGGTTCCGGGTTTTCTTCCTTGCGGCGGGCCTCTTTGCCATTCTCTCCGGTCTCGCCTGGGGGACATATCTCGGCGTGCACACGACGGGTGGGCTGGTAACAGACCTGCCCTATTCCATGGCGCCACATTTCTGGCACGGCCACGAGATGATCTTTGGCTTCGCAAGCGCGACCATCGGCGGCTTTCTTCTGACGGCGGTGCCGAACTGGACCGGTGGCAGTTCGGCCAAACCCTATTTCATCGGCTTCGTGGCGACGCTGTGGCTCTGCGGACGTCTGGCGATGTGGTGGTCGGCGAGTCTGCCCGGTTGGCTTGTTGCGGTGGCGGATTTGTCGTTTCTCCCCATCCTCATCGCACAGGTGGCGTGGCAGCTGACCAAGCGGCCCAAACCGCAGAACGTGTTGTTCCTCGTGTTTCTCACCCTGTTCTGGACCGCCAACCTGTTGACGCACCTGGATTGGAACGGCGTGACAAAGGGGACGCTCGGTGCCGGTCTCTACGGCGGATTGCTGACGGTCTGTGCCCTGATTTCGGTCCTTGGGGGGCGGGTCACACCAGCCTTTACCCGCAATGCAATGCGGCGCGCCAACGAACCGGAAGACACCTGGCCCGAGAGCTTCCCCATGATCGAGAAGGCCGCCATTCCAATGGCAATTCTCCTTCCGATACCAGTGCTGGCCGGATCGCCAGACTGGGCGGCACCGCTGGCGATCGCTCTCGGTGCAATGCAATTCCTGCGCCTGACCCGCTGGCGCCCGATCTGGTCAATGCATCAGCCAATCCTGATCGCGCTGCATGCAGGATTGGCAATGCTTGGTCTCGGGCTGATCCTCTGGGGGGCGGCGGTGCTGGGTATTGGCAGTGAGGTGGCGGCGCTGCACATCCTTGGCATCGGCGCCGTCGGCGGAATGACACTCGCGGTGATGAGCCGCGCCATCCTTGGCCACAGCGGGCGCGATCTCAGGGCGTCCGGACCTGTCGCCCTTGCCTACGCTCTGATTCCCGTCTCTGCCGCCCTGCGTTGGGGGGCCTCGGAACTGGCCGGCAACTGGTATCTGTCGATGATTCTTCTCGCTGCTGCACTCTGGTGCCTTGCCTTCACGCTGTTCGTGGTCTCGCTCTGGCCCGCATTGACGGGGCCGCGCCGCAAAGGCTGAGACCCGCAATCGGAAATTCCCGTTCCCTTGACTTTCGTTAAGGCTGTGCCGCCGACAGCCCTGCATAAGGGCCCCATCCAACCGGGCGAAGGAGAGCGCTATGCGCGAAGTCATGACCAAGAGCATGGCCCGAAACATTTTTTATGGCGGGTCGTTGTTCTTTATTCTCATCTTCGTGGGGCTGACGATGCACTCGCATCGCTACATTGTCACCACATCAACCAACGCCGAGACGCTGACCGAAAGTGTGGTGCTCGGCAAGCATGTTTGGGAAAAGCATGCCTGCATCAACTGTCACTCTCTCCTTGGCGAAGGCGCATATTTTGCCCCCGAGGTCGGCAATGTGATGATCCGCTGGGGCGTCGATGATGACCCCGACGCGGCCTATGAAACCCTGCGCGGCTGGATGGAAGCGATGCCAACCGGAATTGAGGGTCGTCGCCAGATGCCGGCGTTCGAACTGACCGACGAGGAATACCGCGGACTGGCCGATTTCCTGTTGTGGACCGGCACGATCGATACCCAGGGCTGGCCGCCCAATGACGCCGGCTGAGAAAGGGCAAGCAAGATGAAATATCAAACCCAAAAGATCGCACTGGCCTACTTTTCTGTGGCCTTGGGACTCTTCGTTATCCAGATCGTCGGCGGGCTGCTTGTCGGCTTTGTCTATGTCAGCCCGAACTTCCTTTCGGAACTGATGCCATTCAACATCCTGCGGATGCTGCACACCAATTCGCTGGTTGTCTGGCTCCTGCTGGGGTTCTTCGGCGCAGCTTATTTCCTGATCCCCGAAGAGGCGGAACGCGAAATCCACTCGCCCATGCTGGCCTATCTGCAGCTTATCATCCTTGTGGTCGGGACGCTGGGCGTGGTGCTGACCTATGTCTTCAATCTCTTCGAAGGCAACTGGCTGCTGGGCAAGGAAGGTCGTGAATTCCTTGAACAACCCAAATGGGTCAAGGTGGGCATTGTCGTCGCGGCGCTGATCTTTCTCTACAACGTCTCGATGACGGTGCTGAAGGGCAAGAAGACCGCGATCACCAACGTGCTCCTGCTGGGTCTCTGGGGGCTGGCGCTGCTGTTCCTATTCGCCTTCTACAACCCGTCCAACCTCGCGCTGGACAAACAATACTGGTGGTTCGTGATCCACCTCTGGGTCGAAGGCGTGTGGGAACTGATCATGGCCTCGATCCTCGCCTACCTGATGCTCAAGCTGACCGGCGTGGACCGCGAAGTGGTCGAGAAATGGCTGTATGTCATCGTGGCGCTGGCATTGTTCTCCGGCATCCTGGGCACCGGGCACCACTTCTACTGGATTGGCGGACCGGGGTATTGGCAATGGATCGGATCGATCTTCTCGTCGCTCGAGGTGATTCCGTTCTTCGCCATGATGGCATTCGCCTTCGTGATGGTCTGGAAAGGTCGCCGGGATCACCCGAACAAGGCGGCACTCCTGTGGTCGCTCGGCTGTGCCACGCTGGCCTTCTTCGGTGCCGGTGTCTGGGGCTTTCTGCACACGCTGCACGGGGTGAATTTCTATTCGCACGGCACCCAGATCACCGCCGCGCACGGACACCTTGCCTTCTATGGCGCCTATGTCTGCCTCAACATCGCGATCTTTACTTACGCGATGCCGATCCTGCGCAACCGCGACCCCTATAACCAAGTGCTCAACATGGGTGCGTTCTGGCTGATGTCGAGCGGCATGTGCTTCATGACCTTCACGCTGACCTTTGCCGGTACCGTGCAAACCCACATGCAGCGGGTTCTGGGCGAATACTTCATGGACGTGCAGGAGCAGTTGGCGATCTTCTACTGGATGCGCTTCTTTTCGGGCGTGGTGGTGTTCATCGGCTTGTTGATGCTGGTCTATGCGCTCGCAATGCCGCGCAAGGAGGTGATCTCGGATGATGCCTCGGTCCCGGCGGAGTGAACCCCATGGACGGAAGTTTTGATCAACGGGAGGGGGTGCAAGCCCCCTTCTATCTCGCACAGGGCGATGAATGCGAAGTCTTTGCCGCAGCGCATGCCAACACTCTGCCGCTCTTGCTCAAGGGCCCGACCGGCTGCGGCAAGACCCGTTTCGTGACGCATATGGCGGCGCAGCTGGGCCGTCCGCTCTACACCGTCGCCTGCCATGACGACCTGTCCGCAGCAGACCTGATCGGTCGCTACCTGTTGAAAGGCGGCGAAACTGTCTGGGTCGACGGGCCGCTGACCCGCGCGGTGCGCGAGGGCGCGATCTGTTACCTCGACGAGGTGGTCGAAGCGCGCAAGGATGTGACTGTCGTGTTGCATCCGCTGACCGACGACCGGCGCATCCTGCCCATTGACAGGACCGGAGAGGAACTGGAGGCCGCTCCGGGCTTCATGCTGGTCGCGTCCTACAACCCCGGTTACCAGAACATTCTCAAGACCCTGAAACCATCGACCCGCCAGCGTTTCCTGTCGCTGGAGTTTGATTTCCCCGCTCCATCCGAAGAAGAGCGTATCGTCGCGCAGGAAAGCGGGCTGGACCCTGCACGGGTCAAGGCGCTGGTGCGGTTGGCGGGCAAGCTGCGCGGACTCAAGGGTCAGGATCTGGAAGAAGGGGTGTCAACCCGCCTCGTCGTTTATGCCGCAACGCTGATCCAGCAGGGGATGCCCGTCGAACGGGCAATCCGTGCGGCTATGGTGGAACCACTTACCGATGACGAGGATATCAAACGCGGGCTCCTCGATCTGGTCACGGCCGTCTTTGGGTGAGGCTCGGCCGATGTCCCGGATCACCTTCGAGCCATGGGAACCCGAAGAAAGCGTCGGGAAACTGTGGCATGCCTTCGCCAGTCGCCTGGATGCGCCCGAGGCGCATGGAGGAGCCGCGGTCGACCTTTCCGAGGTCGGCGGGCGGCTGGCGGTTCTCTTCAGAGGCCTGGGTGGCAGCGCGTCAGTCGAGTTGCGCCCGGTCTCGGAGGAAGTCAGCCGCCACAGGCTGTCGTGGCGACGAAAGCTGGGCACCGATGCGGAGACAGTCCCACGCGCCAGTTTCGACGGAGAGGTGTTGCGGATGCCCGCGCGACTTGCGGTTTTCCCGGCGCGCGAAGCAAATGCCGCGCTCTACATCTGGCTCGCAGCCGCCGCCGCCCATGCGCCCCAGCGATGCGCCGACGATGATCCCCTGCGTGCCGATCTGCGCGCCCTCGCCGCGGCGCGGGAAATGCTCTCCACGACATTGGACAATGCGCCCGGGTTGCAAGCCTTGCATGACGCACTGTGCGAAGCCGTGCTCGCCCAACGTCCGGCACCGGCCCTGCCCCGCATCGAGGCACAGGTCGAAGCGATCGTACGCCATATGCTTGGCGACCCTTTGCGCGACACGGCAGCAGATCTTTGGAACGCAATGGATCGCGGCGACCTCTCGGATCTCACCGCCCCGCGCGGCTATCGCCCTTTTCGTCCGGTGCCGCTCTGGCCCGACCTGCGGGCCGTCGAAACCAGCGACCGGCACGAGGCCGAGGAGTCCGAAACCGGCGAGGCGCCCCCTGAAGACAGCGAAGGCAAGACCCATCGTGCCCGCCGTCGCAAATCCGACCTGGCCGAGCGTCGTGACAGCTTCATCCTGCACAAGTTCGAAGCCATCCTGTCATGGGCCGAATTCCTGAACATCAACCGGCGAGTCGATGACGACGACCCCGAGAACGCCCGCAAGGCAGCCGACGATCAGGACGAGATCGGTCTGGGTCAGATTACCAAGGCGCCACCCACCAAGCTGAAACTGCATCTCGATCTCGCGCCCGAGGATGTCGACCGGGAGCGCCTGTCCCAGAAACTGACCTATCCCGAGTGGGATTGCCGCACTGGCGCATATCTGCCCGATCACGCCCGTGTGCTGGCCTCGGTGACGGCCCCGGCGGACGAGGCCTATGCCCATGGCCCCGCCGCCGCACGGCGCATCCGCGCAGTCAAACGCCAGTTCGAGGCGCTGCGTCCGGGGCGTGTGACCACGCGCGGCCATCTTGACGGCGATGCGCTGGATATCGATGCGGCCGTGCGCTCCGAGGCCGACCGCCTTGCCAGCGGCGAAGCCTATGAGCGGGTCTGGATGCAGACCCGCCCCGAAGCACGCGATCTGGCTGTATCGATCCTGCTCGATGTGTCGCGCTCCACGGAAAGCGCGGTTACAGGCCGCGCGGTGATCGACATCGAACGCGAGGCACTTGATGCACTGGCCTGGGGGCTCGACGCCTGCGGCGATGATTTCGCCATCCACGCCTTTTCCTCGCTGAAACGGCATCGGGTCTACGTGCAGACCTGCAAGAGCTTTGACGACCCTATGGGCCCGATGGTCGAACGGCGCCTTGGCGCGTTGCGTCCCGGATTCTACACGCGGATGGGCACGGCGATCCGCCATGTCTCTGCTGATCTGGCCGGGCAGAGCCGCAAGCGCCGGCTCTTGATCGTGATCACCGATGGCAAGCCCAACGACCTTGACCACTACGAAGGGCGCCATGGCATCGAGGACACCGCCATGGCGATCCGCGAAGCGCGCCGCGCCGGGCAATCGGTCTTTGGGATCACCGTGGACAGCGACGCCAAGTCCTGGTTCCCCCGGATGTTCGGCCAGGGCGGCTTTGCAGTGGTACCAAACCCGGAAAAGCTGATCTTTGCCCTGCCCCGCATCTATCGCCAACTGGTTGGCGCATGAGTGCGCAGGGCGGGCTGGAGGAACTGCCGGGCGAGTTGATGATGTGGGTGCTCATCGTCAGCGAGCTGCTGGTCTTCGCGGCTGGTTTGACAGCATTTCTGGCTGTTCGGATGACTGACCCGCTGGGCTTTGCCGAAGCACAGGATCACCTGTATCGCACCGGAGCTGCGCTGAACACGGCAGTGCTGATTTCCAGCGGGTTCCTTGCCGCGCAGGCGCTTGTCTGGCGACGCGTCGAAAAACGCACACATGCGCGGGTGGCGCTGGTAGCGGCGGCCGCATTGGGCGTGCTGTTCCTGGGTATCAAGGGTGCGGAATACGCCGGCAAGGCGGCGCAGGGCATTGCCTGGGATACCCATCCATTCTTCACATTCTACTACGGTCTGACGGGGTTTCACGCCGCCCACGTGGCGGCAGGCGTCCTGCTTCTGCTGCTGGTGGCCGTGCGGGACGCACCCCAGAACATCCAGACTGCGGCAATGTTCTGGCACATGGTCGATTTGGTCTGGGTGCTGCTGTTCCCGGTCATCTATCTCCTGGGATGAGACACATGGGCCTGTCCAGTTCTCTGCTAAAGACATGGCTCTGGCTGACCGGGTTGAGCCTTCTGGCGGCCGTGGCAACGCTGGCACCGATGGCACGCTGGGTTTTGGCCGCGGCGATCTTGCTCTTGGCGCTGCTCAAGGCGCGCCTCATCCTCGCGCGCTACCTCGACCTGTACCGCGCCCCGGGCTGGTTGGCCGGTGCCACGCTGGTGTTTGCGATCTGGACGGTTCTGGCGTTCGGTCTCTACCTGATCCCCGTTCTTATGCGCTGATTTCGATGGCCTGAAACGCGGAGTTGAGAAGCTGCCCAGTGCACCTGGTTCGCGCGCCCCAGAGACAGTGCGGATCGTCGGGTTGTGTCCAGCGGACCGCAGCATAGGCGCGTTCCGATCGAATCAAGATCTGTTCCACGCATCGGCAGGGTCGGTTTCGACAACACTGCGCAACCGTTCTGTATCGGCAATCTCGGCGTGATTGCGTCTGATGCTGACACCAACGGTCTTGAGCCGCGAGAACGCCCGGCTGAGGCTCTCGGGTTTCATCCCCAGCCGCCCCGCGATCAGAACCTTGTCGTAAGGCAACGTGACCCGGCAATTGCCGCCCCCCTCCTCGCACAGTTCAAGAAGAAAGCGCGCCACGCGCTGCGCCCCGGTTTCAGCCTTGAGTTGTTCAAGTTGCGCGACCAGTGAATGAAGATGGTTGAAGGTCGCCGCGAGCACCGAAATGCTGACCTGCGGATCGCGGTGGATCAGCTGAATCAGGGCGTCGCCGGGGATCAGGACGGTGGTACAGGCCGTGGCGGCCTCCGCCGATACAGGATAGGTTCCCTGCCGAAGCGCCACCGGCTCGCCCATGCTCTCACCTTTCGTGAACACGCCCACCACCGCTTCCGCGCCGTTGGGCGCGATACGGTACAATTTCACCCACCCCTCCAGCACCACATGAATGCCCGGGCACTGTTCGCCCTGGAGGAACAGGGTTTCACCACGGTCGGAGTCTCGGAAAACCCCGCGAGACAGGATTGTTTCGACATGCTCTTCGGGCAGGGAACGTATGAGCACCGCGTTCCGTGCAATTGCTTTATGGGCCTCATGCGCCACGAAACACTCCTCTTGGAATACTAAGATGGATCCTACACCAAGAAATCAGGTGCCGCACCCCCGAACGCCCTCCCTTGAACGGTGACTTGACTATTGTCATGGAGACCACCGCCCGCGTTTGCCAGATTGCATCCAGCCATCGCAAAACCGGGAGCCAAATCATGGATTATCAAGAATATTTCCACAACCGGTTGGAAGGGCTGCACGCCGAAGGCAACTATCGCGTGTTCGCGGAACTTGAGCGTGATTGTGGCGCATTCCCCGCCGCGCGACAATACACCGGACGGTGCGAACGCGATGTGACCATCTGGTGCTCCAATGACTATCTCGGCATGGGTCAGCATCCCGAAGTTCTGGCCGCTATGCACGAGGCGATTGACCGCTGCGGCGCCGGTGCGGGTGGCACGCGCAATATCTCGGGCACCACTCATGACCATGTGCTTTTGGAACGCGAGCTGGCAGACCTGCATGGCAAGGAGGCAGCACTTCTGTTCACGTCCGGCTATGTTTCGAACTGGGCGACTCTTGGCACGCTGGCATCCCAAATTCCCGGTTGCATCGTGTTTTCCGATGCCCTCAACCATGCCAGCATGATCGAGGGCATTCGCCATTCCCGCGCGGAAAAGGTGATCTGGAAGCACAACGACCTGGCCGACCTCGAGGCCAAACTGGCTGCGGCCCCGGCCAATACGCCCAAGCTGATCGCCTTTGAATCGGTCTACTCGATGGATGGCGACATTGCCCCGATTGACGGCATCTGTGATCTGGCTGACCGATATGGCGCCATGACCTATCTTGACGAGGTGCATGCCGTCGGGCTTTACGGCCCCCGTGGCGGGGGTGTGGCCGAGCGTGAGGGGCTCATGCACCGGTTGACCGTGATCGAAGGCACGTTGGGCAAGGCATTTGGCGTTGTCGGCGGCTATATCGCCGCCTCTGCCGCGCTCTGCGATTTCGTCCGCAGCTTTGCCTCCGGCTTCATCTTCACCACCGCCTTGCCACCAGCCGTTGCCGCCGCCGCTGCCGCATCGGTGCGGCACCTCAAGACATCCGAAGTCGAGCGAACGTTGCAGCGTCAACGCGTTGCCCAACTGCGAGAACGCCTCGATGCCCTGGACATTCCTCACCTGCCCAACCCCAGCCACATCATCCCGGTGATCGTCGGTGATCCGGTGAAATGCAAATTCGTGAGCGATACGCTGCTGGACGAATTCGGCATCTATATCCAACCGATCAACTATCCCACGGTGCCCAAAGGCACCGAGCGACTGCGCATCACCCCGTCGCCGGTCCATACCCCCGAGGATATCGATCGCCTTGCCGCCGCCCTGGGCACGTTGTGGCAGCGCTGCCAGATCGCGCGCATCCCGGTCGCGGCGCAATAGAGTTTCTCTTTCACAATAAAAAGCCCGGCCGCTTTTCAGCGTCCGGGCTTTGTCAATTTGTCATGTCAATCAGCTGTCGGCCGGCGATACCGTTACCAGATAGGCTGCCATGTCGTCAGCGTTCTTGCGATGCTTGTAGGTCATCTTTGTCTTGACCTTGGACTCACCCAGCACCTCTTCCAACCACGCCTTCGGGTCGGTGATGTAGGCCGCGACGTTCTCCTCGTCCCAGACCAGACCCGTTTCACTCACGGCTGCGAGCGACTCGCCGTACCGGAAATCCGGATCTGAACCGGCAACGCGACCGATCACCCCATAGAGGTTCGGCCCGGTCTTGCCGCCTTTCTGGATCACTGTGCCGTCGGTGGCGATAACGGCGTGACAGGATTTGCAGAGTTTGAAATCCGCTTCTCCGTTTTCGGCATCCCCTGCAAAGGCCGCACCCGCCAGCATCGGCAGGACAGCCAGAACCGGGACGAATTGCTTGATCCCCATAGCGAGTCTCCTCTGGTTGCGCATTCTCTCAGACGTATAGGCTCTCCAGCCGGGCATCCTTGACTTTTCTCAAGAGCTGCTCCGCCTCTTGCCTTCCGGCGGCAAGACACAAGCCCGTGGACAGCCCGTCCGCCATTGCGGCGCTCTTGGCGCTGACCGAGACCTGGCGGATGGTGGGCGCGACCATGCCTCCGCCGCGCGGATCGATAATATGTCCGACAAGCCCCCCGGCATCCATGGTTGTGCCCAGCGGAGCCGATGTTGCCAGCGCCCGCCCTGACAAATGACGCGCATTCGCCTCACCTGCGATAGTCACAGGCCAGCCTGTACCTGTGTTCGCAGACCCCAAAGCAACAATCTCGCCGGTATCGATCAGCACATCCACCACGCCCTCTGCCCGCATCAACCGAGCCACGCGGTCCGCGATGTAACCCTGGGCAATCCCGTTCAATGAGAGTTGCTGTCCGTAGTCTAGCGATACACGACCTGCATCGAACCGCACGCGGTCAAACCCGATCCTGCCGCGCGCGTCTTCCAGCTCCGCCCGCGAAGGTGCATGCCCCTGCCGATACGACATCGCCAGCACGCGCCAAAGGGGCTGGACCGATGGATCGAACCGTCCTTCTGTCACAGCATGAACATGCCGGGCGACGGCGAGGCAGTCGAGGAACTCGAACGAAGGGGTTTGCAACGTCCCTGACGCATTTAGCTGCGAAAGTTCGGACTCCGGGCGATAGAGGCTGAAGATATCCTCCAACCGGTCAATCTCAGCCCGTGCCGCCTCGGTTATTGCAACGGCGCGTGGATGATCCAGCACGATTTGCGCAGGGGCACCCAGGGCGGAGCCTTGCCAGCGAAATGCACGCGCCTCGGGAGCGACAAGACAGGCGGCGGAGACGATGGTCAGAAAACGACGGCGCGTCAGTGTCATGTCATTGGTTTCCTATTTCGCGCGACGGGGCCTGCAAGCCGACGGACCTATAGACGTCGTCAGCAGCCCGCCCCGCACAACCGACGGAACCGCTCAGACTATGGCGGAGGGCGAAAACGCCCAAGATGGCGACCCGAAGAGACGTCACCGCAGACTCCGTATTAAGCATACTGCTATCGCCTTCTTGGGTTTGAATTCTTGACTTTGGTCAAATGGATGCCGACCGGGGCCATCAACCTGGCGAGAACCGGACTGAAGCGTGCACACATGTGATTTGGTTGTGCCGCTGAAGGGACCCGAACCCCCGACCCCATCAATACGAATTTTGAAGCCCACGAGTTGAGCGCTGCAGGGCAACACCGCCTAGAGTCGGTTAACAACTTGCGAAAAATTGATAATTATCCGGCTGAGCCTAGGGCTGCGTTTGACAAAAAAATGTGAACGTTCAACCTACATCCCCTTCTGATTCCGATCCTGAGCGCAGATGGGGGCCCCACCCCATCAACGGGTCCAGGCTTTGATTGTGCCGAACGGGTGCTCGACGGTTGAGCGGCGAAGGCCCATCATGGCCGGGTCGCGACACAAGCGGTCACGCATCTCGTCGACCGGATGCTCGTGTTCCCACCCATTGCCCGGCAGGCGATTGCAAAGCAATCTGCCGAGAGGGGGAGATGCGACGCTCCCTGCCGGTTGTGCAACGCGATTTGACGGGGCAACTCAGACAGGCGGTGGTCCAGTATCGCCGCACAACCAGCCCGCTTTTCTCCGTCGTGTAGCGGTACTTCAGCGTCTCGCCTGCCGGACATCGGTAAACATCCGCATCTGCGTCATAGGCAAAGTCGGCTTTTGCGGACCTGCCTTTCTTGCGGTTTCCGAATGTCTCGGGCCGGGGAGGATTGTCGTGATGCCATCCTCGTGACGGGCTGGAATTTCCCGGCCGCTGAAATAGCCCTTGTCTGCCACCGCGCACATTTCGTCACGTCCGAGAGCGGCCTTCGCCGCCTTGGCCATCGGCGACAGTTGTTCACGCTCGTGCCCGGCATTGATCACGTCATGTGTGACAATCAGATGGGTCTCGGTGTCCACCGCGGACTGGGCGTTGTAGCCAACAAAACCGCTGCCCTTGGCGCTGGTGGCCATGGAGCAGGCATCCGGATCCGTCAGGGATATCTGACTGTCCGGGCTCTCCCTGAGCGCCTGGCCCATGTCCACCAAGCGTTCGATCTCCTGCCGGATAGTCTCGGGAAAGTGTGCGGTCTGGCTCGACGCGCCAAGCGACGCAACCGAAATCCGGAACTTTGCGACACCACCCAGTGCGAATGCAAGAAATTCAGACCCCATATCCGCCGCCGCCCGGAGTGTTCATGACAAAGACGTCTCCGACTGCCATTTCTACTTCGTCGTTGCCTGCCAACGGAGATGTTTCACCGTTTGCCCGTTCGACGAAGTTCAGACCGGTGAGCCCCGGTTGCCCGCCAGCCGCTCCGGCAGGAACGGTCTTTCGGTGGGACGATAACACCGTTGCCGTCATCGGTTCGAGGAATCGCAACCTGCGGGTGATCCCGTCGCCGCCTTTGAAGGCTCCGCCGCCACCGGATCCGCGACGGATCGAGAACTCATCCACCCTGACCGGAAAACGCGTTTCAAGCACTTCGGGGTCGGTCATCCGGGTGTTGGTCATGTGGCTGTGAACGGCACTGGCTCCGTCAAACCCCTGTCCCGCTCCTGTGCCTCCGCAGATGGTTTCATAGTTCTGATGTCGGTCGTTGCCATAGACGAAATTGTTCATTGTACCTTGCGAGCCGGCTATGACACCCAGTGCGCCATACATCGTGTCGGCGATCGACTGGCTGACTTCGGTGTTGCCTGAAATGACCGCTGCGGGGTAGTCCGGGTTGATCATCGACCCCTCCGGAACCCTGAGCTCCAGGGGTTTCATGCAACCTTCGTTCATGGGGATATCCGCCCCGACAAGGGTCCGGAAGACATAGAGAACCACCGCGCGACAGATTGATAGCGGGGCGTTGTAGTTGAGCGGATCCTGAGGCGAGGTTCCCGCAAAGTCGATGATGGCCTGGCGCGTGCTCTTGTCCACCGTGATCTTCACATTGATATGTGCGCCGCTGTCCATCGGGTATTCAAACGAGCAGTCTTTGAGGACATCCAGTACCCTACGCACGCTCTCTTCCGCATTGTCCTGCACGTGCCCCATATAGGCATGGACCACCTCAAGGCCGAATTGGCGCACGATGCCGTTCAATTCGCTGGCCCCGGTTGCGTTGGCGGCGACCTGCGCCGCAAGGTCGGCCATATTCTGGTCGATGTTACGGCAGGGGTATTTGCCCGAGGCCAGCAGAGCGCGTGTCTCTGCCTCTTGCAGCTTGCCCTGTTTGACCAGAAGGAAGTTGTCGATCAGTACACCTTCTTCGTCGATATGACGGCTGTCTGGCGGGGCTGATCCCGGCGTCTTGCCGCCAATGTCCGCATGGTGCCCACGCGAGGCGGCGACAAAGATGATCCGGGTTCCAGCCGCATCAAAGACCGGCGTGATCACGGTCACGTCTGGCAAATGGGTTCCGCCATTGTAGGGGTTGTTCATCATGAACACGTCGCCGGGGCGGATCTTGCCCTTGTTTTGCGCAAGCACAGTGCGGACGCTACCGCTCATCGAGCCGAGGTGGACCGGCACATGCGGTGCGTTGGCGATCAGGTCACCGCTTGCATCAAAGATCGCGCAAGAGAAGTCATATCGCTCCTTGATGTTCACGGAATAGGCGGTATTCGCCAGTGTCGCGCCCATCTGTTCGGCGATGGACATGAACAGGTTGTTAAAGACCTCCAGCATCACGGGGTCCACCTTGGTGCCGATGGCCTCCTGGCGCCGCAGAGGCGTGATCCGGCGCAACAGCAGGTTGCCGCCGGCGATGCTCTCGGCCTGCCAGCCATCCTCGACGACATTGGTGCCGGTCGGTTCGACGATGATTGCAGGCCCGGTGACGGTTTGACCCGTCGCCATCCTGGTCCGGTCCACCATGGGAACATCACGCCAGTCACCCAGGCAATACATGCTTGCCGAAGCGTATTTTTCGGCATCCCGAGAGGCGACTTCCGGCAATGTCACGGCTTCGCCGGTTGCCCCGATGGCCTCTGACGTCAAGAGATCGATGATCAACTCTCCGCGTTCCGGCACAAACCCAAAGCGCTGCTGATGCGCCGCTTCAAAGCCCGACCGCATGTCTTCGGCGGAGCCGAAAGGCACGCCGAGGGCCTGATGCGATCCCCGCGGACGAATATGGGCGGTTCGCACAAGGCTGATCGCGCCGTCCGGGATACCCTGCCCGGACACTTCGGATCTTGCCTCTGCATCCAAGCGGTCAAGGACGCCTTTCGCCTCGGAAACCTCGTCGATGGTCAATGCGAACTGATGCTCGCGGATCGCGCGCACATCCGCCAATCCCATGCCAAAGGCCGAAAGGACTCCGGCGAACGGATGGATAAAGATCGCCTCCATCCCCAAGACATCTGCAACCTGGCACGCATGTTGTCCGCCGGCCCCGCCAAAGCAGTTCATCGTGTATTTGGTCACGTCATACCCGCGTTGCACGCTGATTTTTTTGATGGCGTTGGCCATATTCTCGACAGCGATCCGCAAGAATCCCTCGGCCAGATCTTCGGGGCTGCGAGCCGCTTCGCCGGTTTCTTCGGCGATCAACCTTGACATCTCTTCGAACTTGGTGCGCGCGGCGGCGGCATCCAGCGGATCCGTACCATCCGGCCCGAACACATGGGGAAACTGATCCGGCTGAATCTTACCAAGCACCACGTTGCAATCCGTCACCGCCAATGATCCGCCGCGCCGGTAGGAGGCCGGGCCGGGGTTGGCGCCCGCACTTTCCGGGCCGACCTGCATCCGCCCGTTGGCATAGGTCAGGATCGAGCCGCCCCCTGCGGCGACCGTATGGATGCTCATCATCGGGGCCCGCATCCTGACACCTGCGACTTCGGTCTCGAAGGATCGCTCATACTCACCCGCGTAGTGGCAGACATCAGTCGAGGTGCCGCCCATGTCAAAGCCGATGAGCTTGTCAAATCCGGCGGCCTCGGCACTGCGCACCATACCCACGACACCCCCTGCCGGCCCCGACAGGATGGCATCTTTGCCCTGAAACAGCGACGCATCGGTGAGCCCGCCATTGGACTGCATGAACATCAGCGATCCGCAGCCCCCCCGGCTCGCCCCTAGCGCATCGCTGACCTGTCCGACATAGCGGCGCAGGATGGGCGACAGATAGGCGTCAACCACGGCGGTGTCGCCGCGCGATACCAGTTTGATCAACGGGCTGACCGCATGGCTGAGCGACACCTGTGTGAACCCGGCCGCCCGCGCCAGATCGCCGATCTGTTTTTCATGCTCCTGAAACCGGTAGGCATGCATCAGCGCCACGGCGACCGAGCGGTATCCCTTGCCATAGGCATCGGCGAGGGCCGCGCGGACCTCGTCGACATTCAGCGGCGTGATGACCTCGCCATCCGCCGCAAGACGCTCATCAACCTCGATCACCTCATCATACAGCAGTTCCGGCAATACAATCTGCAGATCAAAGAGGCGCGGCCGGTTCTGATATCCAATCCGCAGCAGATCCCGCATACCCTTGTTGATCAAGAGCAAGGTCCGCTCGCCCTTGCGTTCCAAGAGTGCGTTGGTCGCAACCGTTGTGCCCATCTTCACGGCCTCGATCGTCCCGGTCGGAATTGGATCGCTGCCGTCAAGCTTCAGCATGTCGCGGATTCCGTGAACCGCCGCATCGGGGTATCGCTCGGGATTTTCAGACAAGAGCTTGTGCGAGATCAGATCTCCGTCGGGCTTGCGCGCAACGATGTCTGTAAATGTGCCGCCACGATCGACCCAGAACTGCCACATGATTCATCTCTCCTGTTTTGCGGACACATTGTCCCCGCGTCTATCTTCAGATCAGATTGCCGGACTGGCGGCGTCTAGTGGTAGAACAGGCTCGGCAGCCAGAGCGCGAGGCTCGGGAAGGCCAGCAACAATGCCACCATCGCAAACATCGTCACGACGAATGGAGCGGAGCCCTTCATGACATCACCAATCGAGCCACGTTCACGAATGCCCTGGACAACATACAGGTTGATCCCGATCGGAGGTGTTATCAACGCAGTCTCGAGCAGCACCATCAGCAATATCCCGAACCAGACCGGATCATAGCCGAGCGCAATGACAATTGGCGTGACGAGCGGTGCCGTCGTCAGCAACATCGAAAGCGTTTCCATGAAACAGCCCAACACGACGAGCACTGCGATCAACACCAGCATCGTTTGAAACGGGCTGAGACCCAGCCCCTCGACAGAGGCCGCCAATGCCGTGGTGACACCAATCACCGAGAGAACGAAGTTCAGAAAGACCGCAGCCAGAATGATCAGCATGATCATCGAGGTGGTGCGCATTGTCCCCTCGATCGCGGCGCGCAACATGTCTATCGTCAGTTTCTTGTTGAAAGCCGCCAAGACAAGCGCCGCGACGACTCCTAGGGCCGCAGCTTCGGTCGGTGTCGCCCATCCGGCATAGATGGACCCCACGACCACGACAAATATTCCGATCGGAGGAATGAGCGCTGGCAGGGCGCTGATCCGCTCGGCCCAGGTTGCGCGCAATGCTTCACCGCCCCACTTCGGCTTGATCAGGCAAAGGACAACCACGGTCAACATGAACAACGCAGCCAGCATGAACCCGGGAACAAAGCCCGCAAGATAAAGCTCGGGCACCGATGTATCGGTCAAGAGCCCGTAAAGGATCATGTTGATCGATGGAGGGATCAGAATGCCCAGTGTCCCACCGGCGGCGATTGTTCCCAGAAACAGCGGCTCATTGTAGCCCCGTTTCTCGATCTGCGGCACAGCCACAGTGCCAATCGTCGCGGCGGTTGCCACGGACGAGCCGGATGTCGCGGCAAACAGGGCCGATGATCCGATATTCGAGTGCATCAATCCGCCCGGCAACCAGCCAAGCCATTTGACGATACCCTCATACATCCGTTCGGTGATACCTGCCCGCAGCAGGATTTCACCCAGCATGATGAACATCGGGATTGCCACAAGCAGAAAGTCGGTTCCGTTCTGCCATGCGGTGTCACCAAGTGCGCGCCATAGCGGGATGCCGGCATCCCATTGCAGGATCAGTCCCAGCCACCCGAGGGCAGCGGAAATCGGTACGGCGATTGCAATCAGCGCAAGCAGAATGACAAGTGTTTTAGTCAGCATCAGACTGTCTCATCTTCGATTTGTTCAGAAAGAGTCTTCATGCCGATCAACTGGTCGGCCCTTTCGCCACGTCCCGTGAACAGGTTGGCGAGTGCCGCAATGAACATCAGGACTCCGGTGGCGACGAAGAACAGCCACCCAATGAGCCAGGGGATTTGTGGAATAGCCAAAGGCGTGCGCATCGGCGTGATTGATCGCGATCCGTTTTTTAGCGTGTCCCCCACCAGGCTCCAGGCCATATAGGCCACCACCGCGCCAAACCCGACGAGCAGCACCAGTCCAACGAGGTCGGCAACCCGCTGCATGGTTTTGGGAAAGAACGTATAGACCGCGTCAACGCGAATATGCGCGCGCTCAAACAGCGCATAGGCAAAACCCAGAGACGTTGCGACCCCGAAGGCATAGCCAGATATTTCGTCAGCGCCGCCTAACGATACATTCAGGAACTTTCGCAAGAAGACTTCGATCGTAACGAGGATCGCGGACCCGAGGATAAGGCTGCCGCCGACCCAAACAAACACGCGCGACACGGTCTCTGCGGCATTCAGCGTTCTGTCAAACATGTGTCAGGCCTTTCCGGACGAGATCGAGAAATTCTGACGCGGCCGGGAGCGCCCCGGCCGCGTGGTCTGGTGCTTGGTACAGACTATTTGGCCACTGCGGTCAGCCCCAGGACCGGGCCGATCGTTTCGTTCCAGGTGGCCGTGCATTCCGCGCCGCAACGCTCGGCCCAGCGGGCCAGGATCACGTCGTTCGCAATTTGGTCACGCACCGCCAGATCCTCGGACGAAGGCTCAACCAGCACCATGTCTCCAGGTTCGCCAATGTCGCAGGCCCCGCCGGTAATGCAGGCGATTGCGACTTCATCCTCGGTTGCGGTTTCGGCCCACATTTCCTCGTTGAGGGCAGCGATCTCAGTCGAAAGCAGGGCCTTTTGATCGTCTGTCAGGCTGTTCCACTTGTCCATGTTCATCGCACCAAAGGCCAAGCCCCAGCCAACCCTGAGCGTGTAGGCGTGGGTTGCAACCTGCTGCCAATTTGCGGTGTAGGCCGACATGGTACCTGTTATCGCGCAGTCGACGACGCCCTTTTCCAGCGCCGGAATCACTTCTGCGAAAGACACGGTCACCGACGTTCCGCCGACGCCCTCAACGAAATCGCCGAGTGACGTGGTATATACACGGATCTTCTTGCCGCTGAGGTCCGCAATGCTGTTGATCTCGGCGTTGCACCAAAGTGTCTGGCTTGGAAACGGATAGAGCATCAGCAACTTGGCGTTGTAAATCTCGGCAAAGGACTTCTCGAGTGTCGGAAAGAAGGCATCAGCAACTTTGCGCTGTGTTTCGATGTCCTGCGTGAGCGACGCAAGATCTGCCCCCTCGAAGATCGCGTCCTCGGCCGCCACATATCCCGGCAGACCGAAGGCGAAATCGAATACACCGTTCTGGACCATGCGCATGATCTCGAAACCCTTCAAACCCAACTCGGTCTGGGGTTTGATGTCGCCAACGATCTTGCCATCCGTGGCAGCCGCGATGCGTTCGTTCCAGAAGGGGCCCTCGTGCTTGATGTAGTTCGTCAGATTGCCCCAGGTTCCTACGGCACGAATGCTCACCGGGTCTTCGGCAAGTGCACTGCTGGCCATCAGGGCAAGGCACGCAGCACCGATTGTCACTTTCACATTGTTCATTGGTCAAATCCTGTTGTTTGAGGTCGCGAATTCTGAATGATCGGGTTTTCGGCATCTTCGGGCACATCGGTGATCAGCATGTGACCGGGTTTGTGGGTGATGCAGATCGGCAGGCCGGCTTGTTCAATCGCAACTTGTGGCGTGACACCGCAGGCCCAAAACACTGTCACATGACCATCTGGCACCGGGGCCGGATCGCCCCATTCCGGACTGGCAATGTCCTTGATTCCGATCTGCGCCGGATCGCCAGTATGAACGGGACCACCATGGGCATGAGGGAACCTGCGCGAGATACCGGAGACAAGTTCAAGCTGATTGGCAGGAACAGCACGCATGCTGACCACCATTTTTCCATGAAACGGGCCGGACGGCACAGTTTCGATGTTCGAGCGGAACATCGGCACCGTCGTATTGTTTTCGATATGCCAAAGCTCGACACCGGAATGCATCAAGGCGTGTTCAAAGGTGAAGGAACAACCCAGAGCGAACGCGACAAGATCGTCCTGCCAGATATCAGCGATGTCACTCACCGTGTCTGAGAGTTTGCCATTGCGGTAGATGTTATAGGCTGGCACGTCGGTTCTGATGTCGATGTCATGGCCCAGTGTAAACATCATCGGATTGCCTGTATCCGACACGCCCGACAGGGGGCAGGGCTTGGGGTTGCGCTGACAAAAGCGCATGAAGTCCAGGGCATATCGCTCGGGCAGGATCGCCAGATTCGACTGCAGGACTTTTGGCGCGAGCCCCGCCGTATGCGAGCGGTATGCGCCGCCCCGAATGGCGGCCCGGATCGAGTTTCGATCCATCGCCTTGAGGTCTTTGTATGATGATGCCAATGCCTGCCCCTCTTCCCGGGCACAGCTTGGCAATACTCAATCTATAAAATCAAATCGATTATTTCTTATCGGTTCGATAGATTTTATTGATCACCGTCAAACTCGGTTGCCACCCCAAATGCCATTCTGGCCGCAGTTTCAATCATGTGGCTCTTGGGATCACCCAGATAGGACGCGGTGAAGCTCAAGGGGTTTGGCACCCAACCCGGGTCGAATTCTCGGATCTTTCCGGCGTCGGTATAGGGTTTTGCCAGTGCCTTTGGCAGTGCCGCGACACCGATGCCCGATTCGACAAGCCTGAAACAGGCTGAAAGCGAAAACGACGGAAACATCCTCACATCTGGCCCAACCCGCTCGAGCAGAAGCGCCTTTAACTCGCTGTAGGGTCGGGTGTTGCGGGCATAAGTCAGAACCGGCATGCGCAGAAACTCAGAGGGATTGCTGTGCTCTGGCTGCACATTGGCAGCAACGTACCAGGCCAGCTCAAATCCGGGCAGATCGACATTGTTGACCGTATACTCGGAAACCGGTCCCAACAGGATCGCAAGGTCAATCTCGCGATCAAGCAGAGCCGCCCGCAGATTCACCGAGATATCGACATTGATCTCAACTTCGAGCTTGGGAAACTTCTTGTGCAATCGTGTCACAAAGTCAGGGAGCCAACATTGGGTGATCGTCTCGGACGCCCCGATGCGCAGATACCCTTCGAGCCCCTCGGGATCGACCACGTTCTTGTTGACCATTTCTGCGAGGTGCTCGAAACGCTCGGCATACCTGAGAAACAATTCGCCGTGTTTTGTCAGCCGAAGCCCGCCGGGCCCTCTGTCGAACAGGGACTTGGACAGGCTTTCTTCGAGGTTCTTGATCCGGGAGGTCACCGCCGGTTGCGTCAAATTCAAAACCCGCGCGGCTTTGTTGACGCCACCGAAACGCACCACGGACAGAAAGGCGCTGATCTGATCCAAGTTGATTCTGGTCATTCTGCCAAACTGCGCGAGAATCGGCCCGATCGGAAGCTATTTTGGTCCCAGCACATGCTGGACCCTTTCCAGTCAGCAGCCCGGCGCGGCCCGAAGGAGGGTTTTACGCTGGTGGTAGGAGTTTCATTACACGCCCGGGCCGAAGTCTAGGCGCCGGGCCCGAAGTTCGAGAACCGAGTTTCACCGCCGGACCATCGCCGAGTGTATGGAATGGTCACTGCCAAGGTCTTCTGATGCCTGCTTAGCGTGCTGAAATCAGGCACCGACCAGTTGAGGCCGACGAGCCGCAGAAGGCTCTCGACGAAGCCTGTGGTCTGCCTGAGGGCCATGCCGAAGAGGGCTTTCATCGTCAAGCATGTCTGGATCGCGGCATCGCTATACTGCGGCTGCCTGCCGTTCAGCCCATCCGGTGGCGCGCTATCGTTCCACCTTCTCAGAAAACTCTATGAGCGGACCAGCGTCGTCATCACGACCAACCTCACGTGCAGACGGCCCCCGCCGGAGCCTTACGAAGTTTCGTAATTTTGTACGGTCGTATCCATCTGAGCCCTCCATATGCTTCAGGCTCATTTCCAGATAACAATCAGGCAATTTCTACGAGGGTGATGGGAGCGCGCTTACGTTGAATCGGGACCCAGTGCTCTTTGGAAGCCCGAATGTCCACAGACCCGAGCGCAACGGTCCCGTATCAAGTTGTGTGGGGAACCACCAGAGTTGGTACTGACGAGCGCCTCAAAACTCTTTTGACCACTGTCCCGATGAAAGTATGCCCGGTGCCATGCTCATGTGTCCCCATTACGATCATGCCACAATTGAGTTCTCTGGCGCGTGTCAGAATTTCTTCTGCCGGATGACCATCAACAAGTTCAACTGAACTGACCGTTGCGTAGGCGTCCCTGTCAACAGCCGACAGCGTTTTGATAAACGCCTTCTGATTGTCTTTCAGCAGTTGCTTGACGGATTCATGGCGGTTCTTGATCGCCAGTTTCCTGGAGGCATCATCCTGCATGAACATCTGCATCGTCACCACTGCGTCCTGCGACAGTGGTTCCGTCACATGAAGCACATGAAGCTTGGCATTGTTGGCCTGCGCCATGCTCAGGGCAAAACGCAGGGCGTTGTCGGAATTCTTGGAAAGATCGGTTGCGACCAGGATATCTTCAATTTTCGGCAACATGCGTTAGTTCCTTTTTCTGATCGCGGTTCAATATCCAAAAAACCTTGGTAACCAAAGGGATATCTCGGGAACAAAGGCAATAATAAAAATTGCGACCGTATTGATGAAGGCAAACGGCAGAGCTGCTACCGATATCTTCTCAATCGAGATGTTGGATATTCCCGATGCGATGAACAGGTTCTCGCCCAAGGGCGGTGTCTGGAAACCAATACCGAGGCAGCACACCATTACCACGCCAAAGTGGATGGGATCGATGCCGACACTATAGGCAACCGGCAACATGACCGGAACGAGGATCAGGATCGTTGCCAGCGTCTCCATAAACATGCCCACGAAGAGCAGGAAGAAGATTACCAACGCCCAGATGACATAGATGTTGTCGGTGACAGACAGCATTCCGTTCGCGATGGTCGCCGGAATTTGGTTCTCGACCAGAAGACGCCCAAACACAGTCGCAGTGAACATGATCAACAGAACACGCCCGGTAAGCCAGGTTGTGGTCTCAAGCGCCGTGAACAGTTTTTGCCAACTTAGCTCTCGGTAGATGAACGCGCCTACGATCAGTGTGTAGAAGATCGCCACAATTGCAGCTTCCGTAGGAGTGAAGAAGCCCGAATAGATACCGCCCAAGATAACCACCGGAGCCATCAGTGCCCAAAAACCGCGATACAGCTCGCACCAGATCTGACGCGCAGACCATCCTTCGGACGAGCCTTTGTAGCCGTGTTTTTTCGCAAGGATATAGTTCATCAGCAACAGGCTACCGGCGATCAGGAACGCTGGCATGAACCCTGCAATGAACAGTTTCGGAATCGAGACCGTCTGAAACTGGCCAAACTGTTCAACTGCCGCCGGCGGGGGTGGCATGCCAAGCGCTGCGATACCGAAGATGATCAAAGGGATCGACGGTGGAATGACAATGCCCAGGCCGCCCGAAGATGCGGTGATGGCAGATGCATAGCTCCGTCCATAACCGCGTTCGATCATGGCTGGTATCATCAACATCCCTACGGCAGCGGTTGTCGCCGGACCAGAACCAGAGATTGCCCCAAAGAACAGGCACGCAAAAACGGTCGCCGCGGACATACCGCCTGTGAAGGGTCCCGCGAAACTCTCGGCCACGTTGATCAGCCGTCGCGACAGACCCGCGGCTTCCATCAAAGCACCGGCGAGGATGAACGCAGGCAAGGCCATAAGCGGGAACGAGCCCACAGAGGTGAAGGCGATTTGGACGAACTTTATCGGGTTCTCGTCAAGGTACAGAAACGAGATCAGTGTCGACACGCCAAGGGCAACGGTAATCGGAGCCCCGAAGAACATGAGAAGCAGGAAGCCGCCGAAAAGGATAAGGATGATCTGGGATTCCATTACTTCTTCTCCTGCTCAAGTTCGGCAGCTTCAGCGCGCACTTCTTCCAGATCGATGGCATCAGGATCGCGGAGATTTTCGCCTAGAACGATCTTCTTGTAGTTCACCTGCAGGACGCGGAATGTCATCAAGGAGAAGGCGATGGGCAGAACGATGTAGACCCAACTGAGGTGAAAACCCATTGTCTGAGAGGACTGGAACTTGTTCATCTTGTTGAAGATAAAGTCGATCGACAGGTAGACGAAATAGACGTTGAAAAAGACCCAGAACAGGTCCGCAAAGGCCTCGATGTACTTGATAGCACCAGACGGCAAAAACTTGAATTGAAAGGTCACGCGGTTGTGAGCGCCCATTTTGGCGGCGTAACTCGCGCCAAAGAAAACGAACCAAACGAACATGTAGATCGACAACTCTTCGACCCATGAGAAAGAGAAGTCAAACAAAGTCCGAACGATAACCTGCAGGAACAGCAGGCACACAAATATCGCTAGCAAGGTGCGACAAATATAGCTCTCAATGTTATCAATCACATACCAGAATTTTGTCATTGGCCCCTCGCTGTCAATTGAGAAAAGCGCCCGAAGGCGCTTTCCACTGTTTTCGTTGAGACTTACTGGGAAACGGGGTCCCGACCGATTTCTGCAAGCACGGCGTTCAGCTTGTCTACGCCGCCTATGCTATCGTAGAATTTCGGCCAAACGGCTTCTGTGGCCAGTTTGATGAATTCTTCTTCGTTGTTTTCCGGATCCGTGATTTCCATACCTTCATCCAGAAGGATCTGTTTGATTTCAGCCTCCTTGTCCCGCAGGAATTGTGCAGATGCGGCTGTTGCTGCCTTGCCTGCTTCCAGGATGATGTTCTGATCTTCCTCTGACAATTCCTGGAACACTTGCTCAGAAATAATCAGTGGCTCGATCGAGAAAATGTAGCGGATGTTGGTCACGTACTTCTGAACTTCGTAGAACTTCATGGCGTTGATGGTGGTGTAGGGGTTGTCCTGACCGTCGACAACTTTAGTCTGCAAGCCTGCAAATGTCTCCGACCATGCCATCGGCGTCGGGCTGATGCCCCAGGCCTTATAGGTATCAATCATGATTTCATTTTTTGGAACACGGATCACCAGACCCTGCAGGTCGGCAACGGATTTGACCGGCTTCTTCGAGTTGGTCAGCACCCGGAACCCTGTGTAAGTCCAGGCAATGATGCGCACGCCCGCGTCGTTGATTGTGTTCTCTGTCAATTCCTGACCGATCGGGCCTTGGGTCAGCTTTTCGGCATCTTCCAGGCTCAAGATCACATATGGCAGTGTGAAGACGCCAACCGTAGGTGAAAACGGTGTAACGTTGTTGATCGCCAAAATCGACATATCCAGCGTGCCGATAGCGGCTTCGTTCACAGTGTCCTGTTCCGAGCCAAGTTGCCCATTCAGAAACAGAGTTGCAGTATGTTTGCCACCCGACAGTTCTTCGAGCGCCTTCACAAAGCCGATACCTGTCGCCTCTTGGCTGCTGCCGCCACTGTCGCCTACAGCGATCTTGAAATTCTTGGCGTACGCCGGTGCGGCTGCCATCAGTACGACAGCAGACGCCACCGTAGCAGCCGTCGATAGGTATTTCATAAGTTTCATTTGGTTCCCTCCAGTTGTTGGTCTTGGTTTTGGTTGGCCCAAGCTTGCGGGCAAGTTGGGCTGACCGTCAATCGGCAAATCGCGATCTAGGTCTTAACTGCCCTTACTAGGTTGCTTCTTGGTTGCAGTTAATACAAAGTTCTTGACGTAAGCGTCGATAAAATGGAACCTTTTTATGGTGCGAAAAATCGCCAGCAACCGCATCACTGATGTGGACATCCGACTGCTTGCCATATTCAAGACCGTTGCGGCGTGCGGGGGGTTCACGGCCGCAGAGTTCGAGCTGAACATCGGCAGATCCACCATCAGCAAGCATATTTCCGACCTTGAAACCCGGATCGGATTCAAACTATGCCACCGTGGCCCGGCCGGCTTTTCACTGACATCTGACGGGAAGCTCACTCTGGAAGCTGCGGAAGACCTGTTCGTGTCACTGGACAGATTTCAGGAAAGAGTTGATGAGGCGCACGCCGACTTTTCCGGGACACTCCGAATCGCCTGTATGGATCACTCTTCGACCAACCCGGAAGCCAAGGTTTTCGAGGCAATACGCATGTTCCGTGACATCGCACCGGGGGTGACGCTCGACATTTCCCATGAGACACCCACCGTCATTGAAGACGGTGTGATCAACGGAAAGCTAAATCTTGGGATTGTTCCATTGCACCGGAAATCTCCGATGCTGACATATGAAGATTTGTACACGGAAGACATGCGTCTTTATTGCGGAAGAGGTCATGCTCTATTCGGAAAACCGACCAGGGAACTCGGCTTGGACAGGCTGAGAAGTTTTGCTTATGTTGGCCTGAGCTTCAACTCACCGAACATGGAAATCCATCAAGAGCTTAGCTTGCGCAAATCGGCCTTCGCGCAAAATGAAGAAGCACTTACGCTTCTCATCTTGTCCGGTCGTTACCTAGGTTTCTTACCTACGCACACAGCTAAACCCTTTCTGGACGCAGCGCTTATGCACGAGCTGGAAAACGGCACTGTCAGATACACATCCAGAATGTCCGCCATTGTACGAAAGAGCGCCTCCGCCGGTAGGCGGCTAACAACCTTTTTGGATTGCCTGACTGCTGCTCACACGTAGCACCATCTTCAGTTCGTCCATGCCAAGTGGGTTTCAATCAAGGTATGTGAAACCTGGATCAGCCTTTTGGCACATATCGACCGAGGGGTTCACTTGGTGAATCCCTCATGATGGCTGATTTCCATGAGCAGTTTGATCACCTTGCGGTTTTTGAGGTTGATCATGCCACGCAAATCCCCGTTCAAGCACCATCGCTTTCCCCGTGACGTCATTCTATGCGCCATCCGCTGGTATCTGCGCTGCCCGCTTTCCTATCAGAACGTGGCTGATCGCGTTGCCCGGTGTATTGTCTATCGCGTTCGCCTTTGCGATTACTTGCTGGCTCGAAAAGCCGTCGCATCCATTACGGTGGCAGTTTAGGAAGCACTGATGAGTCTTGCGATGATCAAATACGCGGCCATCGGAATCGCGGTCTTGTTGATCGCCACAGAATGTGTGTTGCGTTGGGGCGCAGGTCTCGGCGACCCGCCTCTTGCAAGGTTGGACCCTTCAACAGAATACGAACTTGTCCCGTCGGCGACATATCGGCGTTGGGGCAACACGATTGCAATAAACGCCAATGGTATGCGGGCACCGGAACACCCTGCTTTGCCTGCCAACCAGGACCGACACCTCCTCCTGATTGGTGACAGTGTGATCTACGGTGGTCATTTTCTGGACCAATCCGAAACCATTTCTGCCCGGCTCGGTGAGTTGCTAGGCGATGATCCTCGCCTTGCTGGGTGCACACTCCGGGTGCTTCCTATGGCCGTCTCAAGTTGGGGGCTTGTAAATCAAGCCGCATTCCTGAAAAAACATGGGCCGTTTGGGGCAAGTGCAGCAGGCATCGTGGTATCGGCCCATGACCTTTATGATGTACCAGGCGCCACGTCCGACATTCTGCCCTACCGCACAGAACCTTCTTGGACTGCGATTGGTGATGCGCTGCAAGCCGTAACGGAACGCTATCTCCGATCCTCTCATGCAACGGCAGACAGTCAGTCACCAGCGGTCCGGGCACAGCTTAGCTTGGCGGCTCTTGATCAAATCGCAGATACCTTGATGGACCAAAACGTGCGCCCTATTTTGATATACCATCCGACGACCATGGAACGCAGCGGAACAATTCGTGCGGCACAGTCAAGGTTTCTGGAATGGTCCGAGGCCCGTGGCATTCCGTTTCTGGATCTTGGAATGGTACAGATGGCCGAGAACGACTATCGTGACGCGATCCACCCAACGGCAACCGGCGCACAGCGTATCGCGCAGACGATCGCCCCTGTGATTGGGAAAAGCCTTCCACGCTGCCTTGATTTTTGACTGTCTATCAATTTGTGCGGTTGGTGGAATGAGGTTTTGGAATGCGAGATGCTGCTGCCAGCGAAACCTTTCTCAAACCTGTCGTTTTTATTGACGCCAATTTCGGTTAGAGGTCGTTCGCATGTGGCCAGCCACCACATCGTGGACTTGAAACACCAGATCCGGAAACGCACATCGCCAAAACCGTAAAGCTTGTGCACAGTTACCGGGCCGGATGCATCACAGACGTCTCCAACGCGTCGATTGAGCAGGTGGTCAACGAAGGAGGGGCTGAAGAGCCTATGGATACCGACAACCGATGAAACTGTTGTACAGCTTCACCAGAGCAGCCTTTCGCAAATCGTGCAGAATCTGGTGTACGAGACGTCTGTCAGCGGGACAGGGACGAAGCAAGATTTCGCCCAGAGCACACCAGACTACTTGCGACGCGATGTGCCGCCGATACTCACTTTGTCAGGCCCCCAGTTCTTTGGTTTCCCGTGCGATGGACCATTCGATGAGTTCTGTCCACAGCGAATGCACAAGGTCTGGGTCTAGTTCCAGTTCGATGGCGGTTGCACTGACTTTGTCCAGAACTTCTTCAACGCGGTCCGCTATTCTCGCGGGCAAACCTTCAATTCGTTTGAGATCAACTGCGCGGTCTATGTAGCGGCTTCGCGTGACCAGCAACGTGATGAGTTCGACGTCGATAGCGTCGATCTGCACGCGAAGTTCTGCCATGGAATTGCAGGTTTCAGGCGGTACAAGGCTGTCCATTGCTGTTGTCCAATCTGTGCTTATTGCGGGCGGTTTGGCCTGCCCAAAAGTTGACGGAGATGCCGCAGGGCACGCTCCGAGCGTTCTTCGAGCAGGCCATTGTAGGGCGTGGCAGGCGGCCAATGACGCGCCGGATTTGCTGATCTCCGATCAAAAAATCCAGGTAAAGACCGACGGCCGCACCAGAACGCTCGAAGTTATGGTAACCCTCATTTCTGGCGCGCAGCAGCACCTGTTCCAGCAAAGGAAAGACCGCCTCTCGACCGGCCCAAGACAGTGTTTCGCCCAGCTGGCCACTGCTGTCAGCCGCAGCGGCCCGGTTCAAGGCAATCGCGCGGTCGCCAGCGAGCAGTTCAAGCAGTTTCGGACCAAGTGTGCCCGGAATCGAAGGGGCATCATTGTCGGTTTGCAACTCGGCTTCAAGGTGGCCTTTCACTTCTTCTGCGTTGCGGGTGACAAGCGCCTGAAACAGGCCATGCTTGTCGCCATACCAATTGTAAGGCGTCTCATTCGATGCGCGCGCCTTTTTGGCTATTCCGAGCATCGAAGTGCCGCAATATCCCTCGGTCTCCAACAGCTCATACGGGTTTGCCCAGTCGCGTGCAACAGGGCCGCACCGTGCTCGGCCGCGCCCTGTGGGCCGACGATTGTGGCCATGCCATATGTGACGCAGGGCGCGCTAAGCGCCGCCATGGCGTCTGCGGCCAATCGCGCGCCTAGCGTGGCGCCATAGTCGAGAAGCTCGGTCAGGCCGTCCTGGTCAACACCTGCACAGGGATTTCGCAGCATCGCTAGGGCGGCCACCCGGGTCAACGGGGTGCAGGGCCCACCCATCTCGTCGGTCTCGCTCCGGTTGCGGATCAGCATCGTTTTTCGTATCTGCATCACGCATTCTCCTGCAATGTCGCCGAAAGGGCCCGGATCTTGAGTATCCGAAAAGGACCGCTGCGGGAAGAACGAGGGCGAACAGCCCAGCTCCAAAGAGGAGTGCATCCTCCGGTGCGCCTGTACGACCGAAAATCCAGCCTGCCGCTGGCGGGGTTGCCGTCATGATCGCGAAATAGACCGTGAGAAACACGCCCATGCCGAGCGCCCGTCGTTCCGGGGCCATGGCCAGTCCGGCCAATGCCACTATCACCCCGGCCGGCGCCGTTCCGACGAGACCGAAGATCAAGCTCGCTGCCAGGCCTGCACCGGGCCCGCCGAGAAGCATCAGCGCCAGGATTGCCCCAAGCAATTCCGGCACACAGGATCAATCCCCACTCTTGCGGCAGGAGACCTTTGGTCCGGGCTGCGGCAGAGCTTGGCGTGCGCATTGTTCTCGAAGGCAACGTTCGGCGCGCTGGCGACCGGGTGCGGGTGACGGCGCAACTGATCGACGGGCTGACAGGCGGTCACGTCTGGTCCGACGTCCATGATAGCGAAACTCGCGATGTCTTTGATCTGCAGGATGCAAACCACCGTGCATCGCAGCACAATCGAGGAACCGGTCGAACGCCTCAGCCGCCCGGACCTGACAGTGTGGGAACTGACGATGCGGGCTTGGTAGCTGCTATATGATTTCACGCCCGAGGCTTATGCGTCGGCAAAGATGCTCCCTGAGAGTGCACTGGCGCTCGACCCGGAAAGTGCCGAGTCCAACCTGGTCCTGTCGTTGATCAACCATCCCATCGCCATTCTGGGCTTTGCATCGGACTCAGGCCCTGCCATGGAAGCGGCCTACGCACTTGGCCGCCGCGCAATACAGCTCGACGACCGAAACGAATACGCCCATTGGGCGCTTGGCATCGGTTGCTGGGGTCTGCACCGGCTCGACGAAGGGATCGCGGCGCTGGAACGCGCAGTTGAGCTCAATCCCAATTGCTCACTCGCCTACGGCAGTCTCGGGACCGCGCGTGAAATTGCCGGACGGCCCGAGGAGTCCATTGCGAACCAGGAAATTGCAATCCGCATGAATCCTCGCAATCCAAGCATCTTCTTCTGCTTCTCGGGTCTCGCATTGGCGCATCATACAACAGGCGATTTTGATGCAGCGATACTCTGGGCCGAGCGCTGGCCTGCTCACCCAGTTCGTCGCCGCGAACAAAACCCGGTTTCAAGTGACGGGCGGCACCGCAAACCAAACGATCGCGGCGCGCCATTCACGAATTTGCGTCGCTGACCATTCAGTAGATGGCTTTGTTGAGTGTGACGTCGGCTGTCGAGCCTGCCTTGAACTCTGCGCTGCCCCGAGCGATCAGCCAGCCATCAATGTCTTCCAGACGCGCAACGATCTCCCGCGCTGACGAAGCAATCGAATCTACCGGCAAGAACAGTGAAAAGGCTATCGTCTTTGACTTTCCATCACTGCTGAGGGTGGTTTTTGCGCGTTGATGCCGCGAAGCATCCTGAATGGCAGGGTCATCAACATAGACATCGACCTGACCCTTCGGAATAGACTCGCCGCCTTCGAACCTGACAACGCCGCGCACAGCTATCGATTGCGCAGCGACTGGCATGGCCGCCACTGCGGCGGCAGCGCCAGCTGTGATAAGCACCGCGCGCCGGTCAATCGTAGGCTTCATCATCATTCTCCAAAATCGCCATGACGTCGACATCGGAGGGGACCGGGGTCCCCGCCCGAAAGCCCACTAGATAACAATGAAATCACTTGCCGAAAGATCCAGATTTGCGCTCAGGCGCGCAAACTGAATGGCTTCATCGTCGCCCGTGCCGTCAGAGTCGTAAGATAAGGTGCCATCGTTGGTGTCGTAGATGATGCGGTCGCTGGCATCAAACGCCACACCTGCCGAACTCATATGGAACGCGTCAAAGCCAAGAGCGCCATCGCCGCCCACATTCTCGAAGATCAGATTGTCGAGCAGGATCAGGTCATCATCGACATCGAAATCCATGATCCAATCGACATTGCCGTCTTCAAGCGCCGTGGAAAAGCGGAAGGAATCCTCGCCGACACCGCCATACAGCAGATCTGCCGCCATTCCGCCGTCCAGAAGGTCGTTGCCGCGGCCGCCGCGCAGGGTATCGGACCCCGCAATGCCTGGCTGAAGCGGAGGCGGCGGAAAATCAACCGATACGTTCAGTTCGTATGTCGAGCCCTCTGGCACCGTTTCCGCCCAACCACTGCCCGGAGCCGTCGGCGACCAGCTGCCCTCCAGAATGTAGTAGGTTCCGGTTTCCTCGACGGTGAAGGCAATGCTTGAATCCCGGTTGCTTGTAGAGCCGGGATCGCCGCCGCCATCGTCGTTCTGGGCGACGATCGTACCGCTGCTGTCCAGTAACCTGACCCAGCTGTCATGAACGTTGGGATCGGCGATCCCGTCGATGTCGATCGAGATCTGAGTGCCGGCGGCGAGGTCGATACTATAGTATCCGCCCAGACCATTTCCGGTAGCGCTGACGGTTGTGTGAAGCACGGTTGTCGAATCGAAGATGTTCGGATCTTCGGCCAGCGAGAAGTTGTTTGAGATGTCAAAGGCCGTTGCTATTGAGTTGTTCGTCGCATCCGGTCCCAGCGTGGCATAGCCGGTGCCCATACCCGGTTGTGGCAGAGGTTCGCCCTGATAGGCGAAATCGCCAAGCAGGGTGTCATCGCCACGGCGACCCTTGATTACATCCGAGCCTCCCTGACCGGTCAGGACATTGGCCCCATTGTCGCCTCTAATGCGATCATCAAAGCCCGAACCGGCGATGTTCTCGATGGAGACATAGGTGTCACGGGCAGATTTGCCGCTGTCCAGCTTGAGCTTGAGCCCCTTGGCCGCATTGGCATAGTCCGCCGTGTCGCTGCCAGCGCCGCCATTCAACAGGTCGGCACCTCCGCCACCGCGCAGGATATCGTCGCCCGAACCGCCGGAGAGCTCGTTCACCTGATCGTCGCCGATGAGCGTATCGTCGTGGAATGAACCGATGACGTTTTCAAAGCCAACGACAAAATCGTGACGGATGACGGTGCCGCGCCCGACAATCTGGACTGGCCCGTCCGCATCGCCGCCACTGGCTGTCTCGTTCGCGAGATCAACCGTCACACCGTCGGAACTGCCGGCATAGACGACCGTATCGATCCCGTCGCCGCCGTCCATATAGTCCTGACCGCCGCCACCGATGATCGTGTCGTTCCCGTCTTCACCATACAGGATGTCGCCGTCGGCGCCGCCATCCAGGATGTCATCGCCGCCGCGTCCGTTGAAAACGTCGCCGCCGCCCCGACCCCAGAAATGGTTTGCGTCGGACGTGCCGATGAAACGATCGATGCGGTCATCCGAGCCGATCAAGTTCTCGATGCTGTAGAAGGTATCGCCCGATGCGGTGCCGCCACTGGCGATGTTGGTCTCGAGGTTGACGAGCAGTTGGAATGGGCTTTCCCGGCTGTAGTCGACCGTATCGACGCCATCGCCGCCCCGGAAGATGTCAATACCATCCTGGCCGCTTAGCGTATCATCCCCGTCACCGCCGTCGAGAATATCGTTACCCTGACCACCGAGGATCGTGTCGTTTCCGCCGCCGCCATAAAGCGTGTCATTGCCGTCGTCGCTCTCGGTCTGATCCTCGAGATTCGCAAACGCAATCGTATTGTTGATGTCCCGGCTGGCGAGCGAGTCGCGCCCGCCGAAGATCAGGTCATCGCCGCCCTGCCCAAAGATCGTATCGTCGCCCGATCCCCCGTCGAGCGTTTCGCCGCCTTCGGTGCCGATGATGATGCTGGTCAATGTATTGTCGCCGATGCTGGGCACCGGTTCGCCGCCGTCATCGTTTGGCTGGGATGTCGAGTCATCGGCGTAGATGATGTTTTCGACGTTGGCGATGGTTCCCACGTCCAGATCGCTGGACAGCACGATGACCGTGTCATTGCCGCCATTTGCCTCTTCGCGCACGATATCGTCAGCGGAATCGACAAAATAGACGTCGTCGCCACCGTATCCCGCCATCCGGTCATTGCCGCCGCGGCCGTCCAGAACATTGGCACCGTCGTTGCCGATCAGGATATCGTCATGGCTGCTGCCGATACCGTTCTCAATGTAATACTCGGTCGCATCCGCATTGTGCCCGTCAAATATCGACACGTTGTTGCGATGCCCGTTCACGCTTGAAAACTGTCCGGCGCGCAAATCAAGGATCGTGCCCGCAGTCGAACCGGAGAAGTCTATGGTATCGGTTCCACCGGTGTCATGGATCACAAAACCGATATCGTGCTGCATGCCGTAGGCTGTGAGCTCGTAGCCATACTCGGTGCTGTTGAACCCGTAAACGTTATCGCCCGTCATGAGGTCGATGGTTTGATAGGTCCGCACCCCGTCCGCATCGACGGTCGAGAAAAAGCGGCGGATGACGGCCTCGATATCGGCCATGAGCGGTGTTGCTGCGGACCAGCGGGTGTCTTCACCAACGTCGATTCCGTCGAAATAGGACATGACGCTGTATTGCTGCCGGTCATATGTCCAGGTCGCATTGTTCAGATAGTTGATCTGTATGCCACCTGGGCCGCTGTAGTTGTACAGGCCGGGATGGTTCAGGCCGAACTCATGGCCAAATTCGTGAATGAAGGAATCGAACACATAGCCGCCGACATCCGTCTTGTTTGGCTCAGTGTCATGAAAGCGCTGACCGATGCTGACATACCGATTGCTTGAAAAAGCGCTGCCATCGCTCGGCTCGCCCAGTTCGGGGCTGACGACCCGCATCCAGTCCGTTGAGCTGTCCCAGGGCGTGTCGTAGACGATCTCGAATTCCAAAGGCGTAACCGAGGACCACATCTGCAAGGCACCAACAGCGGCGGCCTGATACTCTGGATGGTTGCTGAGTTCCTGTACATTGATTCTCAACGGTTCCGCAGCGATCGCCGGGGTAAGACTGCGATTCAACGCTCCGACATAATCGAGGAACGCCTCGTAGTCTTCGCTCTTGCCATAAGGATTATCCGGCGTCTGGTCATTGACCCACCATTCGACCGCAGTTTCGCTTGGGTTTGGCATTTTTGGAACTCCCTGTCTTGACAAACAAAAGTAGCTTCAGATGTAAGGTTTCCTTGCTGCCGGTAACCGGCAGTCATCATGTTCACGGCCCAATCAGGCGCGTCACATTCGATGATCGAGAACATTGCAATAACAACCATTGCTAATGTCAATCGATCGACTAACAACTATTGCGAAAGACACCAAGAGTCTAGGGATAGCACCAATTGGGTCGCTCAAACTTGAGGCCGCCGACTGGCGTTAGCGATCGCGTGGACGCCCTCTCGCGGGCTTTGTTGCACAACTTCGGTCAAGGAATACATCTCATGAATCCAGTGCGATAGCTGGGGTGTATTGGCAAACGGGCGACCTTCAGGGTAAGCATCCGGGGAGGGCTGCGGCGAGGTCAGGTCGCGCTTTCAAAGGCCATCGTTTCCTTTACGAAATTGCGGCCTAAACCATCTGAACCCATTTCAGATCTCTCACACGACTGCGCGATGTTGAGGACCTGCCGGCCATGCGCGGTGTTGCCGTCAGCTATGAACCATCTGCTCTTTGGTCGGCAACTTCGGGGTCGCATATAGGGGCTCCCCCTCGACATCGATCACCGCTGCCTCAATGGGCTCAACAATCGATCCGAAGGGTCACGCAAACCGGCCCGACGGCAAGAACAAGCCCCTTGTGTTTTGCAAGCAAACCACTGCCGGACCGTGCAGGGGGACGGATTCAATCGCACCGGAAAGCACAGCGCTCTCTTTCCGTCCAAACCATATCTAATCCGTCTGCCACCTGCGCCGCGAGACCCCTCCAGCAACGTTCTACCGCCACGCCCGAGCCGACGTCCATTGGATTTGCAAAGGCATCTCGCGAGCGTTGAAGGTATCCCCTATCACCCCGCCCGGAACTTCGCGTGTTCTCGAGAATAACAAGATATACTTGGACTTTGCCGGATATCATCAGGTTTCCCCCGATGCATCAGTAGGTTTCTTCATACGCCGCACAGCGGGCGTCAGTGTCCATGTCGGCCAGATAGGCGATTTCGGAAGCCTTGTGCGCGCGGTAGACAGGCGCAAACGCCTTTCCGAACCAGCCATTGGCCAACGGGTTTGCCTCGAATTGCTCAAGCGCGGCTTCCAGTGACTTTGGCAAACGGACGAAGCCGCGCTCGGCCAAGGTTTTCGGCGAGAGCAGTGACAGGTCCTCTTCGGTCGGGGCAGGCGCAACCAGACCTTCTTCGATCCCCTGACATCCGGCGTGTACGATCGCTGCCAGCGCCATATGCGGGCAGGCGGCGGCGGCGGCGGCGCGGTATTCGATGTTGAACTGCCGCGCGATAGAGGCCGGATCTTTGGCCGTGACCGGGCAGACACGCAACGACGCTTCGCGATCCCGAAACCCGAGATTGTTATAGGCCGCCGACCAGCGATGCGGGGTCAGCCGCTCGTAGGAAACCACCGATGGTGCCGTCAATGCGATGATGTTTTCGAGGTATTTCAGCACGCCGGCAGAAAAGGCCGAAGTAAGCTGTGACATGCCGCAGGCACCGTTTTCGTCATAGGTGACGGGTTTGCCATCATCGTTGATGAAACTCATGTGGATGTGAACGCCATTGCCTACGCTGTTCACGTCACGGATCGGAGTGAAGGTTGCTTTCTGTCCCATGGACCGGGCGGCAGACCGGGTCAACTCGCGCAGTATCACGGCAGCATCGGCAGACCGCACGCCTTCATCCGGGCCCACGACAACCTCGTATTGATTGGGGCCGTATTCCTTCATGATGCTGTCGGGGTCGATGCCGGCACGCTGAAGCGCGGCCACCAGCGTTTCGCAGAGCGCGCGCTGAAGCTCGAAACCCTCGCGCCCAAAGCCTTGATTATCCACCGCCGGCTTGCCCTTGAGCTGAAATTCATGCTCGAAAGCCGAGATCAGGCGCACGCCCGACACCCGGTGCAGACGGTGAAGAGCGGATTTCAGCAAGGACCGGGTACAGAACTCCCATGGCTTCCCTTCAAGCGTGACAATGTCAGCCAGCATGAAATGCTCGGCCGGGCCGGCGCCGAAATCAACACGGACTTCTGCGGTTGCGTCAGGGATCAGCAACAGGTCCCCCAATGCGCCGAACGGGCTTTCGCCAATGCCATCAAAGCAATTGATCAGCACATTGGTGGGAGTCCAGCCAACGCCGCGCACCAGCCGCTTGTCCAGCTGATCCGCGGGAAACGCTTTGCCGCGAACTTTGCCAGCGAGGTCACATGTGGCAGCAAAAATCAAGGGCGTAGGGGTCATGATGATCTGTCCTTTTGGATGATCCGGGCCGCGTCCCAGGCGTTGATCCGGGCCTCTGTCTGCTCCCAGTTGTCTTCAGCAATGCGGGTGACGATCGCCTCGGTGACGGCCAGCGCGGCGGTATAAGTATCCCACAGTGTTCCGCTTTCGATCGGGACGGGGATGACCTCGGAAGCGTATTTGGATATTGGCGACAGCCACTTGTCGGTCATCAGAACCACCCGTGCGCGCAGGTCCTTGCTGGCTTTTTCGCTCAGTTGCTCAAGGCTGTGCTGGTACCGTCTGAAATCGACGATGAACAACACATCCCCCTGCCTCATACGCAAGAGGTATTCCGGCCAGACATCGATATTCTCAGGAAGATGATACACGCCCTGCCGGGATTGGCGCAGGTGAAATGACAGCTGCTTTGCAATCGTGTCGCTGATCCGTCCTCCCACGACGTACACATCGCTGCGCGAGTCGCTCAGAAGCGTGCAGACACGTTCGAACTGGACTTCTGTAATGGCTTCGGATGCGATGGCCATCTGCGCGGTCGCGCGGGCAACAAAGTCGCCCAGATACCCCCCCTCGACGGATCGCGAGCCACGGTGAATCTCGGTCGGTGAGCGCTGCCCCTCCTTGATTTCCGCAATCAGGTCGCGCTGAAACTCCTGATAGCCGGCAAGACCGATCTTGGTGACAAAGCGTGAGATAGAGGGCGGCGACACCTCGGCTCTTTTTGCAAGTTCCTGAATAGAGGCGAGTCCCGCATAGGGGTAATCCGACAAGATGGCTGCCGCCAGCTTCCGTTCGCTCATGGTCAACCCATCCGCCGCCGATTCTATCCTTTTTTTGACAAGCAATTCTCTCATGCTCCTGAAACCCTGAATTCAATCCTTGCTGGAAATAAATTTTCAGTCAATCAAGATATGTTGGCTTTGAAAAATATTGTTCGTCTACTTGCCGGGCTGACAAAGGGGGATTCTGGGGGAAATGATGTTGTTCGGATTTGGCCTCTCGCTTGTTCAGGACGGCACCGGGTTAGATATGATTCAACGTGCGGGCTCTTTGCCGGAGGCCCGGTGGTGAAAACTGACGCAATAAAACGCGGATTCCTCTGCTCTGCGGACCCCGATCCGGTGGAATGGGTGAACTCCGACAGCACGGCGCCGGTCCTGTTGGTCTGCGAGCACGCCGGGCAGGCAGTACCTGCGGCGCTCGGTGATCTGGGTTTGCCCCCCGGCGCAATTGACGGTCATATCGGCTGGGATATCGGGGCAAAGGTGCTGGCCTGCGCACTGGCATATCGGCTTGATGCACCACTGGTCATTCAACGCTACAGCCGTCTGGTGATTGATTGCAACCGACCACCTGATGCGCCGGGTTCCGTGCCCGAGGTCAGTGACAATGTCACTATTCCGGCCAACCTTGATTTGACTGCCGAGGCAAGACGGGTGCGTCGGCGAGAGGTATTTGACCCTCTGGATCATGCAATAGAACAGGGATTTGCCAAGGCACCGCGGCGCGCGGCCTTCTCGGTGCATTCCTACACACCACATTTAGGTGGGCTGGCCCGCAATTGGCATGCCGGTTTCCTGTCCCGTCGAGATTCAAAGACTGCACAGATAATGCTGGATCATATTGTCCTGCACGCCCCGAATCTGACACTGGCTGTGAACCAGCCGTATCAGATCGATGATGAAACAGACTGGTTCCTGCCGGTTCATGCTGAACCGCGTGGCATAGCCCACACTCTGATCGAGGTTCGCAATGACCTGCTGACCGACCCGGACGGGACCGCCCGATGGGCCGACCTGCTGGCCGGGGCGATCACCGAAATTCTGGAATGTCAAAAATGACCATGACGCGTGAAATCCCACTGACCCCTGCGCAATCGGCGCTCTTGTTCATCGATGTCCAGAACTTTGCGGCCCATCGCGACGGGGGCGAGTTCACCGCGCTGACTGATGCGCAGTTTCAGAAAAAATATGGCTGGCTCTTTGAGCGACTCGAACATGTCATACCGCGCATGCAAGCTTTGCAGGCGGCGTTTCGGGCGAAACAGATCGAGGTCATGTACACCACGATCGAGAGCCTGACTCTGGATGGTCGCGATCGGAGCCTGGATTACAAAATCACCGGCTTCAACGTGGCCAAAGGATCATGGGACGGCAAGGTGATCGACCAAATCGCCCCTGTCGGGGACGAGATCGTTTTCCCCAAATCCTCATCCTCGGTCTTTGTCTCCACACATATCGACTACGTGTTGCGCAATCTGGGTGTGAAGCAACTGGTGATCTGCGGGCTCTTGACCGACCAATGCGTCGAAGGTGCGATCCGCGATGCCTGCGATCTTGGGTATCTCGTCACACAAGTCACCGATGCCTGCGCAACAGAGACTCAGGCCCGCCAGGACAATTCGCTGTCCACAATCAAAGGCTATTGTCGGCAGGTCACAACCCAGGAGTTGCTTGATGAGCTGGAGGGCAAGTAAATGAAACCTGCATTGCAAGCTGTATTGGACGTCATCGAGGCGGACCGCGATCATGTTGTCGCGCTCACGCAGGATCTGGTGCGCATCCCGTCGGTAAATCCGAAGTTTCAGTCGGAACAGGGCCTGCACCGGGAAGCCGATGTGCAGGATCGGATTGAAGAGGAACTGCGCCCGCTTGGCTTTGATCTTGACCGTTGGGATGCGTTGGAAAACCGCCCAAACGTGACCGCAGACCTGCCCGGCTCGGAAGACAAGAGCATGATCCTGTGCGGCCATATCGATGTGGTGCCGGTTGGCGACAGCGCTGCATGGAGCCGCGATCCCTTTGGCGGACAACTGGAGGACGGCCGGGTTTGGGGCCGCGGTGCCGTAGATATGAAAGGTGGCGTGGCAGCCTGCATTTCGGCAGCACGTGCAATTCGCAAAGCCGGGATCGAACTGGACGGGCGACTGTCGATCCATAGTGTGGTCGATGAGGAGGCCGGCGGTTTCGGTGCGATCGATCTGGTCGAGCGCGGTGGCACCAAGCTGGCCAGACATGCGATCATCGCTGAGCCGACATGGGGCCACGTTATTCCCGCCGAAGGCGGCCTGAGCTGGGTTCGGGTTACAATTTTCGGGAAACAGGCGCATGCAGGGTGGCGATTCAACGCGCTCTGGCCGCAACATGACAGCCTTGGCCGGCTTGAACCAGGTGTGAATGCCATTGAACTGGCCAATCGGTTTTTGAACGCGTTGCGCGATTTCGAAGCCAGCCGCTGCCGCAGAACCAACCACCCGCTCCTACCAGCCGGACTGGCCACTATTAATCCCGGAACGATCATGGGCGGCGCGGGCATGGGCCCGGACGGCAATCCGGCGGTGATGAGCAATGCCGCCATGATCTCGGACGTTGTGACCATGGTTCTGGACTACAAATTCATGCCACAGGAGAACTTCGGCGACGTTCAGCGTGAATTTGAAGAGTTCATTGCCCATTTTGCCGCGATGGATCCGTGGATGCGGGAAAATCCGCCGAAAATCGAGTGGGATCTTTGGGGATTGCATTTCCCGCCAATGGACACGCCTGTTGATCATCCGCTGGCACAAACCGTTTTGACAAGGGCAACAGAGTTGCAGCTTGCAAAGCCGGAAATAAAGGGGTTCGAGGCGGTTACAGACGCTGCGCACTATGCTGGCAAGGGTGTTGTGCCGGTGATTTATGGCCCGGCGGGCGACGGATTTCATGGCGACAATGAATGTGTCGAGGTCGGCAGCCTGATCGAGACGACCAAAGTGATTGCCGCATCTGTGCTGGACATGTGCGGTGTCAGGTCATGAGCGATCTGCACCACATCGAAACGAGCCATGGAACGCTTGCTTACCGTGAAAGTGCCGGCGATGGGCTGCCGGCATTGATGATCCACGGCAATTCCACTTGCCGCGAGGTGTTTCGAAATCAACTGGACGGGGCAATCGGCGCCGCACATCGCTGTGTGGCCTTTGATCTGCCCGGCCATGGTGCAAGTGAAGACGCCCGCGATCTCGACCGGACCTACAATGTGCAAGGCTACGGTGCGGCGGCCATTGAGCTGATGCAGGGCCTCGGCATCACTCGCTATGCGGTGCTTGGGTGGTCGCTCGGTGGGATAATCGCCATCGACATGATGTCGCAAAGCAAGGCGCTGGCAGGTGTGATGATCACCGGATCGCCTCCGATCACCCAGGGCAAAGGGGCGGTGGCGGAAGGGTTCTGCGGCGATATCGAACACTCGATAGCGTCCAAGCAGCTGCTGTCGGACGAAGAAATCGACATGTTCGCAAGAAACACCTGCGGATCAGATGCCCCCTATGATCCGTTCCTGAAAGACGCCGTAACACGGTGCGATGGCCGCGCCCGGTCGTTGATGATCGCCAAACTGGCTTGTGGCATCGGCCCCAACCAACAGGAAATTGCCGTGAACGCACCGAACCCGTTCGCCATCGTCAACGGTGCGTTGGACGCCTTTATCCACAACGATTTCATCGCAGGGCTGCCCTACAGGAACATATGGCAACGCAAAGTCCACGACATTCCCGGGATCGGCCATGCGCCATTCTGGGAGGCTCCGGAGATGTTTGATCCTTATCTGAGCGGATTTCTGAATGACGTAACCAAACCAACGGGAGAGTAAGATGAAACGCAGAACACTGCTGGCAACAGCGACCGCAATGGGCCTGCTGGCATCGGCTGGCGTCGCCGCCGCGGATGTCATCAAGATCGGCGTGCTGGCGCCTGTTTCCGGCGCACAGGCCGCGGACGGTCAGGAGATGGTCAATGGTGCACAGCTTGCGATCGACGAACTGAACGCCGCAGGTGGTGTTGCAGGGCACACGTTTGAATTGGCCGTGGGCGATGTCGTTGACGGTGCCGCTGACAAGGTGACAACGGCTGCGGAACGTCTGCTGGGCGATCGCGATATGGGCGCCATCATGACCGGCTATGCCTCGGGTTAGAACTTTGAGATCGAACTGATGGCCGAAATGGAAATGGTCTACCTGATTTCAGCGAACTCCTCGCAGACCGAAGCCCTCATTTCGCCTGACCCCGATGCCTTCCAGACCGTCTGGTCGCTGACGCCATCATTCGCCGGGTACAATACCGAAATCGTGCCGGTGATCGAAAACCTGGCAGCGGACGGCAAACTTGATCTGCCCAACAAAAAGGTTGCCCTGGTCGCATCGGACAATCCCTATTCCAAAGGCATCGCAGATGGCATGGTAAATGCGTTTGAAAGCGCAGGCTGGGAGGTCGTCACCAATGACTTGTTGCCGTTCGGCGAGATCAACGACTGGCGCGGATTCCTGGGAACAGTGCGTGAGGCCGAACCCGCGGTGATCATCAACACCGACTACGTGTCGGCCAATGCGGCGCTTTTTGTATCCCAGTTCAACGAGAACCCCACCGACAGCCTTGTGTTCATCCAATATGCGCCGTCCGTGCCGGAATTCATCGAGCTGACCAAAGAGCAGTCTTCGGGTATCGTCTACAACCTGTTGGGCGGCATCCTGAATACGCCAACCAACCCGCGCGCTGCCGAGGTTGTCGCAAAATACGAAGACGCCTATGGCAATGCCCCCGGCACCTACGGGGCGGCCCTCTACGAGCAGGTGCAGATCTATGCCGCAGCGCTCGGTGAAGTTGGCGATCCTGCGGATCGCGTCGCCATTGGCGCGTCCTCGACTCAAACCGCAATGGGCATGGTGTCTTTCGATCCCGCCACGCACCTTGCTGTTCAGTCAAACGATGGCATCCCGCTTCAGTTTTACCAAATCCAGGACGGTGAGCGCGCTCTCTTCTACCCGCCGGTCTATGCGACTGGTGAGTTCATCGAACCCAGTTGGATGAAGTAAAAGTTGTCAGGCCGCAGCGGGCATTCCTGCGCGGCCTGATGGCCGGAGGCAACCAATGAGCAACCCAATTCTTGATGTTCGCAACGCAACCAAGCGCTTTGGCGGGCTGACAGCCGTCAATGACGTCAGCTTTATCGTCCGGCGCGGTGAACTTCTGGGAATTGCCGGACCAAACGGGTCGGGCAAAAGCACGCTGTTCAATATCGTTTCCCGCATTCCATTTGGCCCGACTTCGGGAGGGATCTGGTTTGATGGTCAGCAGATTGACCGCATGGCGCCGCATAAAATTGCCGGGATGGGATTAACGCGCACATTCCAGAAGGATGTGGAATTTCCCGATTTGACCGCGTCCGAAACCGTGGGGGTTGCGGCCACCTATGGCAAAGGATTGCCACGCAATGAGCTGCAGGGTTCAGTGCAGCAGGCGCTCGATCTGGTTGAGTTCGACCCTGAGCGCCGTACCATGCCGACCACCGAACTGTCGGTTTATCAACGCAAACAGCTGATGATCGCCTCGGCGCTTGTGATGGACCCGAAGGTTCTGATGCTGGACGAGCCGGCCTCGGGTTTGACCCGACCCGAAATCTCGGCCCTTGAGGCGCTCTTGCGCAAGATCAACGCAACCGGAATCACCATATTATTGATCGAGCATGTGCTGAGCCTGCTCATGGCCGTTTCAAAACGGCTCATTGTACTCAACCAGGGTGCACTGCTGTCCGAAGGGGACCCCACCGAGGTGATGAAAGACCCTGCCGTGGTCGAAGCCTACCTGGGAACGCGTGCCGCATGACAAACGTTTTGAACATCGAAGGAATTGAAGCTGCTTACGGCAATGTCACCGTATTGCGCGGGATCAACCTGCATGTAGGGCAAGGTGAAAGTATCGGATTGTTCGGACCAAACGGGCATGGGAAAACCACTCTGTTGCGGGTGATTTCCGGATTGATGAAGCCAACTGCGGGCAAGGTAACATTTGACGGTGTCGACATCACGGCCGCCCGCCCACCGGTGATTGTTTCCAAGGGGCTGGTACAGTCGCAGCAGGGCAACACATTATTTGGTGACATGGGCGTTGCGGAAACACTGCAAATGGCGGCCTTTACCAAACCAGCCCGCGCGCAGGCCAAACAATCGCTGGCGCAGGTTTATGGCCTTTTTCCGCGGCTTGCCGAACGCGGACCGCAAAAGGCAAAAACACTGTCAGGTGGTGAGAGGCAGATGCTGTCCATCGGAGCAGCCCTCATGTGCGCCCCGCGTCTGTTGCTGCTTGATGAACCGACACTGGGACTTTCTCCAAAGTTGAAAGAAGAACTTGCTGTCGCGCTGAAGGAAATCTCGGCTTCTGTGCCTGTCGTCGTCGTCGAACAGGACGTGGAATTGCTTCTGTCGCTGGCAGACCGTCTCTATCTGATCGAACATGGCGAGGTGGAGCGTGAGATTGGGCAAGACGACGCGCCAGACCATCAGGAAATCATGGAAATGTACTTTGGGGAGCATGCAGGCTGATGGAACTGCTTATGACGACCCTTGTTTCCGGTGCTGTGCTGGGCGCGCTCTATGCGCTGATGGCCAGTGGGCTCAGCCTGGTCTGGACGACGCTTGGGGTGTTCAACTTTGCGCATGGTGCGTTGATGATGATCGGGGCCTTTGTGGCCTGGACTGTGTCTGAACCCCTGGGTCTTGGCCTTTGGGTCGGAATGATCGCGGGTGTCGGGGCTGCTGCCTTGCTTGGGGTGATTATCGAATTTCTGCTCGTACGGCCGTTCTACGGACGCCCAAACATGCTGTTGATTACTGTGATGACGACGCTGGCGGCGATGATCATTATGGAAAAGGCCGCTCAGATCATCTGGGGCGCGCGGCTCAAGCAATTGCCCAGGTTGATAGATGGCGACGTGTCGTTCTTTGGCGCGGTGTTCTCCGCACATGAGGCGCTGATTGTCCTGATTGCGCCGATGATCCTGATTGCACTCTGGGCCTTTGCGACCAAAACAGCCACAGGCCGCTCCTTGCGGGCCGTGGGCCAAAATCAGGATGCCGCCGCGCTATTGGGGATCAATGTCCCTTTGACATTCGCGCTTGCCTTCGGGTTGGGAGCCGGCCTTGCCGGGTTAACAGGCGTCTTGCTTGGGGGCATACGGTTCGTCACACCGTCGCTCGGGGTTGAGCCCTTGGTCAAAGCAATGATTGTCGTCATCTTCGGCGGGCTTGGATCTCTTGGCGCAACGGTCGGGGCGGCCTTTGTCATTGGAATGGCCGAGGCATTTCTGGTACTTTTTGTTGGCCTCTACTGGACCCCATTCATGCTGTTCTTCGGCCTGATCATCGTTCTCGTATTCCGACCAAACGGTCTCTTTGGGAGGGCCTGAGATGGCTCGGACATTTCTCTTGATTGCAGGATTGGCGGTCTTGGCGGTCGTGCCCGCGTTTGTAACCGACAGTTACACGCGCCACCTGTTCATTCTTGCCTTTGTCTATGCGGTGATAGCGTCGAACTGGGACTTGTCTCTGGGCTATGCGGGCCTGTTTAACTTTGGTCACCTGACGTTCTTTGCCGTTGGCGTTTACACCGCCGCAATTGCCGCGAAGACCCTGGGCGTTGATCCCTGGCTCGCCATTCCCGTGGGAGGTGTGACGGCCGCGCTGTCGGCCCTGATTGTCGCGCTGCCAGTGGCTCGGCTCAAGGGCATCTACGTGGTTCTGGTGACCTTCGGCTTCAGCCAGCTTGTGCTGCAACTGATCCTGAGCCAAAGCCAGATCACCGGTGGCGCGGGAGGCATGGTGCGCATTCCGGGGCTTGAGATCGGCGATTACCGATTCATCCGCGATTTCAAATTTGGCTATTACTACGTGGCATTGGGATTGCTGACGATATCGACACTCTATCTTCTGTGGTTGACCCGCTCACCCTTTGGGAAATCGTTGTTGGCGGTGCGTGACAATGAAGACTACGCACAAGCGCGCGGTATATCCATTGCGCGTCAACGTGTATTGGCCCTTGTGGCAAGTGCGGTGTTTCCCGGAATTGCCGGCGGCTTTTTTGCCATCTATCTGCGCGTCGCAGCGCCCGAGGTTCTGAGCTTTGGCACACTCAGCCTTGCACTCTCGATGGTGCTGATTGGTGGCACCACTACGATCATTGGGCCGATCATCGCGGCACTCGCGCTCACGTTCGCCACCGAGGCCATGGCCGGTTTCCGTGGCATGGAAGAAGCCCGCTTCATCATTGTCGCAATTGGCATGATCCTCGTTCTGCGCTTTGTACCTGGCGGGTTGGCACGCATGATACCCGGCCATAAATGACTTATAGCATTTCGCGTCTTAATTGGATCATCTGGTGTCACCTAACGCGTTGAAATCTATGATTTCAGGCAGCGTTAGGTGATTCAGGTTTAGCGCGGAAAGCTCTTGGATGCACGACCCGGCACGAAACACGCTTCCAAAGGTAGGTAGCGTTCCGAATATTGATGTTACTTTGCTCTTCGGCCCAGGCTCGGCCGCAGTTGCAACGCGGTGATCATCGCCGGGTCCGGCAGGTCGCGTTGGCAAGATCAGGATAGGCTGGTGGGCTTCCCGGGATCGACCAGGCGCAGCGCTCGCCCCTATTTTCAATAGGCCACATCTTCGACAGGCGGAAGTGGGTCCGGAACATTGTCCATTTCCATCGTCTGCCGCAAGTCAATTTCGATCATCCGGCTGATGGTGGAAATCGGGACATCGGTGGCATCACCATTGAATGGATCTTCCAAGGACGCGCTCACCTGTTCGGTCAGATAAAACACCCAGCAGATTAGCAGGCAGAACGGGATCATAGAGAGCGTGTAGCCGGCAAACGCCCACCTTTCCCAGCCTTCAAGATCAACTGGAATTGTGTAAAGGTTCACAAAGGCCAAGGGCAGCATGAAGATAAAGATCCATGTAAACAGCTTGCCGATATCTGCAACCTGTCGAGGGAACGGCGCGTTCTTGATGCGCTCACAGGATCCTTGCGCGTCATAGAAGCGCGCAAGCCTGTCCATCATCGCGACATGCCGGTATGCATCAATTTTTCCCTGATCTGCCAGGCTCTGTAACTCTTGCCCCTGTCGGAACAAGAGATAGCTCGCCGCATTCGTCTTTGTGTCCAGCAATGCCGCGTCCGCGTCTGACAGGTGGGTGCGATAACTCTCGGGCGTCTGGTGTAGGTCCTTTCGGTTCTCGAGACGACGCAGGCCGAACATCCACTTTTGCTGACGGGCGTGTCTTGGGTTTTGCACGCGCAACTGAAAGGCAAGCGCGTTGACCCAAGCAATGTGGCGTTCAATCAGCCTGGTCTTGATATCTGGATCGACGGTCATGCTATCGGACGGCATCAGGTTGGCAACGGCATTGCCCCAGTCGCGGCTAGAATTGACGATTTGCCCCCATATGGTGCGCGCCTGCCACCAGCGCGCGAAACACGACGTGTTTTTGAATCCCAGGTAAAGCGATACCGCGATACCCACCGTTGTCACCAACGGAATCGGCAGGCCAATGAATTCAAAGCCTCTGATCTCGTCCAGATAGACAACGAGCAATTCCCAGGATGCGACGAGTAACAGGAACCGCCAGGAACCGGTGAGTACTTTTTTGAAACGCAATCCGCCATGCAGGATCATCGTAGATAAACCTGCGCAATGATCACGTCATCAGGTGGATCAAGGGGCCGCTTCGGTACCGGCGGCTGCAATGGCAAGCGGCATTCGCATCTGGCAACTCCACGGAAGACAAGTCGCGCCATCGGTATCACAACGCCCGGCTGTTGCATCGTGTGTTTCGCAGCCATCAAAAACACGGACCTGGCGTTGCAGGCTTCAATAGCCACAGCAATAAATTTTTGGAGTGCTTCTTCATGCAAGCACAAGACAGCACCGCCGACCAACTGGCGGGCTGCATACTTTTGCTGAACAGATCACTGCAACCGGCCGTAGGTGCAATCGAAGAAACCGCCGTTTCTCCTCCGATCCCGAGGTATCGCTTCTGGGAACAATTATCCGATGTCCTTTTTGGCCGCGTTTCATCTAAGGCACATCCTAGGTTAACAGGGATATGGTATGTGGCAACGCCCGGCTGGTCCAGACGGCAAAACCAGATAGTGTCGCAATTTCCAGCATGGCTTGAGATTAGGGCGTCAGGCGGACAGATTATCCTGCGAATTCGACCACAGCCCAAAGGCGAGCTTCCCTGATCGGTCGAATTTGTCCTTTGCGGACCATGCGGGCGACCTTGATGCCTGCGAGCGTTGCTGTGGCTGACTTCAATGTAGCAGGGTCCGGGCCACAGGACTTCAGCAACTGGCGATGATGCCGGAAACGACGCAGGTCGCCAGCTTCGTCCGGCATGGCCGTGGCGTTGGCGGAACTGGTCCCGGGAATTGTTGTCGGCAGTTCATAGCCTGGCGGATCAGACAGGAGCGCGACATCCCGTGCCTCAATCTCACAGCGTTGGCGAATGAGGCGACGGCTTCTGCCTGCACAAGGTAGAACATGCGCACAGCGTCGGACCCTGGATGAACAGGCAAGCCGACGGCGGTGGTGGGCTACCCGGAGTGTTTGGATTTCACCAAAGCTGTTCTCATTGAATGGTGCGATCCGCGTTTTCCGGCAAGTGATGCGGTGCAAGGAAAGGCTGCAGATGTTTGTCAAGATGTTGCCATATCTTCTCACCTGTCTCTGACTGCGCTTCCGCCAAACGGACCATCCTGATTGTCAGCGGCTGCGTGGGCAGCACGTCGTCAACCCGCACCAGCGTCCCCTGTGTGAGGGCATCGGCAACCAGAGAGTGCGGCAACCAGGCGACGCCGATTTCATGCACGGCATATTGCAGAATGGCCAGCGTCAGGGCGCTTTCGACGACGGGCAATGCGGTGATACCCTTGGGCAGACGCGGGGCGATCATCCGGGAATAGACCTGACCAAGAAAGACGTCGGGCGGGTAGCTGATCGTCGGAAGTGCGGCATCCGTCGCTCTGCTGCGCATTGCGGGCGCACAGACCGGGATCAAGAGATCTGACCCAAGTGTCTTGGTTTCAAACGCGGTTCCGGGGTCAGGCATTCTTTCATCCGGGACACCGTACATCATCGCGAACTCCACTTCGCGCGAGATCAGACGCAACAGGCATTCGTCCTGGTTCCCCGAACGCACGCACACCGAGGTTTCGCCATCATGCGTCAGAGCGCGGACGATCTTGGGCGATACGGTCGTGGTCAGCGCGTGTTGGCAGACAAAGGACAGAGACTTGCTTGTCGGATCATTCGCAGACTTCAGGCTATGTCGCAGTCTGTGCAAGCGTGTACTGAGCTCACGCAATTCAAGTTCCAGCGCCTGTACTCCGGGCATCAGAGATATGGGTTTGCGGCGGCGGTCGAACAACGTCGCGCCGATGCTGTCTTCGATGAGGCGCACCCGGCGGGTGAAAGCGGACTGGGTCAGGAACCGCTTTTCTGCTGCGCGTGCCAACGAGCCGCTATCGAGGACCGCCAATATGTCATCAATCCATTCAAGCCGCATGGGCCGCGAATACCAGGATCCGTTATAACATGCAAGAAATGCAAGTTAACCACCGCACTTTGCAATAGATGTCTGCTTTTGCGGGCGGTAAGTTGATGACAACCAATTTTAGGAGCTGCCTCATGCATCTTGCCCGCTTTCCGCGCCTGCACCTTGCCCACCTTCCAACGCCACTCGAGCCGATGAAACGGCTTTCAAAGGAGTTGGGCGTAGAGCTCTGGATCAAGCGCGACGATTGCACCGGCATGTCAACTGGGGGCAACAAGACCCGCAAGCTTGAATTCCTGATGGCGGAGGCCGAAGCGCAGGGGGCTGATATGGTGATGACGCAGGGGGCGACCCAAACCAATCACGGCCGCCAGACTGCGGGGTTTGCTGCCAAGTTGGGGATTGATTGTCACATCCTGCTGGAAGATCGCACCGGTTACCAGGATGCCAACTACAACACCAATGGGAATGTACTGCTCGATCATCTTCATGGCGCGACCACTCAGAAGTTTCCGGGCGGCCACGACATGCCCGGCGAGATGGAGAAGGCTGCCGAAAAGAAACGCGCAGAGGGACGCAATGTCTATGTCATACCCGGGGGCGGATCGAACCCAACTGGCGCGTTGGGTTATGTCAACGCAGCATTTGAGCTTCTGGCTCAGGCCAATGACCGCGGCCTGAAAATTGATCGACTGGTGCACGCAACCGGCTCTTCGGGAACTCAGGCAGGGCTTGTTACCGGAATGTGCGCAATGAACGCGCAGGTGCCCGTCCTCGGCATTGGTACAAGGGCTCCAAAACCCAAGCAGGAGCAGATGGTGTATGATCTTGCATGCAAGACTGCCGAAAAGCTGGGGTGTGCCGGAGTGGTCAAGCGCGAAGACGTGATGGCGAACACCGACTACGTGGGCGACGGATATGGCCTGCCAACAGCAAGCGGCATAGAGGCAATTCAGATGTTTGCCGAACTGGAAGGCATCCTCCTCGACCCGTGCTATTCAGCCAAAGGTGCGGCAGGGCTGATCGATCTTGCGCGCAAGGGCGTGTTCAAAGACGAACGGGTGATTTTCCTGCACACCGGCGGCGCGGCGGCCCTTGGTGGTTATGACTTTGCCTTTGATCATCAAAACCGCTGGGTGTCTGTCTGAGCCACGGGACCGCGCCCCTTCGGCATCCCTGAAGGCAGGGGCGCCGAGGCGACGGCTACGATGTATCCCGCTATCGATTGACATGAACCCGCAGATACTGTCGCGGGTTGCTCACCAAACTGAGGGGACCGGAAAAGTTCCGGGTCGGCCAATCGCTTTCGCGGTGTCACAACCGATCCCACAGCAGTTGTGTGGGCTGGTCGATGATTGCCGGATTGGACAAGGCAGAAATCGTCAGCGTTGTTCGCCACGTATCATCGCCGATCGGCACCAGGGATCCATCGCCAAGCTCAGTCGAGATCGCGGTTTCCGGCATCCAGGCAAAGCCGCTGCCGGTCATCAGGCGCCTTTTGATCGTTTCGACCAAACTATCAACATAGATCGTCTCGGCATTCAGCGGTTTCCGGTCGACGGTGTTCTCAACAACCATGCCGAGAAACGACGAGCGGTCATAGGCAAGATAGGGGATCGGCGGACCAGCTTGGCTTGAAAGGTTCCAGTGCCTGGTCCGCGCCGGTTCTTCGGCGGCCACCGGGATCAAGCGGTCTTTCAACAGATCCTTTCTCCTGAAAGCGGTCTCATCGATCATCGGCGACACCGAATGATGGTAATAGCATAACATGATGTCCACCGCGCCCTCGACCAACAAATCGCAACAGGTGCTCAGGGAATCGGACAAGACGCGGGTGCGCAGATCGGGGATTTTCAGTTGCAACTCTTCGATCCGGTTGGCCAGAAAATTGACTGCAATCGTGTGAAGCGCGGAAAACCGAATAAATCGACTATCGCCCCGGTCGGCATCCCGCAGTGCTTGACGTGATTCTGTCAGCTGCGAAATCGCGGCGAGCGCGACCGGCAGGAACTGTTGACCTGCCTCTGTCAATTGAACCGGATAGGTTGCCCGGTTGACCAGCGGCAGGCCAACCCAGCTTTCCAGTGCCTTGATTCTACGACTAAACGCGGACTGTGTGATGTTCCGTTCATCGGATGCACGGGTAAAGTTCAGAGTCCGGGCGAGGCATTGAAAATCACGTAGCCAATTCAAATCCAAGGGGGTGTTCCTACAAATCAAGAGAGGCGTTTGGCAAGCATAGTCAAAACTATGCGCAAAGCGAATAGTTTGATGAAATGTTCGAATTGGCGCTATGAAAACCTCTTGATCTAGACTTTGGTTTAGGATCCGGCGGTTTGTCCCAATCTCGGCCTTCATCGCCCGGTTGCGGCCTGGGTCAGGCCTGTACCAACCCCATCACGCGACGGGAAACGCAGATACACAAAAAAATGACGCCAAGACGCGGCGCAAATCAACAGAGGAGACGATCATGGGAACATCACTGAAATCACTCGGCCTGGCGGTTGCTGTCGGCATCTACGCGATCCCCGCTGTCGCTGCCGAGGAGGTCAAAATCGGCGTGCCATCCTGGACCGGTGCGCAGGCCATCGCCCATCTGCTGGGCGCAGTCGTGGAAATGCGCATTGGCGGCACAGTGGAATTTGTGCCGGGAAACAACGCCACGATCTTTCAGGCAATGGATCAGGGCAAGGGCGACATTGATGTACACCCCGATGTCTGGCTACCCAATCAGCAAAGCTTCACCCAAAAATATGTGGATGAGGCTGGCACAGTGACCTTGTCGTCGAACCCCTATGAAGGCAATCAGGGCTTTTGCGTCAGCAAGGATTTTGGCGAAGCCAACAACATCACCGACATCGCCGATCTGGGCCGGCCGGATGTGGCCGCGCTGATGGACAGTGATGGCAATGGACGGGGAGAGATGTGGATCGGCGCGCCCGGCTGGGCCTCGGCCAATGTGAACGAAGTGAAGGTGCGCGATTACGGTCTGATGGACTTTATCGAGCCGGTCCGCGCGGAGGAAAGCGTCAAGACCGCGCGCATCAAGGACAGCATCGCCAAGGGCGAAGGATATGCGTTTTACTGCTACAAACCGCATGCGGTCTGGTACATGTTTGACGTTGAAATGCTTTCCGAACCGGCATTCGATCCCGAAAAATATGTAATGGTACAGCCGTCGGACGATCCCGATTGGTTCGACAAATCCACGGTCGCTTCGAAAGATGCGTTGAAGGACGTGCAGATCGCGTGGTCCAACTCGTTGATTGAGAGGTCTCCTGCGATTGCCGAGTTCTTCGCCAACTTCGAGTTGAACGCCGATGACGTCTCAGGCTTTGCCTATGAGATCAGCGGCAAGGGCCGTGACCCGGCAGAGGTTGCCCGTGATTGGGTCGATGCCAACCCTGATCGCGTGGACGCCTGGCTGGGTCTGTAATCCCACGATGACATCCAAGGTGGCACCCCGAGCGGGGTGCCATCCAGAAACGGCACGACCCAATCAAAATAACCTTCGGGGGACACATGGGCGACGATACCGTTATCGGGATTTCAAATGTCTGGAAGATTTTTGGCGCCAAGCCGGCGATTGCCCTGCAGGCGATCCGCGACAAAGGGCTGACCAAGGCCGAGGTGCTGGCGGAATACAACTGCGTGGTCGGTGTGGCTGATGTCAGTCTATCGGTAGAACGCGGTGAAATCTTCTGCATCATGGGCCTCTCGGGCAGTGGCAAGTCCACTTTGGTGCGCCATTTCAACCGATTGCTTGAGCCCACCGATGGCAAGATCGAGATCGAAGGCATCGATGTGATGGCGTTGGGTCCGCAAGAGCTTCAGAAGTTTCGCAACAACAAGATCGGCATGGTGTTCCAGAATTTCGCGCTGATGCCGCATCGGTCTGTACTCGACAACGTGGCGATGCCGCTTGAAATCCGGCAGGTCAGCAAGAACGAACGAATGCGCCAGGCGGCCGCCATACTCGACATTGTCGAGCTGGGTGCATGGGGTTCGAAATTTGCGCATGAATTGTCTGGCGGGATGCAGCAACGTGTCGGCCTGGCCCGCGCGCTGGCCGCCAACCCCGATGTCCTGCTGATGGACGAGCCGTTTTCGGCGCTTGATCCGCTGATCCGGAGGCAATTGCAGGATGAATTTATCCGGCTGAGCAAGATTCTGAAGAAGACCACGATCTTTATCACGCATGACCTGGATGAGGCGGTCCGCATCGGCAACCGGATCGCCATCATGCGCGATGGCAAGGTGGTACAGATTGGAACCTCTGAAGACATCGTCATGAACCCGGCCGACGATTATGTAGCCGATTTCGTTGCCGGCATTTCACGGCTCAAGGTCGTACGTGCCCACGCAGTCATGCGGCCTATACCCGAACACATCGCCGCCCATGGCCCACTCGCATCAGATGCCCCGCGGGTCAATGAAGGCGAAAACCTGAGCACACTCATCAATCTGGCGATCGACAACAGCAGCGCCATTCTGGTGGAGGATGGTGGCAAGGACGTCGGCGTGATTACACGCGCCGATCTACTGCGCACCGTGATCGAAGGGACCGAAGTGTCATGAACACCTCTGATGTGAACCCGCTGGAGGATACCGAAAGCGAAGCCGCCCTAGCATATGCCGAAGAACGACGCGAAAACATTCGTACCTTTGTGCGGACCAGCCCTGACTACTACATTCGCAATTTCGACAAGATCGGTGCCTCGTCCAAATTCACGCCGACGTTCAACCTGATGGCGGGGCTGTTTGGCCCGGTGTGGTTTGGTGCGCGGGCCTTATGGTCGTGGGCGCTGCCCTTCCTGATTCTGGAAACACTCGCTCTTGTTCAGATCGCGCGCGGTCTCTTCGGTGATCTTGCTGCCGACGCCATGGCGCGCATCGCTTCCATCGAAGGGACACTGGAACTGCGCCGTCAGCAACTGGCCGCCGCGATCGAGAACAATTCAGACAAGATTGATGTCTATCGTCGCACCGTCGCGTCCCTTGAGGAAAACATTGGCGGGATCCGCGCCGAGGCCGAGGCGCTGGCCGCCGAAGGCAGCTCAATCGCTTTGACCGGCCTTGCCACCCTGCTCGTCGTGAAGGCAGTACAGTCGCAGGTGGCCAACTGGGCGCTTGAGGCCCGTTTTTCTGACTGGCTGTCGGATCGCACGATCCGATCAGCCATGCCGTTGTCGCAAATCCTGTTTAGCGCGGTCTTCATGGCACTCATCGTTGCCGCGGCGATGATGCATTACAGCTTCCCCGGGCGCTATTCACTGCTCAGCCAGTTCCCCACGGATCCGAGCATTCGCCTGACCAGTATCACCTGGGTGGAAGAGTTCATCGCATGGTGCGTGCGCAACAGCGAAGCCTTCTTTGACGGGCTGACATTTGGCATCCGCGCGCTGCTTGATGCGCTCGAGGTCATTCTGGTTCAGACGCCGTGGATTGTGATCGCCAGTCTGATCATACTGCTTACCTGGTTAACCGCAGGCATCAGCACGTCGATCTATTCCGGGGCCTTTCTGGCCTATATGGGTCTCTTGGGTTTCTGGGAAGGCGCGATGACAACACTTGCGCTGTTGGGTACAGCAGCATGCCTGTCGATCGCGATAGGTATACCGTTGGGCATGTTTGCCGCCCGCCGTCCAAGGTTCTATGCGGCTATCCAGCCGATCATGGACTTTATGCAAACGATGCCCGCTTTTGTCTTCATGGTTCCTGTCATTGCATTTTTCGGCGTGGGTAAACCGGCAGCGGTTGTGGTTACGATGATCTTTGGCGGCACGCCGGTGGTACGCCTGACCGTTCTTGGCCTGCGGGGCGTGCCGGAAAGCGTGCGCGAAGCCGCGATCAGCTTTGGAGCCAACAAGTGGTATCTGCTGACCAAGGTCGATCTGCCTTTGGCGAGCCCGTCGATCCGCGCAGGGATCAACCAGACGATCATGTTGTCACTGGCGATGGTCGTCGTAGCCTCGCTGATTGGAGCCAAGGGACTGGGCGAAGATGTGCTGGAGGCGCTGCAATATGCCAATGTGGGTCAAGGTATCCTCGCCGGGTTTGCGATCCTGTTCTGTGCCATGATCCTTGACCGCATCGTACAGGGCGGGCGCAAATGACGCCGGTCGTTTTTGTGCATGGGTTTTTGGGTGGCAGTCGGCAATGGCAGGGGCAAACGGAAGCCTTGGCAGAGTTAGACATCATCGCTCTGGACCTGCCGGGGTTTGGCAAGAATGCGCAGCTCGAAGCCTTGGGAAGCATTGCGAGTTTTGCGGAATGGGCGCTGGACGGGTTGGTGGCGCAGGGTATCCAGAAGTGCCAACTGATCGGCCACTCTATGGGAGGGATGGTCGCCCAGGAAATGGTCGCCCGTGCGCCCGAACGCATCGACCGGTTGGTGCTCTATGGGACCGGTCCGATCGGGGTATTGCCGGGCAGGTTTGAAACCATTGGAACGTCAAAGCGCCGCGCCCATGCAGACGGGCCCCAGGCCACGGCCAGGCGAATTGCGGCAACCTGGTTCCTTGAACGGGAACAGGCTGCGGCATATGAAGCCTGCGCAGCGATCGCCGAACAATGCAGCCTGCCATCAATTCTCGCAGGGCTGGATGCGATGCAGAGCTGGAGCGGTGCCAAACACCTGGCGGACATTGTGACCAAGACGCTGGTGATCTGGGGTGATCGGGATCGTACTTATCCCTGGAGTCAGACCGAGCAACTCTGGCAGTCCATTCCTGGCGCCAATCTCGCGGTCATACCTGGATGTGCCCATGCGACACATCTGGAGAAGCCCGGACTGTTTAACAGGGTCCTGGGAGACTTCTGCGCAGACTGACCGGAGGGCGGCGGCGAAGTATTGTTGGGCAACCTGATATCACCTAGAGCGTTGGAATATATGATTTCAGGCAGGTTGGGCGAGTCAGGTCTGACGCGAATCGCTTTGGCGCCCGCCAAACGAGATGTTCAGAACCGCAGCGACAAACATGACATGCCGCCATCAAGCTTGGCACATTCAGAGTTGTCGATCTCAACCACTTCATATCCCGCTTTGTGCAGCTTTTCCGTCGTGCGCGGGAAACCAGCGGGGCAAAGCACATACTGATTAAATCGAATGCTGTTTGCCGCTGCCTCTTCGCCCTCGGCCACATGCACCACGCGGTAGCCCTCGAAACACCCCGAAGCATCCAGCCGTTTTGTGGACAAGATCGTTTCCGCGTCCAAGAGCGAGCAATCCGTTTTGAAGTGCAGCACACCGGGAGGCGTGAATACCTCGCGCAGGGTATGGCCCCATTCGGTCACGATCGCTGACAATTCGGCCACGCCAGCGGCATCCGTGCGATCAGAGCGCCCCACCAGAATCTCGCGGCCCGTGACCAGGATGTCGCCGCCTTCGATATGCCCCGGCCCATTGATTTCGCGGACGTCGTCATACACCGCGCGCAGAGTTGAAGCCATCTCGGGCACCTCACCCATACGGCTGGGCGCGCCGGGGCGCATCAAGACGGCTCCTTGTGGCAGGCAAAGCGCAGTATCCTCAACGAATACCGCGTCTGGATAGGCGTCCAGCGGCGGCAGTTCGATGATTTCAGCGCCGGTTTTCTTCAATGTGGCCACGTAGTCCGCGTGCGCCGCTAACATCTTGTCGAGATCAGGGGTTCCAATATCCTCGGCGCGCAGCCCATTGGTGATGCTTGGGGCAGGACGGCGGGTGATCGCGCGGGAAAACTCGAAGCTTGGATTGGTCATGAATGGCTCGTTTCTTTGTATTTCATGCGGCTGGACAGGGGCCTGACTGCGCGAAAGTGCCAGCACAGGGTTCCCCCAAAGCCCCCTTTGTCATCAAGGCAACCACAATCACGCCAAGCCCGCAACTCTCGAACGACGCACCTTTTCGGGTGGCGATGCAATCACCTTGCCTAATTCGAAAAAGCGGGCTTAGCTGTGCCCTGAATTGCAAGGAAACCTGATGGCAATCGCAAAACCGGTCACCGCCACCAGCCCAATGCCCGCAGTGCAAGACGAGGCGATCCGCGTCACTGACCTGCACAAGTCCTTTGGCCCGCTTGAGGTGTTGAGAGGCGTTTCTCTGACCGCCCACAAGGGTGATGTTGTCGCCATTATTGGCGGCAGTGGTTCGGGCAAATCGACCTTATTGCGCTGCATCAATTTTCTGGAAACTCCCAGTTCTGGCCGCATTGCCGTGAATGGCGAAGAGATCGAGATGCGGGCAGACGGATCACCCGTCAATCGCCGTCAGATCGAACGTATCCGCACCCGACTTGGCATGGTCTTTCAGGCGTTCAATCTCTGGACCCACCGCACCTTGCTGGAAAATGTTATCGAGGTGCCGGTCTACGTGCTGAAAGTACCCCGTGCCGAGGCGATCGAGCGAGCCAGGGTCCTGCTGGATCGGGTTGGTTTGGGTGACAAGGCGGATGTATTCCCGTCTTTTCTGTCTGGTGGTCAGCAACAGCGCGCCGCCATCGCGCGGGCCCTGGCCGTTGATCCAAGCGTAATGCTGTTTGACGAACCCACCAGCGCGCTGGACCCGGAACTTGTGGGCGAAGTGTTGACCGTTATTCGTGACCTTGCCGCAGAGGGGCGCACGATGTTGCTGGTCACGCATGAGATGAAATTTGCCCGCGAAGTGGCAAGCCATGTCGTGTACCTGTTTGAGGGTCGGATCGAAGAGCAGGGACCGCCAGCAGAACTGTTCGGCAATCCGAAATCCGCCCGGCTTAAGCAATTCCTGCAAACAGTCGGCTAAGAAACGTAACCTAAGAAAACCAACAGGGGAAAAGACCAATGACAATCAGAAAACTCGTAATCGCCAGCCTTGCAACGACCGTACTGGCAACAGGTGCTGCCACCTCCGAAGAAGTGAAAATCGGTATTGCTGCTGAGCCCTATCCACCATTTGCCTCGCTCAATGCATCGGGGGAGTGGGTCGGTTGGGAAGTCGAAGTCATCGACGCTGTTTGTGCTGCCGCAGAACTTGATTGCGTGATCACGCCTGTCGCTTGGGACGGGATTATCCCATCCCTGACCGGCCAGCAGATTGATGCCTTGATGGCCTCCATGTCGATCACCGAAGAGCGGCAGAAAACCATCGATTTCAGTGACCCGTATTACAACACACCGGCCGTAATTGTTGGGGCCAAATCCATCGATATTGACGCGACGCCGGAATCGCTGGCCGGCAAAATCATCGGCATTCAGGCTTCGACGATCCATCAGGCCTATGCGAATGCATACTTTGGCGACGCCGCCGAAATTCGCGTCTATCAGACCCAGGACGAGGCCAATCAAGACCTTGTATCGGGGCGCATCGACGCGACCCAGGCCGACAGCATTGCCATGGCTGATTTCATATCGACGGACGCTGGTGCCTGTTGTGAAATCAAGGGCCCTGTGGCCAATGACGAAGCGATCCTTGGCCGAGGCGTGGGCGCCGGTGTGCGCAAAGGTGACGATGCGCTGCGCGAAAAGCTGAACGCTGGCATCGCCGCGATCTTGGCGGATGGCACCCATGCGGAAATCACCGCGCGGTACTTCACCACCAGCATTTACAACGAATAGAGCCAGGTGGACTCATTTCTCCAAACACTTGGGTTGAGCGAGAGCATTGCGTTGCTCTCGCTCGAGCCTCCCGGATGGGGTGGCAACCTTCTGCGTGGACTCGTGAATTCGCTGCAGATTGCGTTCGGTGCCTTTGGTTTTGGCCTGCTGATCGGACTGTTCGGGGCGTATGGGAAACTTTACGGCGGGGTGGTCCTGCGTGATCTCCTTGGCATTTACACCACTGTAATCCGGGCGGTACCAGAGTTGGTGCTGATCCTGATCCTCTACTATGTTGGCACGGATCTGATTAACAAAGCCTCGCAAGCGATGGGATATGGGCGTGTTGAAATCAGCGGTGTTGTTGCGGGCATCTGGGTGCTGGGCATCGTTCAGGGTGCCTATTCGACCGAAGTCTTGCGCGGTGCGATTCAGGCTGTGCCGTCGGGGCAGATAGAGGCGGCACGTGCCTTTGGCATGCCGCCGCTTATGTTGATGCGCCGTGTTACGATCCCCGCGATGCTGTCCTTTGCCACGCCCGGGCTGGCCAATCTGTGGCTGATTGCCACCAAAGATACCGCACTTCTGGCCATCGTCGGATTTAGTGAACTCACCCTTGAAACCCGACAGGCCGCGGCCAGCACGCGGGCCTATTTCACCTTTTTCCTTGCCGCTGGAGCGCTATACCTGATCGTAACGCTCTGCTCTGGCGCCGTGTTCGCCCGCATCGAAAAATGGGCACGTCGCGGGCAACCCTCTTTGCGCAGCGGTGAACGCTGATGCGTTTGCGCGACCTTTTGCAACCACACCGAATTGTACTAATGGCGCTGTTTGCGGGCCTGGTGCTGTGGTGCGCGGTTTCGTTGCGGTGGGACTGGATTCCAGAATATGCACCGCTCGCGATCGAAGGAATGTGGCGCACCGTTTGGATCATGGTTGTCACGACGGTTCTGGGGTTCTTGCTGGCGATCCCGCTGGGCCTCGCGCAAGCGGTCGGGCCCTGGTATCTGTCCGCGCCCGCCCGCGTTTTTTGCACGGTCATTCGCGGCACCCCGTTGCTGTTGCAAATCTGGCTATTCTACTACGGGCTTGGCTCGCTCTTTCCGCAAATTCCCTGGATCCGAGGCAGCGAGTTGTGGCCCTATCTGCGCCAGGCATGGCCCTATGCGGTCCTCGCGCTGACGTTGTCTTTTGCGGGATACGAAGGCGAAGTGATGCGTGGCGCCTTCACCAGTGTGAACAAAGGACAGCTTGAGGCCGCAAACGCCTTTGGTATGCCGCGTTTCACCATTTTTCGCCGGATCTGGTTGCCACAGGCCATTCGCAACGTCCTGCCCACTCTTGGAGGTGAGACGATCCTTCAACTCAAGGCGACACCGCTGGTGGCAACCATCACAGTTGTCGAGATCTATTCGGTGTCATCTCGGGTGCGCTCAGACACGTTTATCGTTTACGAACCGCTGCTGCTGTTGGCTGTCTTTTACATGATCATCGCGGGGCTGATCACATTGATGTTCCGCCGCTTTGAAGAGCGCGTCCCGAACTGATAGGTACGCCCCATCTAATTACCGTCGATCATTGCCTCCGCTTGAGTGCGCTGAATTGCCATTCCACGCCAATGCTTTCGGCTCTTGAAGATAACAGACACCAGTTTCTCTGTTCTATCCTCGATCTACTCTGACTTTCCAATACCCATGGCAATTCATGAGAAGATACTGTCCGTTGCTATTGCTTCTGTGATCCGAAACCGGATTTCAATGGCATGTCATCTTTGAGTGGCACCGCTTGGCGTTCGATCATCCGGTGCACCTTCGGGAGCTTCTCGCCACGATGCAGCCGGACCAGCCGTGCGTAGGAATCGGCGTCGGCCTTAGTGCGGCGCTCGTGATGGCGCACATACTCCACCCAGGTCGGGACATGGTAGGTTTCGGTCCAGATATCCGGGTTCTCGAGATCCCGCAGCAAGGTCCAGTGTTGCGCGCCGTCCCGAATTCGTATGCGCCGCCTTGCGTGCATGGCTTCGAGGAACGCCGGAACGTCATCTTGCGCGATTTCATAGTCGATCAGGATCATGATTGGCCCGCTGCGCTGCCGCAGATCAAGCCGCAGCGGAGGTTCCTGAAACGCGTTCAAAGGATCCAGGTCAAGGTTCTCGAGATTTGGCAGCGGCACAAGACCTCCGACCACGGCCCCCAGAACCAGAACCACCGCCGAAGCCAGCATCGCAGTGCTCACGCCGTAGCCTTCTGCCATCACGCCCCAGGCCCAACTGCCGCCCGCCATGCCACCAAAAACGCCGGTCTGATACAACGCGAGGGCCCGCCCAAGCACCCATCGGGGAGTCGAAAGCTGTACGGTAGTGTTGAACAGCGACAAGGCGATCACCCAGCTCGCGCCGGCCAGCAGCAAGGCAACGGCGCTTGGCAGATAGTGGGTGCTTAGACCCAAGGTCACGTTGCTGCCGGCAAATGCCACGAAAGCCCCGCGCGTGATCACCTCGCTGCGAAAGCGGGTCCGCAGCCTTGCGTTGAGCAGCGCGCCGACCACCGCGCCAATGCCGAAGCAGCCAAGCAGGATACCATAAACGACCGCGCTGCCCCCCAGAATGTTGCGGACCACCAGCGGCAGCAAGGCCAGCACCGCCACCGCCGACAACCCGAACAGAAAGGCCCTAAAGATCACCTTCATCAGATTTGGCGACATTGCCGCATAGCGCAGCCCGGCGGAAAACGCGCCGCCCAACGGTTCGCGTGGCAGGCGGCGTTCGGGATAGGCCGGACGCCAGGACCACAGCGCCGAGATGATCGCGACATAGCTGAAGGCATTGACCGCAAAGGCGACCGCAGCGCCGGCAGTCGCGACGATCAAGCCACCCGCCGCCGGCCCGATGCACCGCATCAGGTTGAAGCCCATGCTGTTCAGGGACACCGCCGACGAAAGCTGATCGCGGGCCACGATATCCCCCATCGAGGCCTGCCACGACGGGTTGTGCAACGCGGTGCCGCAACCGATCAGGAACGTGAAAGTCAAGAGCAGCGCTGGAGTCAGCAGTTCCTCGAACGCCATGATGGCCAGCAGCACCGAAACAGCCAACATGAAGCTCTGCGCAACCAGCATCACCCGTCGGCGATCAAAGTTGTCGGCAAAAACCCCGGCCAGCAGAGACAGAACCATGATAGGCAGGGTGACAGAGGACTGTACCAGCGCCACCATGCTTTGCGAAGAGGTCAGGCTGGTCATCATCCAGGCCGCCCCGACCGCCTGCACCAGCCCCCCGAAATTCGAAGCAAGCGCAGCAACCCACAAGGTCCGGAACGTCGGATTGCGGAACAGTGTTAAAGTTGGTGCAGCTTTTGCCAATCTCGTCGGTCCTGCGTGTTGCGCCTGTTTCACCCTCAATCGGATCACCGATCCGTGTTGATAAGCAACGATCGAATTGTTGGTCTTCCACACACTTAGTTCGATTGCTCAAGAAGAGCCATCTCTCTGAGGCGACATCACGCGTGAGCCGAAAGCTGTCAGTAACTTGATCAAGGCGGTTTGGGCGGATCCCAGACAAGTTCTTACCGGCGAAATCAATAACTCGTTACGCGAGGTCCAAATCATCGTAGAATATTTGGAGGAACCATTACGGCAGCGGTCTCGTAACCGTCGGCAGCATTCCCGCGTGTTTCTTCCTCCAATTCAAGCATGACGCCGGGCTGGTCGCCGCCTTTCGGCGGATCTGCGCAGTCGGCGCGCCTCGATCATGCGATCCGCCCAAATTGATCTGGCACAAGGCAACGCTGGGAAGATCCTACTACACTTCCAACGGGACTTCTTAACGGCGCATGCCTTTCCGCGATCCGTGGCGAGCAGGGAGATGAATCCAAGCGCGCGCGCTGAGTTTGGGAGTACGTTTCACCCAATAGCCTGATCTGGGTTGCGGGTCAGGGAGCATTGGATGAAGATCAAGGATTATCTGAAGATCGAAAACGCTACGCGTATCAGCCGATCCGAGGTTGGGCGACTGGGAACGGCGATCATTTTCGTCGTCGGCGTGATTTTGTTCACCGGGTCGAAGTTTGCCCAAGTGGAGCAGTCATATCTGCTGATTGCGGCCGCGGTCATTGGCGCCTACATGGCGATGAACATCGGCGCCAATGACGTCGCCAACAACGTTGGGCCTGCGGTCGGCTCCTTTGCGCTGACACTTACCGGTGCAATTGTTATCGCTGCGATATTCGAGGCTGCAGGAGCATTGGTCGCCGGCGGCGAGGTTGTGAAAACCGTCAAGAATGGCATCATTGACCCTGTCGACCTGGGCAGCAGTGATGAATATGTCTGGGCGATGATGGGCGCGCTTCTGGGGGCTGCGATCTGGCTGAATGCCGCGACCTGGCTTGGTGCGCCAGTTTCTACGACCCATTCGATCGTCGGCGGAGTGATGGGTGCCGGAATTGCAGCTGCCGGATGGGAAATCGTCAACTGGGGCTCGGTCGCGAACATTGCAATGAGCTGGGTGATCTCGCCGGTTGTCGGGGGGATATTCGCCGCCGGGTTTCTCTATGCTCTGAAAAAGCTGATCTTCTTCAGACGCGATCCTATCGCGGAGGCCGCAAAAGTCGTGCCGGTCATGATCGCGATCATGGCCTGGGCCTTTACCACCTATCTTGCCCTCAAAGGCATCAAGCATATCGTCGTGGTATCGTTTCCTTGGGCGATGGTTCTAGGGCTGATTGCGGCACTCATCACACTGCTTGTCTTGCGACCGATGATCCGACGAAAGGCGCCACAGCTCAGCGCGGACCGGGATGGGGTAAACAGGCTCTTTACTGTACCGCTGATCTTTTCCGCCGCGCTGCTGAGCTTTGCACATGGCGCAAACGACGTTGCCAACGCTGTCGGTCCGCTGGCCGGTGTCGTCGACGTTCTGTCCGCCGGGGCGGGCGGTGCGGCTGTATCCATCCCGCTCTGGGTGATGGCAATTGGCGCGTTGGGTATATCGGTGGGATTGGCGCTGTTCGGGCCAAAGCTGATCCGGACCGTCGGGTCCGAAATCACCGAGCTCGACAGATCGCGGGCCTTTTGCATCGCGCTGTCCGCAGCGATCACAGTGATCGTCGCGAGCCAACTCGGAATGCCGATCAGTTCGACACATGTGGCGCTTGGCGCAGTGTTTGGGGTGGGATTTCTGCGGGAGTTTCTGGACCAGCGTATCGGGCGCGTGGTTGAGGGCGTTTTGGCCGGACATCAGGGCGAGCCGGATTTCATCCAGACCGAGGCCGTCCTGCGCGACTTTCAGAACGCGCCGGTGGAAGAGAAGCAACGTATCCTGGCCGAATTGAAAAAGATGGGAGCCACAGCGGTGATCACCGCCGCCCAACGCAAAGAGCTGCAAAAGGCTTTGAAAAGGCAGTTGGTCAGCCGCGCGTCGCTGCTCAAGATCGTCTCGGCATGGATCATCACGTTGCCGGTGTCCGCCTTTCTCGCAGCGCTTTTCTACTTTGTCTTGCGGGGGATGATGTTGCCGTGACGTGCAAATGAAATATCAGCTACGTAAGGTGCTTTTGCCGGTCACGATCGGCATGTTGATCGCGGGCTTCTGGGCCAGTTCGGAATTTCAGGAAATCGCGGCGGGCGTTGCGATCTTTCTGTTCGGCATGCTGATGCTGGAGGATGGTTTCCGGCAATTCAGCGGCGGAATTCTGGAGCGCATATTGGAGCAGGCGACAAGGTCAATGCCCAGATCAATGGCCTTCGGGCTGGTCACGACGACAATCGTGCAATCCAGTTCGCTCATCTCGGTGATCACGATTTCGTTTCTCAGTGCCGGTCTGATCAGCCTGGTTGCAGGGATTGGAATCGTCTTTGGTGCCAATATCGGCACCACCACCGGCGCATGGCTGATTGCCGGTTTTGGCCTCAAGGTCAATATCTCGGCCTATGCGATGCCGCTGCTGGTGATCGGAGTCGTGCTGGTCTTTCAAAGATCGAAATACCTGCGCGGCACCGGCTATGTGCTGGCAGGGCTTGGTTTCCTGTTCCTTGGCATCCACCACATGAAGATCGGCTTCGAGACTTTCAAGGATACATTCGATCTGAACCGGTATGCGATGACCGGCATAGCGGGCTTGCTGGTCTACACGCTGGTGGGTGCGCTGGCGACTGTCATCATGCAATCCAGCCACGCAACATTGGTGCTGATCATTACGGCGCTCGCCGCAGGCCAGATCAGCTATGAAAACGCGCTTGCTCTGGCGATAGGGGCCAATATCGGCACAACGATAACCGCAATACTGGGCTCTCTCAGCGCGAACTATCTGGGCAAGCAACTGGCGCTGTCAGATGTCGTTTTCAAGGTATCGACGGCTGCAGTCGCGCTGATCCTGATCGTTCCGCTGCGGGGTTTCGTCGATGTGCTCGGCGGCATGATCGGCATCGCCGAAGATGATTTTGCGCTCAAGGTCGCGCTGTTTCACACGATTTTCAACGTGATGGGTGTCGCGATCATGCTGCCGCTGCTGACCCGGCTGATCGCGTTTATCGAGACCGTCATCAAGGAACCGCAGGCTGACCTTAGCCGACCGAAATATCTGTCCGAGGCCGTTGACGAATTTCCCGCGACCATCGAAGCGGCGATGCGCAAGGAGGTCAAACATCTCTACGACAACTCGGTGGAGTTGATTGCGCATGGGCTAAATCTGAGCCGGCATGAGATTTTTGCGGCAACCGACGTGGCCGCAACCGTGCGAAACAGTCGCAAAACCTTCGAGTTCGATATCGACGAACGCTACGAGACACGTGTGAAGACACTCTATGCAGCAATCGTGGAATTCACGACGCGCACCGGGGAGAAAAACATGCCGCCAGATGTGTTGGACCGTGTCTATGCAATGCGCGATGTGGCTGGCCAGGTTGTGCACGCCGTAAAGGCGGTGAAGCACCTGCGCCGCAATGTCACCACCTACACCACCCACAATCAGGGTGCGGTTACTGAAATCTACAACGCACTGCGGACCGAAATCGCACGGATCCTCGTTGAAATTTACAAACTCGACCTCGCAGAGCCCGAAGACCGCAGCAATCTGTGGCTGGACGGAGAAGCCGCGCAGGTCGAGGAAGATGCGCGCAACAGTATTCGCGTCGTGGATGCGTTGATCCGCAAGGGCAGCCTTGATGCGGATGCCGCAACGTCGTTTCTCAACGATTCCGGTTACGCTTACACAGCCATGCGCGATTTGCTCACCGCTGCACGCGCCTACTACATCGAATCCGACAGCGCCGTCGCCGAGGTTGAACGCATTCTGGCGCTTGATGAAGATGAAGTCAGTGAGGTGGTCGTCGAGAACGCCGATGCCACGTCCGAAAATACCCATGGTTAGGACAGTCGGATCGCCCGTTGCGATCTCGGCTGCGCCGACAGGTTCAACGCAGGAGACAACAAGATGGGGTTAAAGAAATATGCTGCCAAGCTCGACGACTACTTCACGCGGCTGAAGCGGGGCAAAGCCGGAAAAATCAAGCCTGACCATGTGGAAAAGGTAATCGCCAAGCTGCGGGCGAAGGCCGAACGGCTTCAGCTCGAGATCAAGGAAGCCACCAAGGAGTCAAAGAAGGCGCGGCTGGAACGCAAGGTTCTGATCGCCAACGAGCAAATCAGGCGCGCGCAACTGCTGCTCAAGGAAATCGACAGCACAGCCAAGCCCGCCGCCGGGGTGGACACCAAGACGCCCGACACTTGATCGTTCTCTTTCGGGCACCCCGCCTGTGACCTAGCGGCATGTCGCAATGCAGCGGAATCTGAACAATCTGAGTCGGATTTACTGACTTTCCGGCAGCTCGACAATCGGGAGCAGCGCAGTGCTACAGACACGGAAGTAGAGGAAACGGTCGGCCTGAGAAGGTGTGAAGCGGCGTGAAACGGTGAATTTCAGACACTTGGCAAAAGACCATTGGTGACCCCGCGCAGGCCGCGGAACCGGGCCGCTCGTGAATGCAAAACTGATAAGGTGATTCTAGTTGCTGTCAGTGCTGAGCGACATTTAACAGTGCAGAGTTTTTAGTGCTGTCTGTCCCGGCACCGGCAAGTCGTTGCGGATGGCGAGGATCGGTGACCCGCCATCCGCCTTTCGCATTGTCAGAACGCCGCGAGGTCCCTGAGGAACAGCGCGATGCTTGGGAAGAAGATCAGCAGCGCCGTCATCATGGCGAGGATCAGGAAGAACGGGAGCGTCCCTCTGATCACCTCCAGATACGGTTTGTTGAAGATCGCGATTGCCGTGAAGATGTCACATCCAAAGGGCGGTGTCGCCGACCCGATGGCCATTTGCAGCGTGACCATGACCCCTACGAGAACTGGATCGATACCTGAGGCGTCGACGATCGGAACGAAGATCGGCGTCAGGATGACAAGCACCACGAGCGAATCCACGAACATGCAACCCACGAAAAAACAAAGGGCGATGACGAAAAGAATATACTCGTCCGACGCTCCTTCGAGGTTGAGAGGTTCCAGAAGCCCCTGCGGTATCTGCTCAAACGAGATATACCACGAAAACGCCTGACCAATGCCGACAAGGATAAACACGACGGCCGTGATGAGACCCGTGCTGAGTGCCGAGTCCAGAACGTCGGTGAGTTTCAGTTCGCGGTAGACCACGCATTCGACGATCAGCGCATAGAGGACCGAGAATGCGGCGGCCTCGGTCGGGGTTACCGCACCGGAATAGATTCCGCCCACGATAAGGACCGGGAAGCCCAGCGGCAGGATCGCCTTGCGGAAAGCCGCGCGCCGTTCGGCGCCGGTCTTCTTCGGGACAGAGACGATCTGATCACCCTGCAGGACGCTGTAGAAATAGCAGTATACCGAGAAGAACACTGCAAGCAGGATGCCAGGGCCGATCCCTGCGATAAACAGTTCGCCGACACTGGTGTTGGCAAGCGTTCCGTAAAGGATCATCCCGATGCTCGGCGGAATGAGGAAGGCGATATCACTGGCGTTGATGATGAGCGCCATGACAAAGCTGTCCTTGTAGCCCGCCTTCAGCAGCTTAGGCCGCATGATCTGACCGATGGATACCACGGTTGCCTGGGTTGAGCCCGAGACGGACCCAAAGAGCGTGCAGCTGATACAGGCGGTGATCGGCAGGCCGGCCCGGCGGTGTCCGAAGTAGGCTTCGATCAGGCCTAGCAGGTTGTTGGCGGTATGCCCACGCGCCATGATATCGGCCGCCAGAATGAACATCGGCACGGCGATCAACGCGTTCGGTGAAATGCCTGTTACCATCTGCTGAATGATGACACCGGTATCGCTCTGCGAAAAATGAACAAGTCCGATCAGCGCAGCCACGGCCAGAGGGACGACCATCGGGAAGCTGAGAAAGAGCAGGATCACCATCGTTGCGACGAGGGTGAAGGTGATGACGTAGATATCCAGCTCACCGGCTACGATATCGCCAAGAAATTCAAGAATACCCGACATGTCAGACTCCAATGTCCTCGGCTTCACTGTCCTCGACCTCGTAGGAATGCCAGGCGCCAGCGTGGGTGATGTTCATTACGAAAGCGATCAGGTACTGAATGCTTGCCATGAAGAGTCCGATCGGGATCACCGCGTAGATGATGTAGACCGGGAATTGCAGAGCCGGGCTCAGACGGTTCAACGACTTGATCTCCAGGACGTAGAACACCGATTGATAAGCCAGGAACAACAGAAGCAGACCAGTTGTTAACGAGATCAGTGTCAGGATCGCTTTCTTTGACCGATTGCTCAGAGCGTCGTATAGCGCCGTCATGCGGATGTTCCGGCCTTTGCGGACCGCATAGGCGAAGCCGACAAAGGTTACGCTTACGATCAGGAACTGGTTGAGTTCCTCGGAAAAGTACAGGCTCTTGCCAAAGGCGTAGCGGCCAATGGCGTTGGCGGTCGAATTCACCATCATCAGCAAGATTGCAGTGATGATAATGAATTTCTCGATGTATTCGGTGCCTTTGCTCAAGGCCAGCAACAGGGTGTTCATGTCTCTCCTCCCTGGACACACATCTAAGGCGTGCCCTCAATCGAAAGGTGTGATCTCCCGTTTGGAAACCACACCTTACTGCAATCCAAGATTGGCTTACGAGGCGCCCTTCACCTCCTGAAGGAGACCTTCGAGAATCTTGGCCGCGCCTTCGCGCGCCGCAGGTTTCTCAGCCTCGTCGTAGGCGTTTTCGACCACGGTGTAGAAGGTTTCGTGCAGGGTGGCGCTCTTCTCTTCAAAGACGGCACGCTCTTCTTCGGTCAATACGATAACCTGCAGATCTGGGCGCTCGGCTTTGATCTTTTCCATATTCTCCGCATTGATCTTGATCTGGTAGTCATGGGCCGCTTGTTCGGCGTCAGCGATGGCCTTCGTGACCATTTCCTGTTGCTCGGCGGGCAGGCCATTGAACCATTCGAGGTTGGTTGAAACAGTGCCGACATAGGGCTGCTGGCCCGGGAAGATCAGGAAGTCCTGAACTTCGTGCCACTTGGCATTGTAGATGAAATAGACCGGGTTCACCATTCCGTCGACGGTCTTGAGCTGCAGCGCGCCGTAAACTTCACCCCAGGACAGCGGCGTCGGGTTGGCGCCGAAGGCCTTGAAAGTCTCGACCGGGATGGTCGAGGTGAAAGTGCGGATCTTCTGACCTTCGAAATCGGCCGGGCTACGGATCGCCTTGTTGGCGCCCCAGGCCATTTCGCCTTCCGAGATCATGGTCAGAAGCTTGAGGTTCACTTTCTCGAACTTCGCGCTCAGATCTCCGTAGATGGTCGGGCTGGTGGTCAGCACCTTGCGGATAACGTCAACATCGCCACCCAGAACATAGGGGAGATCGAGAACCTGCGCTTCGGGCACGTAAGAGCCCAGATGACCGGTGCCGACCGACAGGAACTGGACAGTCCCTTTCGAGGTCAATTCGACGATGTCATTCTCGGTGCCCAATTGCCCGTAGTAGTAGATGCGCACCTTGATATCGCCGTCGGATTGCGTCTTGATGCTGTCGGCAAAGGCCTGTGCAAAAATGTCCTGCACGTCGCCTTTGTCCTCTTCCGAGGCGAACTTCCAGGTGTCGGCAATTGCCGCCGTGGAAAGACCGGCGGCAAGCAGCGCCGGAAAGATCAGCTTGCTGATGGTATTTTTCATGTTGGTCCTTTCTGGCCCGCTCACGCGGGGCCTTCTGAAATGATGACAAGGGGGCGAATTTCCTTGCCGTTTGGCTGTTCGACAGGTCGTTTGCAGAGCGCGCCATATCCGGCAGCGCCCGACGGGGTCGTAGCGACACCGATTGCGGCGAGGGCATCGGCGGCGGCCTGACCTTCTTCTTCAGTCAGGGTTTCGTAGCTCACGTCGCAGCGCTCAAGCACGCTCCAGGCAACGATCGAGGGGTCCTTGCAGTCAAGGCGGCCCATGTTGGATTCAGGTCCGGCACCGCGGGTCGGTTCGCCGGCGAGGTGGCTCGCCTTGAGGCAGGCGGCGGCTTCGGGTTCGGCGATGATGAGTTCGGGCTGTTCGGCCCAGTTCAACCGGATCATATGCGCCATCGCTGCGGCCAGACCTCCGACCCCTGCCTGCAGATAGACATGCGTGGGCCAGCGGCCCGACGCCTCAAAGGCGACGCGCAACTCCTCTGCGATGACGCAGTACCCCTCCATCACCCATTTCGGAATTTCGGTGTAGCCTTCCCATGTTCCGTCAGCGAGAAGTGTGTCCCCCGTACGCTCTGCATCGGCGATCGCTTCGGCGACGCTGTCTTCATAGACCTCTCCCGACCGCACAACTTCGGCACCCAACGCCTCGAGACGACCCGCAAAGCCGGCCGGCACGGTCTCGGCCAGATAGATGCGCGCCTTGGCACCCATCGCGCGCGCGCCCGCCGCAACGCCCATGCCATGATTGCCGGCACTGGCGCAGACAAAGGTATGGGTCGCGGCAAATTCGCGAACGTCCGCATCGGTCATGCGTTCGGGCGTCAGGGTCTCGCCGGTTTTCTCAAGCCAGCCGTGAGCCAGGATCTGCGCAACCGCATAGGGCGCCCCGAGCGCCTTGAAGGCGCCAAGGCCCATGCGCTGCGTCTCGTCCTTGGCGTAGACGGTCAGACCGTCCGGCCCTGCGATTTCGTGCATGGGCGACACGGTGTATAGCTCCTGTGTCTGAAAGAACTCCAGGGCGCGGGTGAAGTTTGGATGAAAACTGAGTGTGTCGATGGCTGGCATGGCGAGTGTATCCGATTTTGTCATGATCCCAGATCTTAGCATCAGCCGACTATTTCCTTTTTTCGTTCTTGCCCCTAACCTCGAGAATAAATTTCACATCGGCCCTTCAGAGCGCGGAAATTGTTCATGAGCACTGAGTTGGATGAAGCAGACCTGACCATTCTGAGAACGCTGCAGGCGGATTGCCGAGTCGGCCTTGAGTATCTCGCGCAGGAATGCAGCCTTTCGGTGCCCTCGGTTCAACGGCGGCTGAAGCGGTTGCGAGAGTCCAATTTGATTCTGAAAGAAGTAGCGGTGCTTGATCCGGCTCGATTCGGATACAAGACGACATTTATCGTACTTGTCGAACTAGACCGGGAATCGCTGCATCAGCTTGATTTGTTCCGAAAGCGAGCAAAGGCCGAGCCGCAGGTCCAGCAATGCTATTATGTAACCGGCGACGCGGATTTCATCTTGATCTGCACGGCACAGGACATGCAGGACTTCGAGGCTTTGACCCACCGGCTGTTCTTTGAAAATTCGAACGTCCGGCGATTCCGCACATCGGTGACGATGGAGCGCACCAAGGTTGGGTTGAACCTGCCGATCTGAACTGCAACCGAAATGCAGGGGGCGGTAGTTGCAAAAGGCCGATCGCATCCGAGTCGGGTCAGGCCAATGGGACCGAATTATCAGAAAAAATCTGAGCGGCCCCGGTTTGTGCAATTTTTTATCCCAAAGAGGCTGAAACTCGATGCCTATTGCGCATCGCGGCTGTGTATACCGGACTAAATCAAAGGATGGTTGCACCATGAGCGATTTCGAGTCTCGTTTGACACAGCTCCGGCAGGACCTTCACCGGCACCCCGAACCGGGCTTTCAGGAGACACGGACCAAGGCGGTCGTAGCCGAGCGCCTGCGGTCACTTGGCATTGACGTGCATGAGGGCGTTGGCGTTGTCGGCGTGCTTCGGGCCGGTACGGGGAACAAGGCCATCGGCCTGCGTGCCGACATGGACGCGCTTCCGATCAGCGAGACTTCGACTCACGGCTATGTCTCTGCATCACCGGGTGTCATGCATGCCTGCGGTCATGACGGGCACACCACGATGCTTCTGGGGGCTGCCGAACGTCTGGCGGAAAACCCGTCCTTTGACGGCACGGTTGTCTTTCTGTTTCAGCCGAACGAAGAACACGGCCTTGGCGCGCGCGCGATGATCGATGAAGGCTTTCTCGAGCAGTTTCCGGTCGAAGAAATCTATGCCATCCACAACCTGCCCGGTGCCCCTACCGGCCAGATCTCGACACGCGCGGGCATCATCTGCAACAGCGAGACGTTGTTTGAGATCGCCGTGATAGGTCGCGGCGGTCATGCCTCGATGCCGCAGACGGGTGTTGATGCCATCACCGTTGGTGCCGAACTTGTGCTCGCCCTGCAGTCGGTGGTTGCGCGTAAACTCGCACCCGCATCCGGCGCGGTCGTTTCGGTCACCGAATTCCTGACTGACGGTCAGCGCAACGTTCTGCCGGGAAATGCCACGCTCAAAGGCGATTTTCGCGCCCGTACCCCCGAGGACCGCATCGCCATCGAACGGTTCATGCGCCAGATCGCCGAGGGCGTCGCAGCCGCGCACGGGATCGAGGCCTCTGTCGCGTTTGATACCCAGTTTGTCGAGACCATCAACGCCGAGACACCGGTCGAGGCAGTCTACCGAGCGGCAGAGGCAACGGGTTGCGACCTTGTCCGAAACCGTACCCCGATGAGTTTTTCAGAGGATTTCGCGCAGTTTTCGGCCGCCGTGCCGGGGTGCTTCCTTCTGCTCGGCAACGGAGAAACCGGGACGCACGCGCGACCTCTCCATGCCTCAGACTATGACTTCAACGATGCGCTGCTGCCAATTGGCGCAGACTTCTGGGCCAAGCTGGTCGAAGACCGGCTGCCCCTGCGAAAGGACAATCTATCATGACTGCCCCAGATCGAGGTTTCAGGGAAGAAGAATTCGTCAGCCGCACGGCACGGGCGCAGGAAAGAATGGCCAAGGCCGGAATGGCCGGCCTGCTGCTGACCACCGAACCGGAGGTCCGCTATTTCAGCGGATTTCACACACTGTTCTGGCAAAGTCCCACCCGCCCCTGGTTTCTGTTTGTTCCGGCAACGGGCAAGCCCATTGCAATCATTCCCGAGATCGGTGCCGACCTCATGCGGCACACCTGGATTGATGACATCCGGACATGGAGCGCGCCCGCGCCAGAGGATGACGGGATCAGCCTCCTGACAGACTTCCTGTCGCCCTATGCGCAACGCGGCGATACCATCGGCCTGATGAAGGGTCATGAGACGCATCTGAGGATGCCGCTTGGCGATTACGAGCGGCTTATGGCCGGGCTTGGCGCGCTGGTCATAGCCGATGCCACCAGCCTCGTACGCGGGCTGCGGATGGTGAAATCCGAGGCTGAGATCGAAAAGATCGCGCATATCTGTGCCATCGGATCGCGCACTTTCGCGCGGGTTCCCGACATCGCCCACGAAGGCCAGCCTCTCGAAGATCTGTTCCGGGCCTTTCGTCGTGAAGGTCTTGCCCAGGGGGCCGACGACGTTCCCTATCTGGTAGGCGGTGCCAATACAGGCGGCTATAGCGACGTCATCTCTCCGCCGTCGCGCCGCCCGCTGGCTCGGGGCGATATACTGATGCTTGACACCGGCGCCAACTGGGATGGGTACTTCTGCGACTTCGATCGGAACTTTGCCATCGGATCGGCGGACGATGCCTCGCGACGTGCCTATGATGTTCTCTGGCGCGCCACCGAAGCCGGAATTGCAGCAGCGCGTCCGGGGGCAACATGCCGGGATCTGTTCCTTGCGATGCAAGGGGTGATCGCCGAGATGGACGATCAGGGCGGTGATGTTGGCCGCCTCGGGCACGGGCTCGGGATGCAGCTGACCGAATGGCCATCGCATGCGGCCTGGGACACGACAGAGATAACCGAAAACATGGTTCTCACGCTCGAACCGTCGCTGGGCTATGGCGATGGCCGGATCATGGTCCACGAGGAAGACATCGTGGTACGTGCGGACGGAGCCCACCTGTTGACCGAGCGCGCCGCGCCGGACCTTCCGATCATCTGAGGTATAACCATGAAACTCGACTTCCAGACAGACAGCGGCATTGGCACGCGTGCGAATCTCGGCGTGATCGTTCTTGAAACCGACGAAACGCTGGAGCATGAATTTTCGCGAATTATGGCCCGCTCAGGCGTCGCGCTCTATCACAGCCGGATCGCGATGGTGCCGGAAATCCGCCCCGATACTCTGGCGCGCATGGAACTCGATCTGCCCGCCTCGGCGCGTCTACTACCACCATCGCTTCGCTTTGACGCCATCGGTTTCGGCTGCACCTCGGCATCAACGGTGATCGGATCGGAAAACGTGGCCTTGGCCGTGCAGAGCGCCTGCCCCGGCGCACAAGTGACCGACCCGCTCGCAGCCCTGATCGCGGCAGGTCGGGCGCTCGGGGCAAAACGGCTTGGCTTTGTCACGCCCTACGTGGCCGAAGTCTCGGCCAGGATGCGGCAAAAGCTCGAGGACGCCGGGTTCGAGATCGTGGGTTTCGGCTCTTTTGAGGAAGGCAACGACCGCGTCGTGGCGCGGATCACCGAGGACTCGATCCTTCAGGCAATCGAGTCTGTCGCCGCCGAGGCGCCCTGTGATGCCGTTGTCGTGTCTTGTACGAATTTGCGATGTCTCGATGTCATCCCTCGGGCCGAAGCAAAGATCGGGGTGCCGGTGATTTCGAGCAACCAGGCGCTTGCCTGGCACATGCTATGTTTGGCTGGGATCGACGACACCTGCGCCGAATTCGGGCGACTCTTTGCGCAGGGCCCAAGGAGTTAGGCTCGTCATCGATACGTACGTCCACATGCGGCCAATGTGGATGGGCTCGGCAGATGCCGATTTCGCTGAAGGCTTTCAAGCACCTGGCCAATCGAAAAGCTGGCAGGCTTCGAGCGGGGCGGATAGTCTTCGAAATATGCCCGAAACTGCCCCACAAGCGCCTGTGCAGAGACCTGCAAGTAGGTCGTGCCGACGCGCCAATGTCCATAGTGCATGGCCTCATGCTGGGCCCGCACAAATGAGTCACCATAAGCGTGCGTTTGGCAGCGGTTCTGACCCGCGCAACATGTCGACAGTTGATAGCCAACGATAACGTGCAGCGCGTCACGCAAATACCATTCCGGAGCAACACACACCCACAGATTGCTTGCGGTACGCCACGTCGCAACCTAAGCTATAATATAAGTCGACTGCGCTGCCTTCGGGTGCCCCAATAACAACAACAAAGAGGGAAATTTCATGTCTGAGGGAAAATTCGTTCGGGTCCTGGGTGCCCCTGATGTCATCGCTCTGGCATTTGGGGCGATGGTAGGTTGGGGTTGGGTCGTGCTTGCCGGTAGTTGGGTTGTCTCAGCCGGGGCCGTCGGCGCCATGCTCGCCTTTGCGATCGGAGGATTCGCCGTGATCCTGATCGGACTGACATACGCCGAACTCGCCGCCGCGATGCCCCTGACCGGAGGGGAACATGTCTATAGTCACCGGGCGCTCGGTATGGGCGGGTCGTTCTTTTGCACCTGGGCGATCATCCTAGGGTACATTTCGGTGGTCGCCTTCGAGGCTGTTGCCCTGCCGACCGTGGTTGAACACCTCTTTCCGAACTATAAGGTTGGGCTCTTGTGGAATGTCGCCGGGTGGGATGTGTATTTCACCTGGGCGATGGTGGGCTGCCTTGGTGCGGTGGCGATGACCTGGATCAACATCCGTGGCATTGAGACATGTGCGCTGCTGCAAAAGGTAGTGACGTTGCTGATCCTCCTTGTGGGCATCATGTTGATCACCGGGGCACTTTTCAACGGCGAGACAGCCAATATGGAACCGCTCTTTGTGGGCGGTGCTGGCGGTGTCATGGCGGTGCTGATCATGACGCCGTTCATGTTCGTCGGCTTTGATGTGATACCTCAGGCCGCAGAAGAGATTAACCTGCCTCACAAGACCATTGGGACCATCCTGATCGTCTCGGTCATGATGGCCGTGGCGTGGTACATCCTGATCATTCTGGCCGTCGCGCTGGCGATGCCATCTGCTGATTCCGGCGCATCAAGCCTGGCCACGGCCGACGCCATGACCACCTTGTTCGGTGGCGGCTGGGCTGGCAAGCTTCTGGTCATCGCCGGAATTGGCGGCATTATCACCAGCTGGAATGCGTTTCTGGTTGGTGGCAGCCGCGCGGTTTACGCAATGGCCCATGCCAAGATGCTCCCTGCGTTCCTTGGCAAGTTGCACCCAGTCTACAACACACCGGTGAACGCCATCCTGATGGTAGGTTCCCTGTCTGTCATTGCTCCATTTTTCGGGCGCAAGTCTCTGGTCTGGCTCGTGGATGCCGGGGGGTTGGGGATCGTCGTGGCCTACGCCACAGTCACCGTGTCCTTCTTGCTTCTTCGCAAAAACGAACCGGACATGCCCCGACCCTTCAAGGTCCCCTATGGCAACACTGTTGGCTGGGTAGCCCTTGCACTGTCGTTGGGTATCATCCTGCTTTACATGCCGTTCAGCCCGGCGGCGCTGGTCTGGCCGTATGAATGGGCCATCGTCGGAGGCTGGGCTATCCTTGGTTTTCTTTTCTACGTTTGGTCGCGAATGACGCACGCGGGCGAACCCGACCGCATCCTGGCCGCGCAGCTAAACGCTGAACCTGCGGCGGCACAGTAAAGTTAACTGACCCACGCCAACGCGATCCAGTACTTTGATCTTGAACAGCCCTTGATGCAGGGCTCCGTTCGAGTTCTTTTGTGATGCTGGCCGACCCTCAAATGTGACATGCGTCAATAATTTGACCGCAGTGCGGAATTGACTTTCGCAGCCATCGCATTGTTCACTGACGGATGGACCTATTGGGTATGCAATCTCAAAGGTAATTTAGGGAGAGAAGTTCATGCGTGTATTCTTGTTGGCAACTGCGATATCTATCGCGGCGGGTGCTGTGTCGGCTCAGGAGGCCGACCTGCCCAAACAATTGACCTGGACAGCCTATGGCACCGGATCAGCAGGTTATAACCAGGCGGTCGCGATTGGAGCGGCATTGCAAGAGGCGAGCGGCGTCAATCTGCGTGTACTGCCCGGCAAGAACGACATCGCTCGGACAGAACCCCTGCGACAGGGCAAAGTCCAGTTCTCGGCAAACGGGGTGGGCGGATCGTTCATGGCCCAAGAAGGCGTGTTCCAGTTCGGTGCCGAAAACTGGGGCCCGCAGCCAGTGCGCGTCCTTGCTGCCAACAACGGCGGCACAGTCGGGCTTTCTCTGGCCGTGGCGGCCGAAGCCTGCGAAAAGGCGGGCAAACCGGGCTGCGATGGTTTCACCTATGCAGACCTCAAAGGCATGCGTGTGGCTTGGGTCAAGGGTGCGCCGGCGCTCAATGTCAACAATGGCGCCTATCTAGCCTATGGCGGACTGACATGGGACGACGTAGAGAAGGTCGAATTCGGCGGCTTTGGCGACAGTTGGGCCGGCATGATCGACGGCAGTGTCGATGCGGCGTTTGCCTCAACAAACTCTGGCCGCGCATATGAGGCCGCATCTGGTCCGCGTGGCGTATACTGGCCCCCTATTGATGCGAACAATGCCGAGGGTATTGCCCGGATGCAGGCCATCGCGCCGTTCTTTTCGCCAATGACCGCCAAGGTGGGTGCCACCATCGATGGCACAGATGGCGTGCCGACGGCGGGCTATGCCTATCCGGTTCTGATGACCTACGCCGTGCAAGATGCAGATCTGACCTACAACATGACCAAGGCGATGAACGAAAACTTTGACGGCTTCAAAGACAACGCGCCCGGCATCAGCGGGTGGGCACTAGACAAGCAGAACTTCCAATGGGTTGCGCCCTATCACGAAGGGGCCATCCGCTACTACACCGAAATCGGTGTCTGGTCTGATGAGGACCAAGCACACAACGATAACCTGATTGCGCGCCAGGCGGCCTTGATGGCCGCATGGGATGAACTCAAGTCCGAAGCCCCTGCGGACTGGGAAGCGGCATGGGACGCAAAGCGTCGTGAGGCGTTGGAAGCGGGTGGTTTCGCTGTCGTTTTCTAGGCGGCGCCAAGCCTATCAAGGGCGGGCCCAAGGGCCCCTCCTCTTCTGTTGTCCGCTATCAGCCGGACCTACCCAATCGAGACACAAATGACAGCTCAGGATGGTGCCAAGGATCGCGGCAGTTCAGCACTTGAGGCGGAACGCAAAGCCGAGCGGTTGACCTTTTCCGGCCCCGCGCAATGGATGATCGTAGTGTTCACATTGGCCGCCATCGGTGTGGCCATCAATCAGCTCTTCAATCTGCGCCTTGGTGGATATTCCCTGTTGGAGGGGATGTATCTGTATGTTCTGGCGGGCCTGTTTCTGAGCCTGACCTTCATCACCTTCCGCGCGTACGGTCCTCCGTCCTCGCATGTGCCGTGGTATGACTGGTTGCTGAGCGCAGCCACGATCGTGATCATAGGCTTCTTTGTTGTCACTGCCGGGGCCAGCCTGGATGGAGGTTGGGAATACGCGGCACCAGAAAAGGCGATCTGGGCCTCCATCGCGCTCTACCTGCTGATCCTCGAGGGCACGCGCCGCGCAGGTGGGTTGGTGTTGTTTTTCATCGTGTTGGTGTTCTCGCTCTACCCGACATTTGCCGAACATGTGCCCGATCCTCTCAACGGTTTCACCCAACCTTTCACCGACGTGATCCCCTATTTCATGATCTCGTCTGAGGCGTCGTTTGGCATCCCGATGCGCGCATTTGGCAATCTCGTGATCGGTTTCATCCTGTTTGGCGCTGTCTTGCAATTCACCGGCGGCGGCAAGTTTTTCAACAATCTCGCCATGGCGCTGGTAGGTGGCTATCGCGGAGGTGCGGCGAAAGTCTCAATCTTTGCGTCCGGCTTTATGGGGTCAATGTCCGGCTCCGTGATCTCCAACGTGCTGACGACGGGCGCAGTTTCCATCCCGGCGATGAAAAAGACCGGGTTTTCCCCGCGATATGCGGCCGCGACAGAGGCCTGTGCCTCAACAGGCGGCGTTCTGATGCCCCCCATCATGGGGGCAACCGCCTTTGTCATCGCGTCATGGCTCAGCCGCCCTTATGTAGAGATCATGCTGGCGGCGGCGATCCCGTCCATACTGTATTTCTTTGGATTGTTCGTGCAGGTCGATGCCTATTCGGCCCGACGTGGCCTGACCGGGCTGCCCAAGGTTGACCGCCCCGCCGTGCTGAACACCCTCCGTGAGGGCTGGCTCTATATCGCGGTCTTTGCGCTGCTGATTTTTCTCATGGTGGCCTTCCGCTGGGAAAAGACAGCGCCGTTTTATGCCGTCACCCTGCTCCTGGTTGTGAACCAATTTAACAAGAACGACCGCGTGTCGTGGCAAGGGTTCCTGAACATCATCGCCTCTGTGGGCCGCACCCTGTCGGAACTGGTCGCCGTGTTGCTTGGCATTGGTATGATCGTGGGCGCATTTCAGGCCACAGGCCTCACCGGGCCGCTGGCGAATGAGTTGGTGCACATGGCGGGCGATTCCCTGACGATGTTGCTTATCATGGGGGCGGTGACGTCGTTCATCTTTGGCATGGGGATGACGGTGACAGCTTGCTACATCTTCCTCGCTGTCGTGCTTGCGCCCGCTCTGGTGCAGGCCGGCCTGAACGAACTCGCTGTGCATTTGTTTATCCTTTACTGGGGCATGGTCAGCTTTATCACACCACCCGTCGCTCTGGGTGCATTTGCGGCCGCATCGATGGCAGGTGCCAATGCATTCCAGACCGGGTTCGAGGCGATGAAGTTGGGCGGAGTCATCTATGTCATCCCCTTCTTCTTTGTGTTGAACCCGGCGTTGATCGGCCAGGGCCCACTGATAGAGGTCGCCGTGGTTCTGGCCTGCGCCTTGATTGGCGTGTGGTTCATTTCTGCCGCGCTTCAGGGATATGTAAGCTTCGTTGGACCGCTCAACTCCAGCCCGATGACCGCAGTGATGCGCCTGGTTCTGTTCGTTGCCGGGCTGCTCATCGCGGCCCCCATCGGCGGGATTGCGGGCTTGAGCCACTTTATGTTGACGCTTGTTGGATTTGCTATCGCCATCCCACCGCTTGCCATCGCATGGCGGGACGGGCAAGGAGTCCGATGAACCGAAAACTCTCGCTTGGCAAAACAACACGGACTGTTTCAAACGCCGTGACGGGATACAGGTACGCATTGTAGTGCATGGGTTGCCTGAACAGGCAAAGGCAAAGCCGTTGGAAATCTGGTTCCAGGATGCGGCGAGGTTGGCCAGAAAGGAACCCTGACCCGCATCCGGGCAAAGCGTGGAGCCCGCGCAAAGGAACCACGCGCCACAGATGGATCTACATATTTGGGGCGGCATAGGACATTTTCATGCCGGGCTGCTCTCTGCCGACTGCGCAACAGGAAGCGGCTCTTTGAAGGTGAGCGTCCGATAGGGGAAGGGGATTTCGATCCCGGCCGCATCCAGGGCGCCCTTGACCTTTGCAACCACTTGATCCTTGGAGCGGCGCACCTCCAGGGGTTCGGAACCAGTCCACCACGTCACTTCGAAGTTGATTGAAGAGCTTGCGAATTCCTGCGCAAAGATCTGAATGGGGTGTTTGGATTGGTCAACCGTATCGCATCCTGACACCGCCTGAGCGATGACATCACGTGCGGCATCAACGTCTTCATCATATGCAACGCCGCAAATAACAGTGACACGGCGGGTATCTTTAAATGTTTGGATTACAACAGGGTTCTTGAACAAGATCGAGTTGGGCACGATCACCAACTGCCCGTCTGTTTGCAGGATATGGCTTTCGCGAATGGCAATACGATCCACCTTGCCGTCGATACCCTCGCATTCGATATGATCGCCGATGCGCATCTCACGCCGGAAGAGGATGATGATGCCGGCGAGAAAATTCTCGAAGACATCCTTGAATGCAAAGCCGATGGCAACCGATCCGATACCGAGGCCTGCAAGGATACTTGCAGGCGTCAGGCCGGGGAAGACGATGACTGCTGCAATCATGATCCCCATGATCCAGACGAAAATCGAAGTGAGCAGGCTGAATAGGTCCTTGAGACTTTGACGCAGCTTCATGCCGCGCATGACCCGCGCGACAAGGTACTGTACCAGCTTGTTCAACACGGCCGTAAGCAAAAGAACAAATATCGCGACAGCGAGTTGAGGAAGCAAGGCGATAGACGCTCGGGCAATCTCGGTCAGTTGCCTTAGAAGAATCTCAACGGGTTCCATATTGCTTTGTTCTCCATAGGGCGAATTTGGTGTCAAAGGGCCTTGATGCATGGGCCCCCGCTCAGCTGATATCGCGTGCGGTCCTTTCGATTCAGGATGCTGTAGGTGCCGCATAAGCCCAACGCAGATCGCGGTGATAAGTTCCCAAAGCAGGAGCATCCGGTGATAAATTGGGCTGAGTACAACGAAAGCTTGCAGTGGCGAGCCGGAAGCACGATGTTTGCGCATCATACTCTTGTGGCTCGACGGGCGCTGAACCCGTGTCCCGCCCAGAATGTGCACTATTCCCGACAATGGGCGATAGAGCGAAGCGTAGTCGCAGGCTAGCTGGCATTTTAATTTTACTGTTCAGCCAAAGCGAAACACATGACTTTGGCACCCATAGGACACCCAGCCTCAAACTCGGATCGGAATGTGAACCGAGAAATGATGCAAGATTTTGATTTTATTTGATTTAGTGGTGCCCGGGGGCGGAATCGAACCACCGACACGAGGATTTTCAATCCACTGCTCTACCCCTGAGCTACCCGGGCATCGGAAAGGCTGTGGCCTTTGGGTGCGGGCGTTCTAGGCTCTGTGCGGGGTAGTGTCCAGAGGCTTTTTGCCATGCCGATGTTCAATGTGGGCGGCGTGTCTCCGGTTCCGGGTCATCAGGGGCGATTTCGATGTCATCCTGGCGTTGTGACGGAACCGCGTAGGACCCGTTTAGCCATTTGCCAAGGTCACGGTCCGCGCAGCGTCTGGAGCAGAATGGACGGTAGCGACGCTGTGTTTCGGCGTCACAGATCGGGCAGCTCATGTCAGAACCCCGTCAAGTGGCGTGCGGCCTCGTTTGCGCTGCAGTTCGTAGTGGCCGAGCGGCGTCCAGCCGACCAGCGCGGTTTCTTCGCTGTCGGAACGAAAGGCGGCGCGGAGGGCAGTTTCAAAGCTGCGCCGATCCTTCTTGGGCATTGGCGCAAGATCAAGCGTGATCTGCCCTCCAAGACCGCGCACGCGCAGGGCGCGCGGCAGGGCGCGGGCACAGGCCAAATTGGCCTTGATCCCGGCGGCGAGCGAACTGTCAGGACCGGTGTTTACATCAACGGCAATCAGTGCGCGCGTGGGTTCGATGAACATGCGCCCTCCGCCTGCCAGCGGCTCGACCGGTCCGCATGCGGCGGTGAGCGCATCAAGAACGCCATGATCCGCAAACCCTTGCGCTTCGGTTACGATCTCGGCCGGTGCAGTCCAGTCACGCCAGGCCAGTGCATGCGGTCCGTCGCCATCAAGCAACGTTTCGGTTTCGGTGCCGGTGTCGTCTAGAACTGCACCGGCCAACTCCGCCATGCGCGCGATATCTTCGGCGATTTCGTCCTGGTCTGCCCCGTCGCAAGATGATCGCAGGATCAGGCCAAAGGGCGCGCCCTCCATCGTATCATGCGCGATCTCCAGCAGGCGGTCGCGTTCCGCGTCGTCGCGAATGCTGCGCGACAGGTTCAGGCCGGGTGTGCCGGGGGTGATGATCGCATAGCGGCTCTTGAACAGGAGTTTCTGTGTGACAGGAATGGCTTTGCCCGGCTCCGCATACCCGGTCACCTGGACCAGCAGCAACTGTCCGGGCGCTAGTCCCTTGACCTGGCGCAGGAATGCCGATCCGCCCGGTACAGTCAGGAACATGCCGCCTTGTCCCTTGACCGGACGATCTGCGCGGGCGCGATAGATGGTTCCGGGCGCCGGAGCATCGCTTTCGATCAGAAAGTCGTCAAGGTGACCATCAACCATCAGTGCAGCGGCTTCTCGGCCTTCCAGATGATCGAGAATGATGCAACGTCCCCTCATGATGGCTCCCGATACAACGGCACGCCTACGGCCTGAAGGATTCCGGCGGTTTCGGCAAGCGGCAGGCCGACAATACCGGTGAACGATCCGCTGATCCAAGGGATGAACGCCCCGGCAGGCCCCTGGATCGCATAGGCACCGGCCTTGCCCTGCCAGTCGTTGGTGGCGAGATAGGCGTTGAGTTCACAATCCGAAAGACGCTTCATTCGCACGGTGCTGACGACCTCGGTTTCCCGCAATACCGCGCCTCGGCGCACCGCGACGGCGGTGATCACACGGTGGCGGCGTCCGGACAAGGCCAGCAGAAACGCTGCCGCCTCGCCCGCATCCGAGGGTTTTCCCAGAATGCGACGGCCCAGAGCCACGGTGGTGTCGGCGCAGAGCACGACATCATCTGCCTCTGCCTGAACCGAAGTGACCTTTTCGCGCGCGATACGGGCGCAATACGGGCGCGGCAGCTCGCCTTTGCGTGGGTCTTCGTCGATCTCGGGCGGGCGCACCGCATCTGGCGTCAGCCCAAGCTGCGCCAGCAGGTCCAGCCTGCGTGGGCTGCCCGATCCGAGAATGAACGCCATAGGTCAGGCGTTACTTGAAGCGGTAGTTGATCCGACCCTTGGTCAGATCATAGGGGGTCATCTCGACCTGAACCTTGTCGCCGGCAAGGACGCGGATGCGGTTCTTGCGCATCTTTCCCGCCGTATGCGCGATGATTTCATGGCCGTTCTCAAGTTCGACCCGAAATGTCGCATTCGGCAGGAGTTCCTTCACGACACCGGGGAATTCGAGGATATCTTCCTTGGCCATGTTGTCTCCATAGTGACGGATCCCGCCTGTGGGCAGGGTGTGCGGCTAGATGATGCTTTTCCAGTGGCTTTTCAAGCGTTCAATCCGCAATGGCCAGCATTTGTGACCGAATTGAAACGTGTCGCGGCGAAAAAGCGGGGTTCTGTGAGTTCAAACCGCGGGATGTGAGGTGCTTTGCGCGAGTGGGCCAGAGGTGCCCCAGCGAATCAACTAATCACCCGCATGACTTGGGTGTGGACAGGAAAGAGGCAGCACCTCGCAGCCTACGCGGCACAAATGTTCTGTACATTGTATGCCAAAGAGGGAAACCGAAACGAACCCCATGAGTCCACGGGACAGCAACCAACGGAACTCCTTGAATGGTGTCGTGCTGGAAATCTGACCCGAAATGTGACAAGGTGCGGGAAGTCCCGAGGAGATCGAATTGCGTGTTTTCATCCTGGCACTTGCCACCACCTTCTGCGCAGGCACCGTCAGCGCGGACCAACAGGCCGCAGAGGCGTGCAAATCCAAACTCTCGCCGATTGGCCAGGAAATCTATGCTGCCTCCCTGGCACAGCACCCGACGGAGGCGACGGGGCGCGAGATCGTCAAGTCCGAAGTTGAAAAACTCATGGCCGAAGGAAAGATCAGCATGTCCGATGCGCGCAGTGAAGGACAGGCCGCCGGCGATTGCCTCAAATTGCTGAAATAGCGGCGCGCGCCATCCTCTTCCAAACGGTGCTGACCCGGTTCTCAGATGCTTTCGCCCAGTGCCATATACAGCAGAATACGGTTGTTTAGCAGCGCCGCCTCGGTTTCGATCACGTTCACCTGTCGCTCGAGCTTGAACTGCTGCAGGATCAGTAGGCCGGTCATGTCGATCGTGCCCTGAATGTACCGATCGTTCGCGAATTCCAGCGCCTGGTTGGCATCTTTCAACGACTCCCGCCAATTGGCCAGTTCGGACCGCAGCACCTTTTCGTTGGCCAGCGCGGTCTCGACTTCGTTGAACGCCTCAAGCACCGTTTGCCCATATTCCGCTACTGCTGCCGATTGCTTGGCCGACATTCTGACCACGTCCGCCTGCAACGCACCGCCGGCAAAAATGGGCTGCAGCAAATTGATACCGATCCGAAGGAATTCGGGATTGGTGCCCAACAATGCCAGTTCGGGATCGAGCAATTTGCCGCCCGCAGCGCTCAGGGAAATGCCGGGCAAGCGGGCTAGTTTCGCGGTTTCCGATTTATAAAAAGCGGCGATGACCTTGTTTCGGGCCGCGATCACATCCGGACGACGGTCAAGTAATGAAAGCGGCAGGCCCGAGGCCGGTAAGCTTGAAGGCATCCTGGGAAAACTGGAGGCGGGCTTCAGTTTCAGACCCGGATAACGGCCCACGAGCACTTCCAGGCTGCCGATTGCCTGATTCTGCGAGGTCTGGATCTGACTCGTCGCGGCCTTTGCAGCGGCGACGCGGGAGCGGGCCTGAACCACGTCAAAATCCGAAACCTGACCAGCAGCGGCCTTTTTGTCGGTGAGGTCCAGAAGATCGGAATAAACCGTTGTGGCCTGGCGGCTGACAGCAATCAGCCGGGCCAGTTCGATATTGGCGATCCAGGTGCGGGCCACGGTGGCGGCGATCGATTGCTGCAGATAGCGGGCGTCCTCGGCGATGGCCCTGGCCAATGCGGCACTGGCCGCTTTGTTGGCACGCAGCTTGCCCCATACATCCAGCTCCCATGATGCCGCGATAGCGCCTCCCTGAAGGGTGCTGGTGCGATCCCGTTTTGTCAGTTCGGAGCGCTGGCTGCCAAGCTCAAGCCCGACCTGAGGGAGAATGGGGGCGCCGGAAATGACCACGGTTTGCAGCGCGGCTTCGACGCGCGCGGCGGCGGCGACAAGATCGCGGTTGTTTTCCAGCCCCTCCCTGACGAGGCTCGTCATGTTGGGGTCGCGAAAGCTGGCGACCCAGTTGCCGCGAACTGCCGATGTCGCCGCGCCGGACGTGGACCATGCCGCTGGGATTGCCGTGCCAGCCGGCAACGCCTCGTCAAGGATGGCGGTGTCGGTCGGCACCGGTTGAAGCTCGCACGCGGCGAGTGCCAGAACACCGAGAATGGCGCCCATCAATCTCTGCGGTACGTTGTTTGCAACGAATATCATGCGGTTCCCCAAGAGATTTCTAGATCGGCAACGGATAGACCCAACGGCCCCAAGTATAGGTTCGCAACGAGATTTGACCCAGCCATGTAAACGGATTGTCGCTGGTCAGGATCAATGTTGCCCCACCGACCCCGATGCCAAGCCGAACCGTGGGGTCGTCCAGGGTGATCTTGACAGGTAACCGTGCTTCCGTATGCAGGGGAATGTCCGGAAACAGCGGCAGGTTACCAGACGGGGTGTATTGCCCCCGCCGGCTCGCATACCAGATCTCTTCCACCTTGCCGCTGAAATGCTTGCCCGGGTAGGTGTTTATCGCCACCACGACAGGCTGGCCGGGGCGCACGTTCATCAGGTTCTCCTGACGGTAGGCCGCGATCAGATAGGGATCCTTGTCTATGATCAGACTGGCGATCGCGCCAACGCGCAATTCGCCGGACACCATGCCTTCTTGCACCTGCAGGTTGACGATCACGCCATCATTCGGAGCCTTCAATTCGGTATGTTCCAGGTAGTACTGCGCCTGTTCCAGCGCAGCTTCGGCCTGGATGACCGATGTGTTCACGCCATCGATCTGTGAGGCGTAGGCGAGTTCGGCACGCTTTTGGGATTCCTGCGCTTCTGCAAGTGAGGCCTGCGCAGAGTTGACGCGGGACGTCCATTCATCCGCAGATTCCTGCGAACCCGCGCGTTGCGATGCCAAGGTCGTGAAACGCTCTTGCTGAACCTTGGCAAAATCGAGATCGGATTGCGCGCGCGTGACAGAGTCCTTGGCGGCGGCAATGTCCGCTTCCAGGATCTTGGCGTTCTGCTTGGCCGCGACAACGGCGGCCTCCGCAGACTGGACCTGTGACTCGTATATGCTCTTGTCAAAGACAAACAGGATATCGCCTTTCTTGACGGGTGCGTTCTCCTTTACACGCACCTCTGTCACAAGTGTCGGTTGGGGCAGCCGGGGCACCAGTTGGACGGTATGCCGCACGACCCGGACATCGGTTGAAAACGGTGACTGCATTCGCGTTCCGACCAGCGGCACAATCAAGAGGTGGAGAAGAAAGAAGGCCGAGATCAAACCCCATGTCGGCGTAAAGCGCAGCCACTTGAACTTGACGAAGACCACCCAGACGAAAAGCAGATAGACAAGCGTGATCGCGACAACACCCAGCATGCTCAGGCCTCCTGTTCGTTGGCTGAGGGTGCGGGTTGTTCAGGTTCCGGCAGTTCCTCCTTGCCATAAGCGTATTTTTTCAACCGCGCGAGGTCTTCCTTGATCGCCTCGCGCTCTTCATCCGGAAATCTGCGGATATCAATCACATCAGTAGGCTTGAATGCCCAGGTAAAGGCTTGAATCCACGGAACAATGGCCAGAAAACCCGTCCACCCCATGGTATAGACCGCTTCGGCCTCGGGGTGGTTTCGTGAAACGGCGATGCGGCCCGGCAGACCCAACAACCACGCAAGCGCCGCCAATCCGCCAAACACACATATCATCCCACAACCAAGCGCCACAAAATCCCAGAAATAGTAGGAGTTCTGAATTGCGGACCATCCGCTATCGGCGTTTTCCATCGTTTTCCTCGTTTTAGGGCTCGCCCGGCTTGAAACGCGCCGGGCCTCCCGGACGTGTTTCGAACCTGCGAAATTCGCGTTGACCTCGGCGCGAGAGGCTTGTCTTCTTGTTGATAGCGGTTGTCTGGGAACCTCGTAAGGGTTTTGCTCGCGGTACTAAACGTGTGGTTGTCAAAATTGCCGAATTTTTCAACGTGGTCAATTTAGTTCGGCGTTCGATTTCACGACGCCAGCTTGCAAGACCCTCAAATTTGCACCTGCGCCGGCCTGAAATCCCGGCGCGATCCCGAAAACACCTCGCAAGTACAGGTGCGTCCACACTGTGCCAAATGGCGTGGGCAATCCCGATGACGGTCAGGCTCGTGGCGCGTAATCAGGGTTCACGATGATGTGGATGTCGCATTTGATGTGGTTCTTGTCCGATCCCAGACTCCTATTTTTCGATTGGATGCTGCATCGTGGTGTCGCAATTGAGCGAGGTCGCGATGAGATATTCAGGTTTGCGGGTGATCAAGGAGGCCCTCACGGGGCACAAGGGCTGGACGCCTGCATGGCGCGATCCCGAGCCGCAGGCACAGTATGACTACGTGATCATCGGCGGTGGCGGGCATGGGCTGGCAACGGCCTATTATCTAGCGAAGCACTTTGGCAAGAAACGCATCGCGGTGCTGGAAAAGGGCTGGATCGGCGGTGGCAACGTGGGCCGGAACACGACGATCATCCGCTCGAACTATCTTCTGGATGGCAACGAGCCGTTCTATGAAATGTCGCTGAAACTCTGGGAAGGTCTGGAGCAGGAGTTGAATTACAACGCGATGGTCAGCCAGCGCGGCATCCTGAACCTGATCCACAGTGACGCGCAGCGCGACGCCTTTGTGCGGCGCGGCAATGCAATGATCCTGAATGGTGCCGATGCCGATCTGCTCAGCGTCACTCAGATCCGTGACCGTTACCCATTCCTTGACTTCAACAATGCGCGTTTCCCGATCAAGGGTGGGTTAGCGCAGCATCGGGGCGGCACGGTACGCCATGACGCGGTGGCCTGGGGCTATGCGCGCGGCGCGGACAGCCACGGCGTCGATATCCTCCAGAACTGCGAGGTGACCGGATTTCGAGTGGAAAACGGCGTTTGCAAAGGGGTCGAGACCTCTCGCGGGTTCATCGGCGCGGGCAAGGTCGCGGCCTGTGTGGCCGGATCATCGGGTCGGCTGATGGCCAAGGCCGAAATGCGCCTGCCGATCGAGAGCCACGTGTTGCAGGCGTTTGTCTCCGAAGGGCTCAAACCTGTGATCCCCGGCGTCATCACCTTTGGCGCGGGCCACTTTTATTGCAGCCAGTCGGACAAGGGCGGACTGGTTTTCGGTGGCGATATCGACGGATACAATTCCTATGCCCAGCGCGGTAACTTGCCGGTGGTCGAAGACGTCTGCGAAAGCGGCATGGCGTTAATTCCGGCTCTCGGGCGTGCGCGTTTGCTGCGGATGTGGGGCGGCATCATGGACATGTCGATGGATGGCTCGCCGATCATCGACGCAACCCATATCGACGGCCTCTATTTCAACGGTGGCTGGTGCTATGGCGGGTTCAAGGCCACGCCTGCGTCGGGCATGTGCTATGCGCACCTGCTGGCCACCGGCAAGCCACACGAAGTTGCCACCGCCTACCGTTTTGACCGGTTCCGGCGCGGTTACATGATCGACGAAAAAGGCATGGGCGCACAGCCCAACCTGCATTGAGGTGCTGAGACATGCTTATTGACCATCCCCTTCTTGGCCCTCGTGATTCCCAGGAATTCACCTATTTGGGTGACGCATCCCTGATTGATCGCCCCGACTGGCGGGCCGAAGATGCCGCCAGTCGATTTCACGACTATCTCTACCAACGAGACAACCCAGCGGGTGAGCACCGTGAGTTGTGGTTTCACGAAACCGGCGACCGCAGCTGGCTTGTGGTGACGCGCAACACGGTGACACATGAAATCACGTCTGTTGAAATGGCCCGCGACGTGGCCCGAAGCAGGGGGCGCGGCAAATGATACAGGTCAACAGACTTGACGGTGGCCAGATCAACACCGGCCGGACGCTTGATTTCACCTTTGATGGCAAGAGGTACCAGGGATATCCCGGCGATACGCTGGCCTCGGCGCTCCTGGCCAACGGCGTGCGTCTGATGGGCCGGTCGTTCAAGTATCATCGCCCCCGTGGCGTCCTGACCTCTGGCAGCGAAGAGCCGAACGCGTTGGTCGAACTGCGCAGCGGCGCGCGGCAAGAGCCGAATACACGCGCCACCACGGCAGAGCTCTTCGACGGGTTGGAAGCGAACAGCCAGAACCGCTGGCCCTTACTGAAGTTCGACGCGATGGCGATCAACGATCGGTTTTCGAACTTCCTGACCGCCGGGTTCTATTACAAGACTTTCATGTGGCCCGCCGCGTTCTGGGAAAAGCTCTACGAGCCGATCATCCGCAAGGCCGCTGGTCTCGGGTCGCTGTCGTTGCAGGAGGATCCCGATCAATATGACAAGGGCTTTTTGCATTGCGATCTGCTGATAGTCGGCGCCGGGCCCTCCGGGCTGGCGGCGGCACTGACGGCGGGGCGCGCGGGTGCACGGGTGATCCTCGCAGACGAAGACTTCGCCTTTGGCGGTCGCCTTAATGCCGAAACCTTTGCCATTGGCGACGATTCCGGCCCAGACTGGGTCGCGACCACGTTGGCCGAATTGCAATCCCTGACCAACGTCCGCTGCATGACACGCACAACCGTGATCGGCGCGTTTGATCATGGCATTCAGGGCGCGGTCGAACGGGTTTCGGATCATCTGCCGACCCCTGCACCCGACAAGCCACGGCAAATCCTGTGGCGCATCTACGCCAGGCGGACCCTGCTCTGCGCCGGTGCGATCGAGCGCCCGATTGCCTTTGAAAACAATGACCGTCCCGGCATCATGCTGGCAGGAGCGATGCGTGCCTATGTCAATCGCTGGGCCGCGACACCTGCGCAAAAGGTCGCGATCTTTACCAACAACGACGACGGCCACCGCACAGCTGTTGATCTGATGTCCAAGGGCGTCACGGTCGCCGCCGTCATCGACACCCGCACCGATGCGCCGCGCGTCGCCGATTGTGAACTTCTGTCGGGCGCACAGGTCGTGGACACCTCCGGTCGTCTGGGGCTGTCATTTGTCAAGCTACGGCTCGCAGACGGGTCCGAACGCACCATCGAATGCGGTGCGCTTGGCGTTTCCGGCGGGTGGAACCCGAACGTGCACCTCACCTGTCATCAACGCGGACGCCCTGTCTGGAACGAGGCGATTGCCGCATTTGTTCCAGGCGGTGATCTGCCGACAGGTCAGAGCGTTGCGGGCGCGGCACGTGGTGAATTCTCGACCCATGCAGCACTTCGTACCGGCTCCAAAGAAGCCGCCGCCGCATTGCGTGATATCGGCATCAAGGCCCGCGCCATCGCCCTGCCCAAGGCAGAAGATGCGCCCGTAAACTTGCAACCGTTCTGGTATGTCGGCGAGGGCAAGGGCCGCGCTTGGCTGGATCAGCAGAACGATGTGACCGTCAAGGACGTAAAACTGGCGCATCAGGAGAATTTCCGGTCGGTCGAACATCTCAAACGCTACACCACGCTTGGCATGGCTACGGATCAGGGCAAGACGTCGAACATGGGCGGGCTTGCGATCATGGCCGAACTTGCCGGCAAGTCGATACCGGAGGTCGGCACGACAATCTTTCGCCCGCCTTACACACCTGTCGCAATGGGGGCCTTTGGCGGCCGTTCGCGCGGCAAGCATTTTCACCCGGTCCGCGAGACACCCAGCCACAAATGGGCCGTCGAGCAAGGCGCGGTCTTTGTCGAGGTCGGCAACTGGCTGCGTGCGCAGTGGTTCCCGCGCCCCGGCGAAACCACCTGGCGCGAAAGCGTTGACCGCGAGGTGCGCGCCGTGCGGGGTTCGGTCGGCGTGTGTGACGTGTCAACGCTGGGCAAGATCGACGTCCAAGGCACCGATGCGGCGGACTTCCTGAACAAGGTCTATTCAAACGGGTTTGCCAAGCTGGCGATTGGCAGAACGCGCTATGGGCTGATGCTGCGCGAAGACGGCATCGCGATGGATGACGGAACCACTGCGCGCCTGGCCGAAGATCACTTCGTGATGACCACGACGACGGCGAACGCGGTCAACGTGTACCGCCACATGGAATTCGTACGCCAGTGCCTCTGGCCCGATCTCGATGTGCAGTTGATCTCGACCACCGAAGCCTGGGCACAATATGCCGTGGCCGGGCCGAGCGCGCGCAAGCTGCTGCAAAAGATAGTCGATCCCGAGTTCGATATGTCCAACGAAGGCTTCCCCTTCATGGCTTGCGGCGAAATCACCGTTTGCGGCGGTCTGCGCGCGCGGCTGTTCCGGATTTCGTTTTCGGGCGAACTTGCATACGAGATCGCGGTGCCCACCCGCTATGGCGATGCTCTGATCCGGCGGATCATGCAGGCCGGCGAAGAGTTCGGCGTCGTGCCCTATGGCACCGAGGCACTTGGCGTGATGCGGATTGAAAAGGGCCATGCGGCGGGCAACGAGTTGAACGGAACGACCACTGCGCTCAACCTCGGCATGGGCCGGATGGTGTCCAAGAAGAAGGACTCAATAGGGTCCACCCTGTCAGAGCGCGAGGGGTTGAACACCGACGACGCCCTGGCCCTAGTCGGCGTCCTGCCCAGGAACAAGACCCAGAAGGTGACCGCCGGCGGGCACCTGATGAGCCTGGGCACTCCGGTGGATGCCGCACACGACCAGGGCTATGTCACGTCGGCGGCCTACTCGCCAATCCTCAACAGCTCGATCGGAATCGGGTTCCTCAGGAGCGGCGGCAACCGCATGGGCGAAACCCTGCGGCTGGTCAGCCCGCTGACCGACAGCGATATCGAAGTCGAGGTCGTTTCCGCGCATTTCGTTGATCCAGAGGGAGACCGTCTCCGTGCATGATATGACAGCACTCACAGCGCTTGGCGGTGCATCCGCGCAGGTCGACACCTTTGACGGATTGGAAATCTCGGAATGCCCGGACTGGGCGTTGGCCTCCTTGGCCGGACGCCTCGGGCAAGAGGCGGGCAGCGCCAAAGCCGCACAGGCCTATCTCGGCAAACCGCTGCCCGATGTTGGCACCTGTACCGCCGCCACACCGTTCTATGTCTTCTGGACGGGCCCCGACCAATGGATGATCGAGGCCCCGCATGACAGCCATGAGGACCTGGCCGCACAGGTAAAGGCCGCCGTATTGGACACCAGCTCGGTCACGGAACAGACCGATGGCTGGGTGCGCTTTGATCTGGCCGGGCCGCGATGCCATGACGTGCTGGAGTTGCTCTGCAACGCCGACACGCGGAGCATGGCGGCGCATACAACGACCCGCACCCGGATGGAGCATCTCGGCTGTTTCCTGATCTGTCGCGCCGTCGGACATTTCAGCGTGCTTGGCCCCCGCTCCTCGGCAGGCAGCCTGCATCACGCCCTAATCACGGCGGCCCGCAGCGCGATCTAGAGTGTTTCGCGATGGGTGACACCAGATTGTCCAACTGACACGCGCAACGCCCTAGGACGGGATCGACCGGTTCTTTTCGACTCGGAACAGGTTGATCTTTTGCCGGTCCTGTTGCGGCGTGGTCCCGAACGCCTCGCGATAACGCTGCACCATCGGCGCGGTGGTCGCATAGCCCACGGCCAGTGCAATGCTGGACATGCTGTCGTTGGAGTACAGAACAAGCTGGCGCGCGGCATTCATGCGCAGGTTCCGATAGTAGTGCGACGGACTCTGTCCCGTCGCCGCCTTGAACTTGCGCTCAAGCTGGCGGGGAGAAAGGCCGACGATCTGCGCAACGTCGTCGACGTGTACAGTGTCCCCGATATGATCACCAAACACCTGCACCGCGTGCTTCACCGCCGGTGGCAACATGTCTGACGTGCTTTCGCGGTGCACCGTCGGCACCTTCTGGCGCACCCCTTGTCCGCGAACCAACGGATGTTGAAACCAGCACGCAACTTCGGTCATGACGTCTTCGCCCAGCCTCTGGTCGATGAGGCCGAGCATCAGGTCAAAAACGGCAGAGGCCCCCGAAACGGTCAGCCGGTTACGGTCAATAATGATGACATCGCTTTGCACCCGGTGGTTCGGAAATTCTGCGGCGAACGCGGCCTCATAGCACCAATGCACGCTGCAGGTATGGCCATCCAGCAACCCTGACCGCGCGAGCGGAAACACTCCGCCACTGACGCCACCGATGCGCACGCCATGGCGTCCCAGACTGCGCAGCAGACCGTTGGAAGGCTTTGGAGTGTCAAACATGGCGCGCGGCCCTGACAACAGGAACAGATAGTCCAGCCCCGATACATCGCCGAGCATCAGATCCGGATCGAATCCCACAGCTGCGCTGGACTCGACCCGCGCGCCGGATTCCGAGACCAGCTTCCATGCAAATGCGCGCACCCCGGATATCTCGTTGGCTGCGCGCAAGGGCTCTATGGCCGAGGTCAGGCAGGACATCGGAAACCCGGGGAAAATCAAGAACCCCAAAGTGATTGTATTATCACTGTCATTCACTACAATCTTCCTGACAGGAAAGCCTGGCCTTGGTCAAGCCAATTTCGAACACTGGAAATTCGCCGGTGGGAAACATAAAGGGTATTGGGAACAGTGAGCAAGAATTCGGACGTAACCATGACTGCAAAAGCCCTGTCTCAGAACCCGCACCGCGTAACAGAAGACCGAGAAAAGGTCCTCGAAGTGGCAATTGGCCGGGAAGTGCGGGCGTTCCGCAAGCAACAGAACATGACCGTGGCCGATCTGGCCAAGGCGACGGGCCTTTCAATCGGGATGCTGTCCAAAATCGAAAACGGCAATACGTCGCCTTCGCTGACGACGCTGCAAACGCTCGCCCATGTCTTGAGCGTGCCACTGACTGCCTTCCTGCGTCGCTTCGAGGAGACGCGCAGCGCGGTTCATACCCAATCCGGTCGCGGCGTCGAAATGGAGCGCGAAGGCACCCGTGCAGGCCACCAATACCAGTTGCTCGGCCATATCGGATCGAACGCCAGCGGTGTCGTGGTCGAACCCTACCTGATCACCCTGACCGAAACCTCTGATGTGTTTCCCACGTTTCAGCATGAAGGGATCGAGACGATCTACATGCTCGAAGGCGAGATCGGCTATCGACACGGGTCTGATGTCTATACGCTGAAGCCGGGAGATACGCTGTTCTTTGACGCCGACGCGCCGCACGGGCCAGAACTCCTTGTAGAGCTTCCGGCCCGTTACCTTTCAGTAATCTCTTATCCGCAAGCCCACTGACTCTAGGCTTTCAACGGTGGCTCGCTGTCCAGATCGGGCCATATCCCGTCGGAGGTGGGCAGACCATCGTCAAACTTCGACAGGTAGTCGACGATCATCGGGCGGTTGTCGATAAAACCCTTGTAGGTCGCCAATTCCTCCGGCAGGTCCCGGATGACCCGATGCAGGCGGCGGCCCCATTTCGGAACGGTCGTCAGATCCTGCAAGGCAATCAGGTAGCAGCGGATCGGAAACACCAGCGCGTTTGACCGTGGCAGTCGGAAGAATGTTTGCAGTTCCACCCGCAGATATTGCTTTTCGCCGACATTTTCCGGTGTAAGCGTGGTCTTTTGGATGCCCCATTTGTGATAGTTTTCGGGGCTGGTATCCAGCAGCGGGTTGACTGTCATCGTCCAGTTCAGCCGCCGCGCCGGCATCCCCTGCTGAATGTTCAGCAGGAACTTCAGCGCACGAACAAAGATACCCATTTCGTGGGCTTTGGGCACGGGCGCGTGCCATTCAAAGAAGTTCATCCCGATGTCGAAATCCAGCGACCAGTCAGCCTGCGTCGTCACCATGCCGGCATCCATCCACAGGTTGTCGTCACGCTGATCCAGCACGGCGAAATCCCCCTGCGTCTGGCGGGTGATGTATTCCATCGGCCCATAGGGCAACGTCGCCTCGTCCATGAAAACAAAGCTGTCGTCGATGCCCATCGGCTTGTTGATCCAGCGCCAGTTGTTGCCGTTGCGGTGCAACTTGAACAGATCGGGATAATCCTCGGACTTGCTGATCATGATCAGTTCCAACAGATCCCACCCCGCCAGCGTCATGTGCGGCAGCGACTGGCAGCGCAGCGGGTCTTCGGCGAGGACCAGCGCGCGGTCCTTCATTTCGGCCAGGTAATGCTCGTCGACATCGAACCGTTTTTCATAGATCGAACCCTTCGGCCCGCCCTGATGTTGCTCCATGTTCACCGAATACATGTAGCTGTCTTCGTGAAACGGAAACGGAAACCGTTTGATCGCCCAGTCCGAGTTGCGGAAGGTATAGTCGTTGCGAAAGGTTTCGTCGTTGAACTGAATGGTCATTGGGACTCCTACCTGTCCAGTACCAGTGTCTTGCCTTCAAAGCGGCTGACGCATGGCATGATTTTCTTGCCGCTGGCCCGCTGATCATCTTCGAGCCAGTGATCGCGGTGCAGGAACTTGCCGTCATAGCCGATCACGTCGGTTTCGCACTGGCCGCACGCGCCGCCACGACACAGGTACGGCGCATCGACTCCGGCCGCCTCTATCGCTTCCAGCAGGCTTTGATGCTCGCCCACCTGAACCACCTTGTTGCTGACCGCCAGCTTGACCTCGAACGGCTTGCCCGATTGCGGCGCGAGGAATTCCTCGTAATGCACGGCCTCGCGTGGCCATCCCAGCTCGGCGGCCTTGCCGCGTACCCAGTTGATCATCCCTTTCGGACCGCAGACATAGATATGCGTCCCCAGTGGCTGACCATCCAGAAGGTTCTCAAGATCGATCGCCTGTTGCTGGTCGTCATAGTAGATGTGGACGTTGTTGGGATGCGTTGCCGTAAGCTCGTCGACATACGAGCCCAACGCCTCGGACCGGCAGGCATAATGCAGCTCGAACCGGCCGTTCATCACGTCCAGTTGCTTGATTTGCGCAAGGAACGGCGTGATGCCGATCCCCCCCGCGATCATCAGGTGTTTCCTGGCCCGCAGATCAAGCGAGAACAGGTTGACCGGATAGCTGATGGTCATCGCATCACCGGGCTTTACCCGTTCATGCATGAACAATGATCCCCCTCGTCCCTGGTCATCACGCCGGACCGAGATGGTATAGGCGCTTTGATCCATCGGATTTGACATCAGCGAGTAGGGATTGAGCCGGTGAACATCGCCATCCTGCATTTCCACCACGGTATGCGCACCGCCTGAAAACGTCGGCAACGGCCCACCATCGCTGCGCTCGAAACGAAACCGTTTCACCAGCTCGTTGAGCTGCACCACATCGGTGACCGTGACTGCAATCTTGTTGGTTCCGGCGCTCATGAATACAACCTCACCGGTTCGGGAACGTTTCCGGGGTCTTCTGCGTCGATGCAGACCGCCTGATAGGCCGCCATCCGGCGCGAAAAGTGGTCGCGCACAAACAGGTTCAGCCCACAATGCGAACAGACAAACGGGTCTGTGATGACGTCTTCGGTAATGCCCTTACAGTGCACGCACTGCATCCGGCGCGCCACTGATCCGCGATGCTCGGTCTGGATGGCGGTGTGCGGGATGCCGGCATCGGTCGCCTCGCGCATAACTTGCCCCATCAAACCCTCAGTCCCGGACAGATACACCTGCAACCCCATATGTGCATCGCTCAGCGTGCGGCGCAGACGCGGTACCGCGGCTTCGTAGCTGGGGCCGACATAGAACTGGCGGGCGTCAAGCCTGGCCAGTTGGGTGACAAAGCTCTCACCGGTATCACGAGGGATGTAGATAATTTCAGCCGCCTGCATCAGCCCGCCATCGGCACGCGCCAGATCAAGCAACGCTTCTGCGCCTTCGGCATCCGCGACCATCAGATGCGACTTGGCTGTGCGTGGCTCCAGAGTGCCCCAGACAGGGCGGCTGGTGATGGATTCGGGAAACTGGAATTTCGACATGCGCCTATCGTTCTCCATGGCTTCGCTGGTTTTGAGCATTCGGTTTGTTTGCGGGCGCAGCGGTGTCGCCGCGCCCGATCCGCCTAGCCTTTGGCCGTGCGGCGTTTCTTGTCCGGGTCATGAAATGGCATCGAATGGGCGACGCATTTGATCTCGCCGCCGGCGTTCTTGACGCTCATCTGCGTCCCATCAACTGCGCAGTCCACCGGCATCCGTGCAATACCAACGTTCCACTTGTTCAGCGGAGAGTACATCCCGATGGTGACGACTCCGACCTGCTTGCCATCCTTCATCAGCGGCGCGCCCTCTTCGGCAGGCTCCTCGCCTTCGAGTTTCACGCCGTAGATCTTGAAGCGCTCCTTGCCTTCAAGGCGGTAATGTTCTTCTGCACCCCGGAAACCGGTCTTGCCCGGTGACACCGTGAAGTCCAGCCCGAGTTCCCAGAGCGTATCGCCACCCTTTTCGTCTTCGAACGGGTACATTTCCGAATTGTCATAGGGAAAGAACAGCAGATAGCTTTCCGCCCGCAACAGATCGAGCGTGGTAAACCGTGTCGGGATGATCCCTTTGGGCGCACCCTTTTCGACCAGCGTGTCCCAGATATGCGGCGCATCCTGTCCACGGCAGAAAATCTCGTACCCACGTTCGCCGGTGTATCCGGTCCGCGAGATCGTTACCGGCTTGTCAAACAGGGTCGTATGCTGGTGACTGAAGTAAACCTGGTCACGGATGCCGGGAACGCCCTGCTCCTCCAGAAAGTCGACGGCCTTGGGGCCCTGCAGCGAAATGTCGTGCAGGTTGTCGTCAAAGCGCACATCCACGTCACGGCCCAGTGCCGCCATGGTCAACTGTTCATGTCCACCGCCGGTGCCATGCACGACCATCCAGCTGTTCGGTCCCATGCGATAGATCACGCAGTCATCGACGAACTTGCCCTCGTCGTTCAGCATGGTGGCATATGACGACCGGCCCGGTTTGATTTTCTCGGTGTTGCGGGTCGTGGCGCGGTCGATCACATGGCCCGCATGCGGCCCGACAAGGTGCACCTTATGGAGACCCGAGACATCCATGAACCCTGCATTGGTGCGGATCGCCATGTACTCCTCGGTCTGGTCCTTGTCATAGGTCCAGGCAGTGCCCATTCCGCCCCAATCCTCCAGCTTGGACCCCATTGCGCGATGCCGGTCCGCCAGCGTCGAGAATCTCCAGGATGCGGTCATTTCAATCTCCCCGTTTCGTCAGAATCATTTATCTGATCCGATTTTGTTTCATCTTTCCAAGGGTTTTGGTTGCCCGAACGACCCATTGGCATTGCGGATATCTAACCCTGTCTTCCTCTCAAATCTGAGAAGAATTTTTCTTGGCCTTGCCATCAAAAAGCGAAGCCAGCGACGCTTTCAGTTGACATCGCTCCATCAATAAATGCAAGTATTAATGAAAAAAAGTTTACTGACAGGCAAAAGTCTGTCGCAAAAAACCTCAAGAGGGAGACGACAAGTGGATGGCAATCTCAACGCACTAACGACTGTTTTCACGGAGTTCTATTACTGGGTAACCGTGGTTTTCATGTTCCTGATTCACGTGGGTTTCTGCATGTACGAAGTCGGCGCCAGCCGAAATCGCAACCACATGCACACGCTGATGAAAAACATCATGATCATTCCATTGGTCACGATTACATTTTTCCTGTTCGGGTGGTGGATTTACTGGGCGTTCCCGGACTTTCCCTTTTTTGGCGGACTGAACCACGAAATGGCCAACGCCAATCTGCCCTGGTCGGAAAACATGGCCACCAACCTGGACGACCGAATCACCGGCGTGTTCTGGGCGGCCTTCCTGCTGTTCTCCTGGACCGCAGCCTCGATCGTGTCGGGCGCCGTGATTGAACGTATCCGCTCCAGCGCGTTGTGGGTTCATGCCGTCCTGATCGGATCGGTCTTCTGGATCATCGACGCCGCCTGGGGCTGGCATTACGCCGGCTGGATGGTCAAACACCTCGGCTATCACGATGCCTACGCATCCGGCGTTATCCATGCCGTTGCTGGTGGCTATGCGCTTGGTGTGATCATGGTGTTGGGCCCGCGTCTGGGCAAGTTTGCGGCGGATGGCACGCCCCGCGATATTCCGCCTCACAATCCCTGGATGCTGACCATCGGGATCTTCCTGATCTACACAGGGTTCTGGGGGTTTTATGCGGCCTGCAATGTACCTGTAATTGCCCCCGAGGTCATCGACGGCCAGATCGTCGGAACCACCTGGACGGCAACCAATATCTATCTCGCGCCAACCACGCTGTCCGCAATCACATTCAATTTCCTGATGTCCCTGTCGGGCGGTCTGATGGCGGCATATGTGGTCAGCAAGGGCGATGCATTCTGGACCTTTTCCGGCGGGCTCGCCGGTGTCATCACCGCATCGGCAGGCAATGACCTTTATCATCCGATCCAGGCCATGCTGATCGGTGCGGTCGGCGTCGTCATTGTCTACAACCTGCATTTCTGGGTCGAGCGGCGGTTCAAGCTTGACGATGCGGTCGGCGCGGTCGCCGTGCATGGTTACTCCGGCGTCGTCGGACTGATCATCGCAGGCTTTGTTCTCTGGGGCGCTCCATCGTCGCCTTACGAAGGCTATGCCACAGTCAACCCGCTGGGTCAGACGCTGGGTGCGGTGATCATGTTCTTCGTTCTCGGGTTCCTGCCCGCCTATATCGTCAGCAAACTGCAGGCGGGCATGGGCGTTCTGCGCATCCCACGTGAGGTTGAACTGCAAGGCCTCGATTACGCCGAGCACCACGCCTACGAAGACGCCAAAGAGGCGATCATCGACGCTGACAAGGCCATTCTGGCTCAACACTGAGAGGAGAGACTGACATGTCTACTATCGGTTACAAAGACTGGGCCGTGGATCTGGCCGACGTTGGTGCGATCTATCCCTTTCAGGGTTACGAAATTCTGATGACCATTTTGTGTGTCGTATTCTGGGTCGGATGGCACCGGATCCAGTTCAAACGCGAATCCGAACATCTGGAGAAGGCGCGCGAGCTTGGAGACAAGGACAAGGTTGCACGCGCCCTTGAACGATACTGACCCGATCTGTCTGAAAAGACGTTTGAGGGCGCCGGCATTGCTTGGCGTCCTCATTTTTCCTTTAAGGTAAAAAAGTTTCTTAACAGTTGATGTGGTGCTGGTTCGATGCTACGCTCTGACTCGCGTAATTTGAAAGGGTCGGCGCCATGTGCGGAATCGTGGGACTATTCATCAAAGACAAATCTCTGGAGCCGCAGCTAGGCGCTCTGTTGACCGACATGCTGGTCACAATGACAGATCGCGGACCAGACAGCGCCGGTATTGCGATTTATGGCAGCGAAAGCGCCAGCGCAGCCAAGCTGACAGTGCAATCTGATAATCCGGACGCCGATTTCGCCACACTCGGCGATGACTTGTCCAAGGCAATCGAAACCCCGGTCACGGTGACGGTGAAAGACACCCATGCCGTGCTTGCAATGTCCGCCGACAAGATCGCCGAGGCCCGCCAGGCGCTGCCGGAACTCCGCTCGGATGTGAAATTCATGAGCACCGGCGAGACCATGGAGATCTACAAGGAAGTCGGTCTCCCCAAGGATGTCGCCGCCCGGTTCAACCTGTCCCAGATGAGCGGAAGCCACGGCATCGGCCATACCCGCATGGCGACCGAATCCGCCGTGACAACGCTGGGGGCGCACCCGTTTTCAACCGGTCTTGATCAATGTCTCGTGCACAATGGATCGCTGTCGAACCACAACAGCCTGCGCCGCAAGCTGCGCCGCGAAGGCATTCACATCGAAACCCAGAACGACACCGAAGTCGGTGCCGCCTATCTGACCTGGAAAATGCAGACCGGCAGCACGCTGGGCGAAGCGCTGGAAAGCAGCCTCGACGATCTCGATGGGTTTTTTACCTTTGTCGTCGGCACCAAGGATGGGTTTGGCGTTGTCCGCGACCCGATCGCCTGCAAGCCCGCCGTCATGGCCGAAACCGATCAATACGTGGCCTTTGGCAGCGAATACCGTGCCCTGGTCAACTTGCCGGGCATCGACACCGCCCGCGTCTGGGAGCCCGAGCCCGCAACCGTCTATTTCTGGAACCACTGAGATGCAGACATTTGATTTGGAGTCCCAGGGGCTGCGCGCCCTGAATGAAGCCCTGCACGCGCAGGCAGAGAATACGAACCAGACCGTTTGGGAAGTGGTCAATGCCCGCGGCAGCCATGCCATCGCGGTCGGTCTTGACGCCCCTATCGAGGTCAACGTCATGGGCTCGACCGGCTACTATTGCGCTGGCATGAACAGCCAGGCCACCATCAAGGTACACGGCTCTGCCGGGCCGGGTGTGGCCGAGAACATGATGTCCGGCACCGTGATCATCGAGGGCGATGCCAGCCAGTACGCCGGTGCGACCGGCCACGGTGGTTTGCTGGTGATCAAGGGCAATGCCAGCTCACGCTGCGGCATCTCGATGAAGGGCATCGACATCGTCGTGCACGGCAATATCGGCCACATGTCCGCCTTCATGGCGCAATCCGGCAACCTGGTCGTTTGTGGCGATGCAGGCGATGCACTGGGCGACTCGCTTTATGAGGCGCGGTTGTTCGTGCGCGGCTCTGTGAAGAGCCTTGGTGCCGATTGCATCGAGAAAGAGATGCGTCCCGAACATGTCGAAATCCTGCGCGATCTGCTGGAACGCGCCGGTGCGGATGCCAAGCCGGAAGAATTCAAACGCTACGGTTCTGCCCGCCAGCTCTATAATTTCGATGTCGACAATGCAGCGGCGTATTGAGGAGATGGACATGAAAGACCAGACAGCGCCCGCCACTCCCCGGACAGAGCCGATTCAGTCCGCGACCTTTTCCAACCCGATCAACGCCGAGATCCGGCGTGCCGCCGCGACCGGGATCTATGACATCCGCGGCGGTGGCGCGAAACGCCGCGTGCCGCACTTTGATGACCTCTTGTTCCTCGGTGCATCAATCTCGCGCTATCCACTCGAAGGGTATCGCGAGAAATGTGATACCCGTGTCACCCTGGGCACCCGTTTCGCCAAGAACCCGATTGAACTGGACATTCCGGTGACCATCGCGGGCATGAGCTTTGGTGCCCTGTCCGGCCCGGCAAAAGAGGCGTTGGGCCGGGGCGCATCGGCCGCCGGCACCTCTACCACCACCGGCGACGGCGGTATGACACCCGAAGAACGCGGTCATTCAAGCAAGCTCGTCTATCAATACCTCCCGTCGCGCTACGGGATGAACCCCGTCGATCTGCGCAAGGCGGACGCCATTGAAATCGTCGTCGGTCAGGGTGCCAAGCCCGGCGGCGGCGGTATGCTGCTGGGCCAAAAGATCAGCGACCGCGTCGCGGCGATGCGCAACCTTCCCAAGGGAATCGACCAACGCTCTGCCTGCCGCCATCCCGACTGGACAGGACCGGACGATCTGGAAATCAAGATCCTCGAAATCCGCGAAATCACTGGCTGGAAGGTTCCGATCTACATCAAGATCGGTGGCACCCGACCCTATTATGACACCACACTGGCGGTCAAAGCCGGGGCTGATGTCGTCGTTCTTGACGGGATGCAGGGCGGTACCGCCGCAACGCAGGATGTGTTCATCGAACATGTCGGCCTGCCGACTCTCGCCTGCATTCGTCCCGCCGTTCAGGCATTGCAGGACATGGGCATGCACCGCGAGGTACAATTGGTCGTATCGGGCGGCATCCGCACCGGCGCCGATGTGGCCAAGGCCATTGCACTTGGTGCCGATGCCGTGGCAATCGGTACGGCCGCGCTTGTGGCGCTTGGTGATAACGACCCGAAATGGGAAGACGAATACCAAAAGCTCGGCACCACGACCGGCGCCTATGACGACTGGCACGAAGGCCGCGACCCTGCGGGCATCACCACCCAGGACCCAGACCTGATGGCGCGCTTTGACCCGATCGAGGGTGGTCGGCGGCTGAAGAACTATCTCAAGGTTCTGACGCTCGAGGCGCAGACGATTGCACGCGCTTGCGGGCACAATCACCTTCACAACCTCGAACCAGAAGACCTCTGCGCGCTGACAATGGAAGCCGCCGCAATGGCCAAGGTGCCGCTCGCTGGCACAGACTGGTATCCCGGCAAGTCCGGGTTCTGAAACTGACACAAAGGCGCAGCTCCCGGGCTGCGCCATCTTGATTTCAACAGGGAAAGGAAGAAGGACCGTGACGACAGATCTGGCCGCCTTCGCAGAACAGAACAACATCAAGTATTTCATGATCTCCTTTACAGATCTCTTCGGTGGCCAGCGTGCCAAGCTGGTGCCGGCGCAAGCCATCGCAGACATGCAGGAGGATGGCGCAGGGTTCGCCGGGTTTGCAACATACCTCGACATGACCCCGGCGCACCCCGACATGCTGGCCGTGCCCGACCCTTCGTCGGTCATTCGGTTGCCCTGGCAACCCGACGTCGCCTGGGTCGCGGCCAATTGCGTGATGGAAGGCGAAGACGTCGCCCAGGCACCGCGCAATGTGCTGCGGCGGCTGATCGCCGAGGCCGCCCAAGAAGGCATGCACGTCAAGACCGGTATCGAAGCCGAGTTCTTCCTGTTGACGCCGGACGGGTCCCAGATCAGCGACGAATTCGATACCGCCGCCAAGCCTTGTTATGACCAGCAGGCCGTCATGCGCCGCTACGACGTGGTGCGCGAAATCTGTGACTACATGCTGGAAATGGGCTGGAATCCCTATCAGAACGACCACGAGGACGCGAATGGCCAGTTCGAGATGAACTGGGATTACGATGACGCCCTGAAAACCGCGGACAAGCACAGCTTCTTCAAGTTCATGACCAAGTCGGTTGCCGAAAAACACGGCTTTCGCGCAACGTTCATGCCAAAGCCCATCGAAGGGCTGACCGGCAACGGCTGCCACGCGCATATCTCGGTCTGGGACGCACCGGGCAGCGAGTCCAGGACCAACGTCTTTGCCGGTGCCAAGGGCGACAGCCAGACAGCGGAACTCGGCCTGTCGGAGCAGGGTTCGTATTTCCTCGGCGGGATCATGAAGCACGCCAGCGCGCTGGCCGCGATCACCAACCCGACGGTGAACAGTTACAAGCGGATCAACGCGCCGCGTACGATGTCCGGGGCGACATGGGCACCCAATACCGTCACCTGGACCGGCAACAACCGCACTCATATGGTGCGCGTCCCCGGCCCCGGCCGGTTCGAACTGCGCCTGCCTGACGGCGCGGTGAACCCATACCTGTTGCAAGCTGTCATCATCGCCGCAGGCCTGAGCGGCGTGCGCTCCAAGGCAGATCCCGGCAAGCGTCACGACATCGACATGTATGCCGAGGGCCACAAGGTGCGCGGCGCGCCGAAACTGCCGCTCAACATGCTCGACGCCCTGCGCGACTATGACCGTGACAAGGCCCTGAAATCCGCGATGGGCGATGAATTCTCTACCGCCTATCTGAAATTGAAACGCGAGGAATGGAATTCATTCGTGTCGCATTTCTCGCGTTGGGAAAAGATGCACACGCTCGATATCTGAAGTCGCATCAGTATGAAAAAGGCCGCCGCCGGGCGTCCCGGCGGCGGCCTTTTCGTGTTCTGAACCAGCGGTTCACGACCTCGGCCCGGGGGATTGCGCCGGTTCGGATGGCATTCCCCACGCCGCCAGATCATTCACCAGCATCAGGCAAAGCCGACGGAACACTGCACGCAATCGGTCGATCTCGGGATCATCCAGCCGGTTCATGGCCAGCGCCCCATCCATGCAGGTCAGCCAATCCTCGGCGTCCTGCGGCCCGATCGGCACATGCGCGTGGATCAGCCGGATATCCATGTGGCCGTGCTTTTCCATGTAGTGACGCCGCCCGCCCATGAACCCGGACAGAAAATCGAACAATTCCGTCCTTGCGAGAGGGATGCCATGGCCACGGGCGTGCAGCATCCGCAAGGATTGCCCCTCCGGGATGCTCTCCACGATATCGTAAAAATCATTCACCAGCTTGCGAAGTCCGTCTTCTCCGCCGATATGGTCGATCACTCTTGGCTTCGTCATGTCATTGCTTGTCATGGTCATGCTGAGTTTCGCAGATCAGATATCGGCGTACAACGGATACTTTGCGCAAAGCGCGGCAACCTTTGCCTTGACGCTTGCTTCGATCTCGCCGTTTCCATCGTCGCCATTGGCCGCCAGCCCATCGATGATCTCGACGATCATGTCGCCGATCGCCCGAAATTCCGCCTCGGCAAAACCTCGCGTTGTGCCCGCCGGTGTGCCCAACCGGATGCCAGAGGTCACGGTCGGCTTCTCCGGATCAAATGGAATCCCGTTCTTGTTGCAAGTGATGTTCGCCCGACCCAACGCCTTTTCCGTGGAATTGCCCTTTACGCCCTTGGGGCGCAGATCGACGAGCATCACATGCGTGTCGGTGCCACCGGTCACGATATCAAGCCCGCCCTTCATCAATTGGTCCGCCAGCGCGACGGCATTGGCGCGCACCTGCTGTTGATAGGTTTTGAATCCGGGGCGCAGGGCTTCGCCGAATGCCACCGCCTTGGCCGCAATCACATGCATCAGGGGGCCGCCTTGAATACCCGGAAAGATTGCCGAGTTTACCTTTTTGGCGATCGCCGCGTCGTTGGTCAGGATCATGCCACCACGCGGCCCGCGCAGCGTCTTGTGGGTCGTGGTGGTCGCGATGTGCGCGTGCGGGAAAGGTGACGGATGTTCACGTGCGGCGACCAGCCCGGCGAAATGCGCCATATCAACCATCAGGAGGGCGCCGACGCCGTCAGCGATCCCACGGAACCTGGCAAAGTCGATCTGGCGCGGAATGGCAGAGCCGCCAGCAATGATCAGCCTGGGCCTGTGTTCTTTCGCAAGCGCCTGCACCTGATCATAGTCAATCCGGTTGTCCGCTTCGCGCACACCATATTGTACGGCGTTGAACCATTTGCCCGACTGGTTCGGCGCGGCCCCATGTGTCAGGTGCCCGCCGCTGGCAAGGTTCATGCCAAGGATCGTATCGCCCGGCGCTATCAACGCCTGAAATGCTCCCTGGTTTGCCTGGCTGCCCGAATTTGGCTGAACATTGACATACGCACAGCCAAACAGAACCTTGGCGCGTTCGATCGCCAGGGTCTCGGCCACATCGACCCACTCGCATCCACCGTAATAGCGCCGACCCGGATACCCTTCGGCGTATTTGTTGGTTAGAACACTGCCTTGCGCCTCGAGAACGGCGCGGCTGACGATGTTTTCGCTGGCGATCAGTTCGATCTCGTCGCGCTGACGGCCCAGTTCACCGCTGATCGCAGCAAACAGTTCGGGATCGCTGGCGGACAAGGTTTCCGTGAAAAAGCTGTCGGGTTTTTGCGGCGCGTTCATTGCGTCTTCTCCTGAAAAATGGGGCTACCCGGTCCAGCCGAGGCCGGTCGCTATGCAGTTCATCGACTGCAACAACGGGGTGGAATCCATGTCTTGCGACGATTGGCGAGTGCGGGACAGCAGGTTGACCTGAAGTTCATGGATCCGGCCAAGTTCGCCGCGAACACGACTGAAACGGGTGCACATGTTGGGAAAGCGCTCGCCGATACCGGGTGTTCCGGTCAGGGACCGCAACTCGATACAGCTCTGATCATATTCCCGCCGCACATTGTCAAAGATCGCATGGCGCACCGTGCCGTCCGGAACCAGCGATGCATAACGTGCTGCGATGTCCATGTCGGCATGAAACAGCGATTTCTCCACCTCATCAACGATCAGCTGGAACAGGCGCGAGTGACGGAGCATCTCGGACAGAAGCCGATCACCCTCTGGCCCGCGCACCCGACGGAACGAGGCCAATGCCGTGCCAAAGCCGTACCAGCCGGTGATCAGGTGCCGGTTCTGCGACCAGGCGAAAACCCAGGGGATCGCCCGAAGATCGTCCAGCGTCTGCGCGCCAGACCGGCGCGCAGGCCGCGATCCCATTTTCAGCATTGCCAGTTCCTCGACCGGGCTGGCCTGTTGAAAATAGTCAATGAAACCGGGTTGTCGCAAAAGCGTGCAATAGGCGGTCTGCGACATCCCGGAAAGCGCCTCGAGCGCATCGTTGAACTCGGGTCGTGTCAATTGCGGTCGCGTGTCCAGCGCCTGAGTCAGAACCGACGAGGCCAGCAATTCGAGATTGTGCAACGCGGTTCCCCGATTGGCGAATTTCGACGAGACGACCTCGCCTTGCTCGGTGGTGCGCAGCCGGCCGTTGATTGTGTTGCGGGGTTGCGCGGCGATGGCGCGCTCGGTAGGAGCACCCCCCCGGCTGACCGATCCGCCGCGACCGTGAAAGTACTCGGGCCGCAAACCGTGGGACCCAAGCGCGCGCGCAATGTTGCGCTGCGCCTTTTCCAGCTCCCAGGTCGAGCACATAAACCCGCCGTCCTTGTTGCTGTCGGAATAGCCCAGCATGATCTCGACCAGATCGCCATCCTCCTTCAGGCTGCGGCGCGCCAGCGGCACCTTCAGAAGTTCATCCAGTATTTGCGGCGCTGCGCGCAAGTCATCAATGGTCTCAAACAGCGGCACCACCCGCAGATCCAGCTTTTCCGCGCCAAAACCAGCGTATCTGGCCAGCAGGAAAACCGCCAACAAATCGTCGCAAGATCGCGTCATGGACAGGATAAAAGGCCCAAGTGCCCGCCGGTCCGCACCAAGGCGCGTCTCTTTCAGGAGGTCCAGCAGGGACAGCAATTCCCGTGTTTCGGCCTCGAGCTGGTCCCGGTCGATCCGGGGCAAGTCCGCGTTGCCCAATTCCCGACGCAGTCGCATCGACCAATCACCTGACCCATAGTCCAGTGCGGCTCCGGTGCGTCGCCAGATATCGGCGAGCGCCTTGGTCGTCACAGAGGAATTCTGCCGGATATCCAGGGTGAAGGTCCGAAACCCGAACACCTCTGCGCGCCAGCGGATTGGTCGTATCAGGCGCGACGCCAGACGATCAGCATCGACCGCCGCCAGCGCGGTCTCGACCCTGCCCAAATCCGATATGAAATCGGAAACCCGAAGATAGGGGTGTTGCCCTGCCGGCGCGCGCATGGCGGCAATGCGGCTGCCCATTGCGCTGATCGCCTGCCGGAATACCTCTCCGGGATTGACACGGCGAGGCGCGGCCTTGGCATCAGCCGCCTTGATCACGGCCTGCAATCCGTTCAACGCAGACAAGGGAATATCGGCAATCGCCGCGCTGATGCTGACCTGGCTGGCTGCCGTCGTCAGATCGGTCTGGTACTTGTCCAGAACCGTTGCACGGGATCTGGCAAGTGCCGTCTTGGTGATTTGCGACGTTACGTTCGGGTTGCCGTCGCGATCACCGCCGATCCAGGAATGAAACCGCACGCAGGGGCGGCTTTCCGGCATCTCTCCATAGCGGTCCGAAACCGCGACCTGAAACCGGTCGTAGAGTTGCGGTACGGCGTCAAACAGGCTGTCACGAAAGAACTGCAGACCCCACTCGATTTCATCCACCGGCGTGGGCCGTTCCAGACGCAATTCGCCGGTCAGCCACAAGAGATCAATTTCACTCTCAATATCGGCCATGACCTCCGCGCGTTCACGCGGTGTCCAGCGCTGTGTTTCCAGTTTGACCAGCGCGCGATAGATACGGCGATGGATCTCGAGTACCGTCACACGCTTGGCTTCGGTCGGATGGGCCGTGATGGTCGGGCCAACCGAAAGCGCGCTGGCGGCGCGGGCAAAATCATCCGACGAAGCATCAGGGACCTGTGCCATCGCCCGCGCGAAACTGCCCTCGACCGCATCCGGCCCTTCCTGCGTCTCGACTCTGCGCCGGGTCCGCATGTCGGCATTCTCTTCGGCGATTTTCAGCAGGTGAAACCAGATGTTCAGCGCCTGAAGAAACGGCACCGGGTCGGTATCAAGCGAAAGTGGTTCCTCGCCGTTTTCCAAAGCCGGCAGGACCTGCGGCGCCCGATGTGCGATCACGTTGCGCCACAGAACAAACAGATCCGCCCGCAACCCATCGGCATAGTCCGGAGCGGTTTTCAAGGCCTCCGTTTCGGGGATGGCCGTGCCGCTCCCGATCAATTGACCCGGTCGCGCGGGGCGCGGCCCTCGAAAAAGTCGCGCAGGTTGTCAATGACACGGAACCCCATCGCCTCGCGCGATTCGCGCGTGGCACTTCCCAGATGCGGCAGCATCACCAGATTGTCACAGTCGCGCAAAACCGGGTTGATGCGTGGTTCGCCATCAAAAACATCCAGCGCCGCGCCACCGATGGTTTCGAACCAAAGTGCCTGGCTCAACGCCATTTCATCGATCACTTCGCCCCGCGCCGTGTTGATGAGAAAGGCATCGGCGCGCATCAGGTTGAGGCGTGATGTGTTGATCAGGTGGCGGTTTTCCGGCCCCCCCGGACAGTGAAGCGACACGAAATCGCAGATTGGCATCAACTCCTCGATGCTGTCCACCTGCGTTGCACCGCACTGTGCCAGTATCTCGGGCGCGACCTTGCTGCGGTTCTGCACGATGATTTTCATGCCAAATCCATGATGCGCACGGCGCGCCATCTGCTGACCGATGCGGCCATATCCGATGATACCAAGCGTCTTGCCCGACACCTTTGTCCCGATCAGATGGGTCGGCCGCCAGCCGGACCACATCCCCTGACGCACCTCACGCTCGCCTTCCCCGGCACGACGCGCTGCCATCAGGAGCAGTGTCATGGCCAGGTCGGCCGTGCATTCACTGAGCACATCCGGCGTATTCGTCACGCAGATGCCGTGATCCGCGACGCGGGCCATGTCGATGTGGCTGAACCCAACGCCATAGTTCGCGAGGATCTTGGTTTGTGGCCGGGCAAGTTCCAGTTCCGGAGCGCCGATCTTGTCGGTCACCGTCGGCAGCACCGCATCATAGGATGCCAGTGCCGCCTTGAAATCCTCGGGCGTCATCGGAGTGTCCGACACATTCAGGACCGTGTCGAAATGCTGGGCAAGCTGCGCCTCGACCGCCGATGGCCAGCGGCGCGTTACCAGAACCTTGGGTTTTGTCATCTGACATCCCTCCTATTGCATGACGCGCGCGATTGTTTCACCAATCACCGCCGGGTTTTCCGCGACCGTCACACCGGCTGCGGTCAGGATCTCGACCTTTTCGCTGGCGCTCTCGCCAAAGGCCGAAATGATCGCGCCGGCATGGCCCATCGTGCGACCCTTGGGAGCGGTCAGCCCGGCGACATAGGCCACCACGGGTTTGCTGATATGATCGCGGATGTATTCCGCCGCCTCTGCTTCTTGCGGGCCTCCGATTTCGCCGACCATACAGATCAGATCGGTATCTTCGTCCTCTTCGAACCGCTCGAGAATGTCGCGAAACGACGAACCATTGATCGGATCGCCGCCGATACCGACGCTGGTTGAAATACCGATGCCGCGTTCCTTCAACTGCGCCGCTGCCTCATAGCCGAGCGTGCCGGACCGTCCGACAATACCGACATTGCCCTGCAGGTAGATATGGCCCGGCATGATTCCCAACAGCGCCTTGCCGGGGCTGATGGTGCCGGCGCAGTTCGGCCCGGTCAGCACCATGCGGCGCTCTTTGGGATAGCGGTACATGTAACGTTTGACCCGGATCATGTCCTGCGCGGGGATGCCATCGGTGATGCAGACGCAATAGCGGATGCCCGCATCGGCGGCCTCCATGATGCTGTCCGCCGCAAAGGGTGGCGGCACGAAAACAAGCGTTGCGTCGGCACCTGTTTCGGCGACCGCGTCCTTGACAGTGTCAAAGACCGGCAAACCCTCGACCGTTTCACCGCCTTTGCCGGGAACAACGCCACCGACAACATTGGTGCCATATTCGATCATGTCCTTGGTGTGGAACCGGGCCATCTTGCCGGTGATGCCCTGCACGATAACCCTGGTGTCACGGTCCAGAAAAATGCTCATCAGATTGCCCTCACCTTGGTTGACTGGTTGAGATCGCTTTGCCATGCGCCCACGGCGCGCTCTGCGGCCTCGTTCAGGGTTGTGGCCCGGATCAGAGGCAGGCCGCTCTGCGCCAGGATCTTCTGACCCTCGGCCACGTTGGTTCCGGCCAGACGCACGATCACCGGCACGTCGACTTGCACCTCGCGAAGGGCCTGCACGACACCTTCGGCAACCCAGTCGCACCGGTTGATCCCGGCAAAGATGTTGACCAGCACCGCCTGGACGTTCTTGTCTGACATCACCAGCCGGAAGGCCTTGGCAACCCGTTCTGGCGTTGCGCCCCCGCCGATGTCGAGAAAGTTCGCAGGCTCGCCACCTGCCAATTTGATCGTGTCCATCGTCGCCATCGCCAGACCGGCACCGTTGACGATACACCCGATGTTTCCGTCCAGCCCCACATAGGACAGACCGCGGTCGGCAGCCCGGCTTTCGCGCGGATCTTCCTGGCTCTTGTCGCGGAGTTCGGAAATCTGCGGGTGCCGGAACAGAGCGTTGTCGTCAAACGTCATCTTGGCGTCCAGCGCCAGGATCCGGTTGTCGCCGGTGACGACCAGCGGGTTGATCTCGACCATCGTGGCGTCGAGCTCGGTGAACGCGCGGTAACATCCCTGCAGGGTGCGCACCAGTTGCTGCACCATCGCTGCATCGATCCCGAGTTTGAACGCGATCTCGCGACACTGGAATTCCTGCAAGCCCACAGCGGGCTCCACGGTGGCGCGCACTATGCTCTCGGGGCGTTCGGCAGAGATATCCTCGATTTCCATGCCGCCTTCGCCGCTGGCGACGATCATGATCCGCTGGCTGGTGCGATCCAGCACGAAGCCAAGGTAGATCTCGCGATCGATCGGCACGGCCGCCTCGACATAAACCCGGTAGATGCCTTTACCTTCGGGTCCGGTCTGATGCGTCACCAGCTTCTTGCCAAACATCTCTTCGGTGGCGTCCTGAATCTCTATGTCGCTGTCACAGACCTTGACTCCGCCGGCCTTGCCACGTCCGCCCGCGTGAACCTGCGCCTTGACCACCCAGCGTTCGCCGCCCATCTCGCGGGCACGATAAGCGGCCTGTTCCGGACTATAGGCGAGCGCGCCCTGCGGGATGACAACGCCAAAATTGCTGAGAACTTCCTTGGCCTGGTATTCGTGGATATCCATTATTGAGCTCCTCCCAAAGCGCTGACTATTCCGCGGCGATCGCCGTTTCAAAATGCCGGTCAAGCCGGTTCTGTATCGCGATCAGATCGACCGCCGCCCCCATGTCCTGCATTGCCTTGGCAAAGCGCGTGACAATCTCGGAAATTGCATCTGGCGTCAGCAGGTTCAGAATGCCGATACGAACCTGCACCGGTGCCGAAAGGGTTGGCCAGATACCAAAACCCTTTGCGCGGCAGGACTGGACCAGTTCCATTTCGCGACCTGCCAGGGATTCCGGCAAATTCAGCACAACCAGCGACGTCATGTTCGAGGTCACGGTGCAGCCCATAGCGGTCACGGCTTCGCGCAAGGCCGCCTCGTGAAAGGCATAGTCCCGCGCCCGTTGTGCCACGCTGTGTTGCAGGGTGATACGCAATGCCTCGTGAAAGGCGGCAACGGCATAGGGGCTGTGGGTCCGGTGATAGGTGCCTTTTTCCACGTCCTGTCCATCGACGATGCCCCAGTGGCGCGCTTCGAGGATCGGGTTGTGGACAAAGGTGCGGCAGCCGGTCTTGCTCAACTCGGTGATGTAACGGTCGGTGAACGACACAGGCGCATAGGTCAGCGGCAGACAGCAGATGCCCTTTTGCGGACAGGAGGCCCAGCCCGCGACGCCCGCGAAGTCATCGATCCGGAAGTCTTCGACCCCAAGGGAGGACACGGCATCGACCAATCCCATGACCCCGTGGCGGTCGCAGGCCTCCGAGAAACCCCGGATATCATTCACTCGGCCCGAGCCGGTTTCCCAATGCGCCATCGCAGCCCATTTGGGTTTATGCTCGCTCAGGGCCGCCTCGACGATTTCACCCGTCACCGATTGCCCGTGCGGCACATCAATGATTGTGACTGAGGCAGGCTTGGGATCAAGCGGGTTGGCACGCAGCTCGTCTGCGGTTGCGGCCTTCATCCGCACGGTCAGACCGTCGATGCCCGAGAATGTGCCGTTGTTGAATACGACGACGGTATCGCCCGGCATCACTGCGCTGAACATCACGTCCAGCCCGCTCCATCCGGTGCCGGCAACGCCAAATGTATAGATGTTGCTGGTTCCCATCACATCGCGCAGCATCTTCTTGCACTCGATCATGCCGCGCAGCACATCTGGTTGCATGTGATCCGCCGTGCCGGCACTGGCAAACCGTTCAAGAACCCGCGGGTCGGTGTTGCCAGGGCCGGGGCCTGCCGCCAAAGTATGGGGGATTTCCAGCGGCGCAAAGATTGTGTTGGTCATGGTCGCGACTTCCTGATGTAAATTTTTCTTATCCTCAGGAAACACGCGCTCGACTTTTTCAGCAACGTAAGATACTCCTGCCTTTGGGTATCTAATTGGGTGGGAAAACTACTACCCATTCGGTCAGGTATGCCACCGTATACCAAATTTCGACCCGCCCATGTGGGTAGTTTGTTCTGAGAAAGGACTAAATTGCAACCAGTTAGCAAAGTCGATCCCCAGATCTCCGTGATGCTTGCCGACAGCAACCCACTGGTTCTTTCGGCAATGTCGGAGTTTTTCGAGCGCGACCCGCGATTCTCCCTCGTCGCCACAAGCGCGACGGCCGAAGGATTTCTGGGCACGGTCATGCGGGTGCCGGTGCAGGTCGGGGTGATCGACTGGAACCTGCCGGTGCTGGGCGGCGCAAAGCTGATCGAGGTTCTGCGCGAGCACGAACAGGCACCGCGACTGGTGGTCTATGCCGATCAGGGCAGCAACGCGCATCGGGCCGCGATGGCGGCCGGTGCCGCTGGTTTTGTCGATCGCAGCGGGACCGTGGCGGGCCTGCTCGACACTTGCGCCGATGTCGCGGCAGGCAAAATGGTGTTCCCGTTCCTCGATGTCCGCGAGTTGCAGAAAGACCCGATCCACACGCTCTCGCGCCGCGAACGAACGATGCTCGAAGCGCTCTCGACCGGGCTGACAAATCGCGAACTTTCCAAGACCCTCGGCATCTCGACCAACACGGTGAAATTTCACCTCTCGAACCTCTACGAAAAACTCTCGGTCAAGAACCGCGCTCAGGCCATCGCATATTTTTACTCCAACCGGTTGCCTGGAAAGACCACGGATACGACCGAGAACTGAGCCGGTCGAACCGTCGAATTTCAACTTCAAGATTTTTATTGACAGGAAAGATTTTTTCACTCCTGCATAGGCCGCATTGGACGCAACCCCCAACAGGAGCCTATTCCCAATGAGCTTTCACCCTATTGAACAGGCCCCCGCACGGCTGAATCGCAGCGAACTTGCCGTGCCCGGAAGTCAACCGCAAATGTTTGAAAAGGCATCACAATCTGATGTCGATGTGATCTTTCTCGACCTTGAAGACGCGGTCGCACCCGACGAGAAGCCACAGGCCCGAAAAAACATCATCCAGGCCCTCAACGAAATCGATTGGGGCACCAAAACCATGTCGATTCGAATCAACGGGCTGGACACGCACTACATGTATCGCGACGTCGTGGACATCGTGGAACAGGCCGGCGAACGATTGGATCTGATCATGATCCCCAAGGTCGGGACCGCCGCAGACGTCTATGCGATAGACATGATGGTGACCCAAATCGAAGACGCCATGGGCCTCAAGAAACGCATCGGTTTCGAGCATATTATCGAGACCGCGCTGGGCATGCAAAACGTGCATGAAATCGCCGCCGCATCCAGACGAAACGAGAGCCTGCATTTCGGTGTCGCAGACTATGCCGCAAGCACCCGCGCAAGGACGACCGTCATCGGTGGCGTGAACGAAAATTACGCCGTGCTGACCGATGCCGACGCAGACGGAAATCGTGCGACCCATTGGGGTGACATGTGGCACTATGCAATCTCGCGCATGGTCGTGGCCGCGCGTGCAAACGGGTTGCGCCCGATCGACGGTCCGTTCGGCGATTTCTCTGATCCCGAAGGGTACAAGGCGGCGGCTTATCGGGCGGCGGTGATCGGCTGCGAAGGCAAATGGGCGATCCATCCCAGCCAGGTTGCATTGGCCAACGAAGTGATGAGCCCGTCCACGGAAGAGGTCGACCGCGCCGAACGCATCCTCAAGGCGATGGCCGAAGCTGAAGCGGCCGGCAAGGGCGCGGTATCCCTGGATGGACGCCTCATCGACTATGCCTCGATCCGGCAGGCCGAAGTCCTGGTCGAGAAGGCCCGGCAAATCGCGGTAGGCTAACCATTGACGCCGCGCGCGCGAAATAGGGTCGGTGGCTGTCATGGGCACCGACACGGCATCGGTCGGTGTTGGAGAACGCCGCCAATCGGCCCCGAGATCGTCCTGCTCGGCGAGCCGTTCCGGGCAGCATACGCGCAGATCAAGGTGATCGTGCAGGTGCCGGGGCAGAGTCGTTTCGCTAAAGGCCGAAGACAGTCTCCGAGTTTGGCTTCAGGTGCGCGGCATTGGCCCCATGAGACAAATGGAGTATGTGACGTCCTGTGGGCCGGGGCGTCGCGGGCCGGATGATATTCTCCTTGCTCTTCTCGTCACCAGCCCGCGTGATCGGGTTCACTTCAGAGCTGCGGCAGATCGGTGAAGGCACCCAATAGCCATGGATCCGGCCACGCAACGATCCGGAAATCATGGATCGCCGGATGACCGCCAAAGATGCAGGATAGAGAGACTGAACCATGCGGCTTGCACTGATCGGATATGGCAATATCTCCACCACCTTGCTCACGCAGCTTGGCGGGCAGATTGGCGGACAGCTTGACGCGGTGAGCGTTCTGGTGCGGCCAGATGCAACCGCCACGGCGCAAGCGCGCCTGGACCGTGACGCTGTCGACCTCACAACGGAACGAACCGTCTGTACCGATCTGAAGGGTCTGATGTCTGCCAGGCCGGATCTGGTCGTGGAATGCGCCGGGCATACGGCGGTGCAAGCCTTTGTGCCCGATGTGTTGAGGGCAGGGACCGACGTTGTGCTGGTATCGATCGGAGCGCTGGCGGATTCGGCATTGCATGACAGGTTGCTAGACGCCGCGCGCAAAGGCGGTGCCCGGCTGATCCTGCCTGCGGGTGCAGTCGGAGGCATCGATCTGCTCGCCGCGCTTGGCCCGGCTGGTGACTTGAAGGTGAGCTATCGCGGGATCAAACCCCCGACGGCCTGGGCCGGAACACCGGCCGCGGACACGCTGAACCTTGAAACGCTCGACCACGCAGCCGTGTTCTTCACCGGCACAGCCCGTCAGGCGGCCAGCGCATTCCCCAGGAACGCCAACGTCGCGGCGACCTTGGCCTTGGCCGGGGCGGGTTTTGAGGCCACCCGGGTGGAGTTGATCGCGGATCCGCAGGCCCCCGGCAATATCCATGAATACAAGGTCAGTTCGCCTCTGGCGCGCTACTCTATGCGGATCGAAAACCTGCCCTCGCCAGGCAACTCGAGAACTTCCGTTGCGACCGTATATTCCGTTCTGCGCGAGATCCGCAACCGGATCGGACCGGTGGCAATCTGAGGGAGAATTGTGCCTTGGCGCACGTCATGGGACTGGATGCAGCAGACAGCGAGGCAGTAACCGCATGGCCCCAACGCGGCCTGACGCTGTGCCCTTAGCGGGACGGATTTCGACGGCCCCGTCGGCCGGTCCGGCGCGCGGATTCTTGGGCTGACATGAATGCGTGATCGCACCGTCTCTGGCAGGCTGTCTGGGGTCGAAACAAAGTTTGGCCCTGCGCGCGGCAATCGCGGCCCTTCACGTCCAGGTTGCGACGGGGCCGGCGATTCTGCTTCACAACGGCCGGATCGTTCGACAAACGCCAGACCAACCTGATCCGTTTTCGTTCGGCGTACGCCAGCGGCCGTTCAGGGAATCACCTTGGGCCGTAACCTCGAGACAAATGTGCTCAAACGGCGCTTTCTCACCCCAAGATGACGGCTTGGGTCACTCTGAGGTCTGGGTAACGTCGTATCTGAGGTGATGCGGGGTCAGTTTGATCGTGTTTTCAACCATGTTGTCATTGGTTCTTGACATTTTTGGCAAGTGCACGTTGAACATTAGGAAAATAAAATTCACAATAGGAATATTGCAGGATTGGAGAGCGACATGGCTTTGGGCAATACAAAGGGTGTCTGGAAATCTGGGCGAGGGAAGGGTCGTGTGGCGCCGAAGGGTCGTCAGTACGAGGATTCTTCGGTTGCGGATGTTCGTGGGTTGCTGGGCGATGTGGCGGTTCGGCGGGATTTGC
>NZ_JASMWN010000012.1:0-158662 GCF_032595355.1 Sedimentitalea todarodis | reverse complement strand
CCGCTGTCCTTCTCGGCCTGCTTGACCCATCCGCTCAAGGTCTGGGGAATACAGCCGATCTTGGGTGCAATGGCCGCAATCGCGCCCGCCTGCGTTTCGTATGAGCCTTGATGCTCAAACATCATCCGGACCGCACGTGCGCGAACCTCAGGCGAGTAGCGATTTGCCATTTTGCTTTTTGTCATAACCATCATCCTTACTTAAGTTGATGGTCTCCGACAGACCCGGGGCGATTCAATAGGCATGCATCGTGCTCATCTGTTCACCCTGCCAGGTGATAAGGTCAACGCCGTCCAACACGGTGGTGCCCAATGTCAGTTGGAAGTGAATCACAGATGTAGAGCCTTCGACAACTATGCGATGTGCGACAAATGACAGCGTTTCATTGGCGGCGAACAGTCCCCCCACATAATCCCGCGCGGCTGATTTTGGCGTGAGGTTCGTAACCTCTGGATCGGTCAGCGCAAAATTTGGCGCGAAATAGCCCGCCACCGCGTCTGTGTCACGGGAATCGAAAGCGGCAACGTAGCCTTCGGTCAAAGCACGGATATCAGGCATGTTCAGGCTCCCTTTTGATGTCGACTATACCGTGTAGAGGCGCGGCGCGCACATATTTTTCCGAGGCGTGGATCGCAACAATATCAGCGCTCCGAGCGCAAAAAGTGAACGAGAGGTGACAGGAGAAATTGCGCAGGGTCATGGTGGTTTCTGTATCTCGTTGTAAGGGGACGTGCGATGCAAGCTGATATGATGTTCCGAAAGCACCTGCATGGTCGCCCGCAGGTCCCGCCGGGCACTGCATTGGAAATGCGTCGGAAAATCGAACGCGAGACAGGTGCGTTCGCATCGGGTTCATGCGGATCACGGATTGCCGCCTTTCCTGACCTGCGTTAGGTCTGTGGCGAATGCAGCAGGAGGGGACAGCCATGACGTTGAAAGTATACCTTTCAGGAGAAATTCACACAGACTGGCGTGAGCAGATCATTGACGGCTCTGGCGATCTGGACGTGGCCTTTGACGGTCCGGTGACCGATCATGGTGCAAGCGACGATTGCGGGGTCGCGATCCTTGGGGCGGAGCCGAACAAGTATTGGCATGACCACAAGGGTGCGATGGTGAACGCGATCCGCACCCGCAAGGGGCTGGCGGATGCCGATGTCGTGGTCGTCCGCTTTGGCGACAAGTACAAACAGTGGAATGCCGCCTTTGACGCAGGATATGCTGCGGCGCTCGGCAAATCACTGATCGTCCTGAACCCGCCGGAACACCAGCATGCGCTGAAGGAAGTGCATGCCGCGGCGCTGGCGGTTGCCGAAGAGCCGGGCCAGGTCGTCGATGTGCTGCGCTATGTCCTGACCGGCCGTTTGCCCGGCTGAAATGCGCCAACCATTCCTGATCGCCTGTTTTTCTGACTTCCCGAACCTTTGTTTCGGGGAGAAGACGGCCCGCTTTCCCCGTTACGGAAGACCCTGTCCCAACCTAGAACAATGCCATCGCTGAGATGTGAACTCGATTCGATATTCATTCTAGGGAAAATGATTGTGATCAATGAATTCAAGGATTTTATCGCCAAGGGCAATGTCATGGACATGGCGGTTGGCATCATCATAGGTGCGGCGTTCACCGCAATTGTCGGTTCGCTCGTTGCTGACCTGATCAATCCAATTATCAGCCTGTTCATGGGCGGTATCGATTTTGCCGGCCAATATGTCCTTCTGGGCGAGGGCAGCTTTGCGTCCATCACCGAGGCCGAAGAAGCCGGTGCCGCCGTCTTCGCCTGGGGCCGCTTTGTCATGGCCGTGATCAACTTTCTGATCATCGCATTTGTGGTGTTTCTTTTGGTCAAGGCGGTGAACCGGGCCAAATCCATGACCGAGGGGCCCGAGGAAGAGGCGCCCGAAGAGCCCGCAGGGCCGACGGAGATCGATTTGCTGGTCGAAATTCGCGACTCGCTCAAAAAGCAATAAAAGACCACTCATGCGAATGGAAAGGGCTTGCCTCCGGCAGGCCCTTTTCTTTATGCGGCGTCAGGTTTGAACCAAAACAGAGGTCCGGTCGCATGGAACAGATTATCGAACAGCTGGGCGATTTCGCACCGCTTGTCTTCAGCGCTGGCAAGGCGCTTGCCGTCCTGATCGTTGGGTGGATGTTTGCCGGCGGCGTCTCGCGTTTTGTTCGCAGTCGGGTCGAGCGGCACCCTCGAATTGACAAGACTCTGGGCAGCTTTGCCGCCAGCACGGTGCGGTGGGTGATCCTGCTGATCGTACTGGTCGCCGTGTTGGGCATCTTTGGCATCGAGGCGACCAGCCTTGTCGCGATGCTGGGCGCGGCAACACTGGCCATCGGACTGGCATTGCAGGGAACGCTGGCCGATCTCGCGGCCGGCTTCATGTTGATTCTCTTCCGTCCGTACAAACTGGGCCAATATGTCGATGTGGCGGGGACCGCAGGGACGGTCGTTGACCTGAACCTGTTCTTCACGGAACTGGCGACACCGGACAATGTGCAGATCATCATTCCCAACGGTCAGGCCTGGGGTGCGATCATCCAGAATTATTCCCACCACGATACCCGTCGCGTCGATCTGGTCTTTGGCATCGATTATGGCGATGACGCGGGCAAGGCGATGCAGATCATTCTGGATCAGGTGGCGGCAGACAGTCGTGTTATGAAGGACCCAGAGCCCTGGGTGCGGGTGACCAATTTGGGGGACAGCTCGGTCGACCTGACAACCCGGATCTGGTGCAACGCCGCAGACTACTGGGACCTGAAATTCCAGATGACTCGGAGCGTAAAGGAAGCGTTTGACGCACAGGGCATCTCGATCCCCTATCCGCATCAGGTGGAGATCTCCAAAGCGGGCTGACCAGGCGGCGGCAAAACACTTTTGGCCGGATGTCATGGTTCAGATTGACACCGGCCCGACTCGCCGTTAATGGCCCTTGCACGGTCTGGCGTGATAGCTCAGTTGGTTAGAGCACAGCACTCATAATGCTGGGGTCGGCGGTTCAAGTCCGCCTCACGCTACCAGACCTTTTTCATCTGCATACGCCGAATTGAGGGTCACCACGTTACGTGTAGCGGCAGTGCCAACAAGACCTCCACGTTGCCATGGAGGTCATGCTTCAAAGCGCAGCTGTCAGCCGATCACCTGCTCGGGCGCGACGACATCAATGCCCAGAGCCTCGCCCACCGCTGCATAGGTCAATTGGCCCGCATGAACATTCAGGCCCGCCAACAGATGTGGGTCCTCCGCGCAGGCCTTCTTCCAACCCTTGTCAGCAAGCTCCAGCATGAACGGCATCGTTGCATTGCCGAGTGCGATCGTCGACGTGCGCGCAACTGCGCCGGGCATGTTGGCGACGCAATAGTGCATGACACCATCAATCTCATAAATCGGATCATTGTGGGTGGTGGCCCTTGAGGTTTCAAAACACCCGCCCTGATCTATCGCCACATCCACGAGCACGGCACCGGGCTTCATACTGCCCAGTTGCGCGCGCGTAACAAGCTTCGGCGCGGCGGCGCCAGGTATCAGAACCGCACCGATCACCATATCGGCCAACGGAAGCAGTTCCGCCATCAGACCGGCAGTTGAATAGCCGGTGTTGAACACGTTTCCAAAGATATCATCGAGATAGCGCAGACGTGGCAGCGAGCGGTCGAGCACGGTAACATCCGCGCCCATCCCGGCGGCGATCCGCGCTGCATGGGTTCCGACGACTCCGCCGCCGATTACAATGATGCGGGCCGGGCCGACTCCGGGCACGCCGCCCATCAGTACACCCCGCCCGCCATTGGCCTTTTGCAGGGTCCATGCGCCGACCTGCGGAGCCAATCGCCCGGCGACCTCGGACATTGGTGCCAGCAACGGCAAGCCGCCACTGCGGTCGGTTACGGTTTCATAGGCGATGGCGGTGCAGCCGCTGTCGAGCAGATCGCGGGTTTGGTCCGGGTCGGGGGCAAGGTGCAGGTAGGTGTACAGCAACTGCCCCTGGCGCAGCATCTTGCGTTCGACGGCCTGTGGTTCCTTGACTTTGACGATCATGTCGGCGGTTGCAAACACCTCTTGCGCCGTGTCGATGATGGTTGCACCTGCAGCGACATAGGCATCGTCGTCAAAGCCCGCGCCAACTCCGGCCTGCGTCTCGATCAAGACCGCATGCCCATGCGCGACAGCTTCCTGCGCGGCATTCGGGGTTATTCCGACGCGGAATTCCTGGGGTTTGATTTCCTTTGGGCAGCCGAGCTTCATGACGAATCCTCTGTTGAGTTCAGGTGTGATGAAAGTATCGGATGATATCGTCGCAAGGATTGTGATAATGTTGCTGGCTATCCCCATGGTGATCGAATAATCTCCCAAGGAAGTGGATCTACATGCAAGGACATTGCGAATATGGGGTTGGACGCGCTCGACAGGCGAATTCTCACAGTCTTGCAGTCGTCGGGGCGGATCTCAAATTCCGATCTGTCAGAAAAGGTAAACCTGTCTCCCTCGGCCTGTCACCGGCGGGTCCAACGATTGGATGCCGAGGGATACATCCGCAACTATGTTGCCTTGCTGGATGCACGCAAGATGGGCGTGGGAACGACAGTGTTCGTCGAGATCACATTGCAGGGGCAGGCGGATGAAGTTCTGGATGCCTTTGAAAAGGCGGTGGCGCGGATTCCCGATGTGCTGGAATGTCACCTGATGGCGGGCACTGCGGATTACCTGCTCAAGGTGGTTGCCGAGAACACCGAAGATTTCGCACGGATTCACCGGCAATTTCTGGCACGATTGCCAGGCGTGGCGCAAATGCAGAGCAGCTTTGCCCTGCGCACTGTGTTCAAGACCACGGCGTTGCCGGTTTGAATATCGCGCGGCTTGATTGGCTTGCTTTGCCGACCATGGTGCAAGGTTCCGGGCGGCCGCAGTTCGCTCAATGCGAGGCCGCAAATGCGCGGTCAGGCTCTGGCGTAACCGCGACCAAGAGCACGATTGCGATGGTGATCCGCCGCACGCGACGCGTCGCGCAAATTCCCGTAGACATTGATCACGCCATGTCCGCGCCCACGGGCCACGCCCCATTCACGCAGCACCGATACCTCGCCAAAAAGGTTCATCGCGATTTCGACGCGATAGAAGCGAGGCGCACGACAGGGTGTTTGGCGATAAAGCAGACAGACGGCCATGGGCAATGCGTATTCCGAGCATTCTGACCCGGCAAGAGGCAAAGTGCATCTCGGCCGTCAGCTCCAACTGACATCTCCCAGAAAGATGTAACCGGCACCATAGATCGTCTTGATCAGGCGCGGGTTCTTGGGGTCCTCGCCAAGTTTCGTGCGCAGGCGCGAGATGCGCACATCCATCGCGCGGTCAAAACTCTCGCCCGCAGCACCCCCAAGGCTCTCCTGCATCTGGGCACGGCTGATCAGGCGCTTCGGGCTGTCCAGAAACAGACGCAGAACCTCGGCCTCGGCATGGGAAAAAGTGGTTTCATCGCCTGTGGCGTTTTCAAGCGTGTAGCGTTCGAAATGCGCGGTCCAGCCATTGAATCGCGCGGTGTTGCCGGCTTTGGGCGTGGCGCGATTGCTGCGCAGGCGGGCGCGGATGCGGGCCACGACTTCGGCCGGGTCGAAGGGCTTGGTGATGTAGTCGTCAGCGCCGAGCTCGAGTCCCGCCACCCGGTCCTGCACCTGTGCCCGGCCCGAGATGATGATGACCGACGCACCCTGTTCGAGCGCCAGGCGATGCACCAGCGCAAGCCCGTCGGTGTCGGGCAGGGAAAGATCGACAAGGCAGACGTCCGGTGTGACATGTTTCAGTGCCGCCTCGAACTCGCGGGCGCGCGCAAAGCTCTGGGTGCGAAAACCGGCCTCTGTCAGTACCTCGCCCAGCATCTGACGGATTTCGGGTTCGTCGTCGAGAATGGTGACAAGCGGTTCACTCATGCGGTGGCCTCGGGTTGGATCAACGCCGCGAGTTGGGCGGCGGAAAATGGTTTGCGCAGGACCGGAGCGCGGGCAAGGGCGGCGGCGTGAAGCGGATCGTCAGGGGGCAGTGACGTCATCAGGATACAGGGCAGGTCGCTGGATACCAGCCTGTCCAGAAGGTCGAGCCCGTTGCCGCCACCGCGCAGATTGATGTCGGAGAGGACCAGCGCGATATCGTCGATATCTGCGGTCAGGGCGGTGGCCTCGTCCACTGTGGTTGCCTCGATCACGGCGTGACCAAGTTCGATCAGCATGTCGCGAAAGGTGGCGCGCAGGGCCTCGCTGTCTTCGACAAGCAGAGTGAGTCCACCGCTCGTTGTGGGCGCTGCGCGATAGGGCAGGCGCAGTGTGACGCTGGCACCGGTCAAGGTGTTGGCCAGTTGCAGATCGCCGCCCGCGAGCTTGGTCATGTCATAGACCATCGGCAGGCCCAGCCCGCTGCCTTCGCCGCCCTTTGTCGTAAAAAAGGGGTTCAGCGCATGCTTGAGCGCGTCGCCGGAGAATCCGGGGCCGGTATCGGTTGCGGTGATCTCGATCCAGGTCTGGTCGATGCAATGAGCGCTGATAGTGATCTGACCGGTGGTGCCACAGGCATCCCGGGCGTTCAGGATGAGGTTCAGGAGTGCGTCCTGCAATATGCCCGCGTCGAGCAGCAGCGTCTCATCCGGCATGTTATCAAGCACGGTAAGGCCGACAGCCTGCGGCAGGCTTGGTGTTGCCAGCAACTTGAGATCAGATAGCAGTGCATGCATATCGGTCGCCTGCGGGCGCAGGGTGCGACTGCTGGTCATGTCCGCGAGCCGGTTGAGAAGGCGACCGCCGCGCCGGGCCGCCGATTGGGTCGCGGTCACGAGATCCTCGGCTTCGGGTGCCAGGTCCATCCGGGCGAGTTTGGACTGCATGCCGAGGATGATGGTCAGGAGGTTCGAGAAATCATGCGCCAGCCCGCTGGTCATTTGCGCGGCGAGCGCGCGCCTTCGCGATTGCTGCAGCGCGACACGCGCCTGGGTTTCGCCGGTGACATCCATTGACAGGATATAGACTCCGCCGATGCCATCCGGGGTAAAGGCCACGCGAATGCGCCTGGCGCTGTGGTTCTCGGTAAACTCGAACACCGGGCTTTTGCCCTCGTAGGCGGCATTCAGATGCGGTTCGATTCGGTCGAAGGTCGATGCGCCGAGCGCTTCTGTGATATGCATGCCGAGAATATCCTGCGGACGCCCGGGCATGACGCTGGACAGGCGGCGGTTGGAATAGGTGTATCGCCCGTCGTGATCCACATGGGCGATATGGGCTGGCATCATTTCGGTGGTCAGGCGCGTTCGGGCCTCGATCTCGGTCAATTGGCGCTTGGCCTCTTCCAGCGCCGTGATGGTTGCGGCGAGTTCGCGATTGGTGGCCGCCAGATCCTCGGCATGGGTGAGAACCTGATCGGTCAGTTCCTCCGAACGCGCGCGCAGCAGCGCTTCGGACCGCTTGGCCCGGGTAATATCGGTGTAGACCGTGACCCAGCCGCCCTGCGGCAGTGGCGAGCCTTCGATAGAGATGGTCTGGCCATTGGGCCGCACGCGCTCGACATAGTGGGGCTCAAAGGCGAGCGCCTGATCGACGCGCTGCTTTACCGCGCTTTCGATGTCGTGGTCCGCGCCATACTCTCCCCTGTCCGCCATATGGCGAAGGGTCTCTTCAAAGCTGGCACCAACCTGCACGAGGTGATCAGGCAGGTCGAACATTTCCTGAAACCGCCTGTTGCAGACCGCGAGCCGCAGATCGCTGTCATAGATCGACAGCGCCTGGGCAATCAGGTTGAGCCCGGCGGTCGTCATTGCCTTTGTCTGATCTGCACGCGGGGGGATGGCCGTGGTCTCCTCTGAACCTGGATGGATCATCTAACCATGCCGGATGGCCCAGTCCAAGGCATCTTGCAGCCGGTCATCGCCCCAGAACAGTTCGTCACCGACCAGAAAGCTCGGCGCACCGAAAACGCCGCGCTCTGCTGCCGCTTCGGTCGCATGTCGCAACGCGAGCTTGTTCTCGGGCGTTTTGGCATTTGACAGGATGTCGGTCGGCAATCCGGCGCGGGCGGCGCAATCGGCAAGTGTTTCCGGGTCAGAGATGTCTTTGCCATCCGCAAATTCAGCGAGATAGACGTTGTGGCAAAAGGCGATGCCCTCGGAACGATGCAGGGCGATCTGTGCAATGCGGGCCGCGTGCAGGCCGTTTTGGGGAAATCTTTCCAGCCGGCGGAACGGCACGCCCTGCCGTGCGGCGAGACGTTCGATGTCGCGCCACATATAGGCCCCCTTGGTTGGGAAGATCTTGAAAGGTGAGTCCGACATTCCCTGCGCCGCAAAGATCGGCCCCAGAAGAAATGGGCGCCAATGCACGGTTACACCCGAAGCCTCGGCCATTCTGGGCAGACGCATGGCGCTCAGATAGGAATAGGTCGAGGCGAACTCGAACCAGAATTCCACGACAGGCTTTGACATGTTCCGCACCTCCTGACCACTACAATGCCGCCAATTCCCGGCGAGCGCGCAAGGAATGTCAAGCCGGAGTGGTGCGCTGTTACAATTTGTAAGGTTTAGGAAATCTTCAGGAAAAAGTTGACGCCGAGTGTTGCGCCGGGTTGTGTGGTCGGCAAGGTCGCAGACAATACGATCAAGGACCGGTTAACAGGCCGGTTGTGGGAGGAAACAGACTTGGCTCAGTCGCAGACAGGTGCCGGAGGATTGCAATCCGTTCCGGCGTTGCTTCATCGCAATGTATTCGAATTCGGATCGTTAACCGCGTATCGGGAGAAAGAGTTCGGGATCTGGCAAACCTGGACCTGGGCGGACGCCGCAGGCGAGATCGAGGCGCTTGCGCTGGGATTGATCAACCTGGGCGTGAACGAAGGCGACTTCATCGCGATAATCGGGCGCAACCGGCCCTATCTCTACTGGTCGATGGTTGCCGCAGAGATGGTCGGTGCGGTTCCGGTCCCGTTGTACCAGGACGCCAACGCCGAAGAGATGGCCTATGTGCTGGGCCATTGTGGTGCTCGATTCGTGATTGTCGGCGATCAGGAACAGGTCGACAAGGTGCTTGAGGTTCAGGACCAGCTTCATCAGTTCGAGCATCTGATCTATCTGGATCCGCGGGGCTTGCGGAAATACGACCATACGAAGTTGCACCAGTACAGCCACGTGCAGGATCAGGGCCGCGCCGCCTATGACGAGTACATCGAGGAACTGAAATCCCGTCAGGGCAAGCTCGATTATGACAGCACCTGCGTGATGCTTTATACATCGGGAACCACGGGCAAACCCAAGGGAGTCGTGCTCTCCAACCGGAACGTGATCGAGAGCGCCCGCAGTTCAGCCGACTTCGACAATCTGCGTCAGACAGACGAAATTCTCGCTTATCTGCCGATGGCCTGGGTGGGCGATTTCATCTTTTCCATCGGGCAGGCCTATTGGTGCGGCTTTTGCGTGAACTGCCCGGAAAGTCCGGAAACCATGATGACGGATCTGCGCGAGATCGGGCCGACCTACTACTTTGCGCCACCGCGTGTGTTTGAAACGCAACTGACCAATGTGATGATCCGGATGGAGGATGCCAGCCCGCTGAAGAAGCGGATGTTTGACACCTACATGGCCCATGCGCGCAAGGTTGGCCCCGATATCCTGGATGGCAAACCGGTGAGCTTTGCCGATCGTCTCAAGTACCAGATCGGTGACAAGCTGGTCTATGGACCGCTGAAGAACACGCTGGGATTCTCAAGGGTGCGGGTCGGGTATACCGCGGGCGAGGCGATTGGACCCGAGATTTTCGATTTCTACCGTTCGCTCGGAATCAACCTGAAACAGCTTTACGGACAGACCGAAGCAACCGTGTTCATTACCGCGCAGCCGGACGGGCAGGTGCGGTCGGACACGGTGGGAGTGCCAAGCCCCGGTGTCGAGTTGAAGATCGCGGACAATGGCGAAGTGTTCTATCGCAGCGCCGGGGTGTTTGTCGAATACTACAAGAATCCGGAGAGCACCGCGGATACCAAGGATGCCGAAGGTTGGGTTGCGACGGGTGATGCCGGGTTCATTGAGGAACATACCGGGCACCTGCGGATCATCGACCGCGCCAAGGACGTGGGCAAGATGGCGGATGGCAGCCTGTTTGCGCCGAAATACGTTGAAAACAAGCTGAAATTCTATCCCAACGTGCTGGAAGCCGTGGTCTTTGGCAATGGTCGCGACGAGTGCACAGCCTTTATCAATATCGATCTGTCTGCTGTCGGCAACTGGGCGGAACGGAACAATGTCGCCTATGCGTCCTATCAGGAACTGGCCGGGCATCCGCAGGTGATGGACACGATCCAGAGCCATGTGGAAGAGGTCAACCTGTCGGTTGCGGAGGATTCGATGCTGTCGGGCTGCCAGGTCCACCGGTTCGTGGTTCTGCACAAGGAACTCGACGCCGATGATGGCGAGTTGACCCGTACCCGCAAGGTGCGCCGCCGGATCGTCGAGGACAAATACGCCGATATCGTGCAGGCGCTTTATGACGGGTCTCCCAAGGTCAGTACGGTGACGGAAGTGACCTATGAGGATGGGCGCAAGGGCGCGATCAAGGCGACGCTGGAGATCCGCGATGCCAAGGTTGTGCCGGTTGTCCCGCAGAAAGTGGCAGCGGAATGAGGGCCGGAAGGACGACGCTTGACCTTCGGTCATCGCCCCGCCCGCCGTCCCGTGACGGTGCGGATTGCCCGAACAGGAAAGGACGCTGTGATGCTTGATGCATCCGAAGGATACGTGACCGAGGACGGCCGCAAGATCGGCGGCGTGGTGATGGAAATGAAGAACATCACCCTGCGATTTGGCGGCGTGACGGCGATCACCGATATCAGTTTCGACATCCGCGAAGGAGAGATCCGCGCGATCATTGGCCCCAACGGGGCCGGCAAGTCTTCGATGCTGAACGTGATTTCGGGGTTCTACGTGCCGCAGGAAGGCGAGGTCTGGTACAAGGGGTCGCGCCGTCCGCAGATGCGACCCTATGAAGTGGCGCGTCAGGGTATCGCGCGCACGTTTCAGAACATTGCGCTGTTCGAGGGCATGAGCGTTCTGGACAACGTGATGACCGGGCGGCTGACACAGATGAAGACCGGGCTGTTGTCTCAGGCACTGTGGAAGGGCAAGGCCGAGGCGGAAGAAACCGCGAACCGGGACATTGCCGAGAAGGTCATCGATTTTCTCGAGATCCAGCATATCCGCAAAACCCCGGTGTCACGCCTGCCCTACGGGTTGAAAAAGCGGGTCGAGCTGGCCCGGGCGCTAGCGGCGGAGCCGACGCTGTTGTTGCTGGACGAGCCGATGGCGGGAATGAATGTCGAGGAGAAAGAGGACATGAGCCGCTTTATCCTGGATGTGAATGACGAATTCGGCACCACCATCGCGCTGATCGAACACGACATGGGCGTGGTCATGGACCTGAGCGACCGGGTCGTGGTGATGGACTACGGCAAGAAGATCGGCGATGGCACACCGGACGAGGTGCGCAGCAACCAGGATGTGATCGATGCCTATTTGGGGGTGAGCCATGACTGAACCGGCGCGGGCGATGAAAGGGAGTGCGGCACATGCCTGAACAGATGATTTTCGGGATGGAGGTCTTTTTGAACGGCCTGATGTCCGGCGTGCTCTATTCGCTGGTGGCATTGGGATTTGTGCTGATCTTCAAGGCGTCCGGGATTTTCAACTTTGCGCAGGGCGTCATGGCGCTCTTTGCCGCTATGACGCTGGTCGGGATCATGGAGGGGCAGGTGCCGTTTTCGCATCTGATCAACGCCATATTCGGCACGGACATTCACCATTTCGGCTGGCATGTCCCGGCACTGTTCGCGATCATGCTGACCGTTGGGGTCATGGTGCTGCTGGCGATGGCGGTGCAGAAATTCGTGATGGGGCATCTGGTCAACCAGGAGCCGATCATCCTGTTCATGGCCACCATCGGGCTGGCCTATTTCCTCGAAGGTCTGAGCGACCTCATGTGGGGGTCGGAGATCAAGAAGCTGGATGTGGGGCTGCCGCAGGGGATCAACGAGACCATCGATGCAGTCACCTACGAGATATTCGGCTATGGCTTCTTCATCGACAATCTTGACATCGTGGCCAGCGTGATCGCGGCGCTTCTGGTGATCGCGCTGATGCTGTTCAGCCAGTACACCAAGCAGGGGCGCGCCTTGCGTGCCGTGGCCGATGACCATCAGGCGGCGCTGTCGGTGGGTATTTCGCTGAACTACATCTGGGTGCTGGTCTGGTCGCTGGCCGGGATCGTGGCCCTGGTTGCAGGGATCATGTGGGGCACCAAGTCGGGTGTGCAGTTCAGCCTTTCGCTGATCGCGCTCAAGGCGTTGCCGGTTCTGATGCTGGGCGGGTTCACCTCGATCCCGGGCGCTATTGTCGGCGGGCTTATCATCGGGGTCGGTGAAAAGCTGTTTGAATTCGCGATTGGCCCGATGGTGGGCGGCGCTACGGAAAACTGGTTCGCCTATGTGCTGGCGCTGCTGTTCCTGCTGTTCCGTCCGCAGGGTCTGTTTGGCGACAAGATCATCGAGAGGGTGTGAGCTTGACCAAGATCGTTGCCATCCTGAATGTCATCGCCTGGTCGGGATTCTGGGCCTTCGGATATCTTGCACTGACCGCTGACGGGCTGAGCGACCGGCAGATCGTGATTGCGGCGCTGCTGGCATTCGCAGGGTTCTTCGGGGGCATTCTCGCCTACATGAGACTGGTGCGGGCAGCGGAGGAGAGCGGCTATGCACGCAAGTCCAACCAGATCGATGCAGAAACGCGCAACCGCGCACATGCCAAGGGGGCACGCTGAACATGTTCTATCGTGAAGCCGGGGATTATCATACCTCGTATGCCTCAGACAACCAGACCTTTCCCATCCGCTTTGACCGGTATCGGTACTACGCGGTGCTGGCGGTTGCCTTTCTCGTGGTGCCGTTCGTCATCAACGACTACTGGGCAAACGCGATCCTGTTGCCATTCCTGATCTATGCGATTGCGGCGATCGGACTGAACATTCTGACCGGATATTGCGGACAGGTCAGCCTCGGCACGGGCGGGTTCATGGCGGTGGGCGCCTATGCCTGCTACAAGCTGATGACGTCATTCCCCGATGTCAGCATGTTTGTTCACGTGACGCTGGCAGGTGTCATCACTGCGGCGGTCGGGGTTCTGTTCGGGCTGCCGAGTCTTCGGATCAAGGGGTTCTACCTCGCGGTCGCGACGCTCGCGGCACAGTTCTTTCTGGTCTGGCTGTTCAACCGGGTGCCATGGTTTTACAACTACTCGGCCTCTGGCCAGATCAGCGCGCCGGAGCGTGAAGTGTTCGGCGTCCTGATCACGGGCGCAAGCGCGCCGGCCTGGGCCACCTATATGTTCTGCCTGATCTTTGTCACGGCAAGCGCGCTGATCGCGCGGAACCTGACGCGAGGTACGATGGGCCGCACCTGGATGGCGATCCGGGATATGGATATCGCGGCCGAGATCATCGGGGTGAACCCGCTGAAGGCCAAGATGACGGCCTTTGCGGTCAGTTCCTTCTTTATCGGCATCTCGGGCGCACTGTTCTTCTCGGTCTATCTGGGGGCCGTCGAGGTCGGCGAAGCGTTTGGCATCAACAAGTCGTTTCTCGTGTTGTTCATGGTGATCATCGGCGGTCTGGGGTCGATATTCGGCTCCTTCGCCGGTGCGGCGTTCCTGGTGCTGCTGCCAGTCGTGCTCAAGGTTGTGGGCGTCGACCTGATGGGCTGGCCGACCGATATCGTCGCGCATTTGCAATTGGTGGTCGTCGGGGCGCTGATCGTGTTCTTTCTGATCGTTGAACCACACGGGCTGGCACAGTTGTGGCGCCTCGCAAAGGAGAAGCTGAGGCTTTGGCCATTCCCGTATTGACGCAGGAAAGGGCCACGCGCCCATCTTACGGATCGACCGTCCCGACCGGGACGGACACACCATCGGAATAACCAACAGGGAGGAAACGAACCGATGAAACTGAAACTGACAACCTTGGCGCTTGGCGCCTTCATGGCGGCAGGGCCCGTGATGGCGGACCTTGTGTTCCCGTCGATGAGTTATCGTACCGGGCCTTTTGCGGCGGGTGGCATTCCGTTTGCGGATGGCTACGCCGACTATTTCACACTGTTGAACGAGCGTGATGGCGGCATCGGCGGCGAGACAATTCTCGTTCCGGAATGCGAGACCGGCTATAACACCGAAAAGGGTGTGGAATGCTATGAAAGCCTCAAGAGCCAGAACCCGCTGGTGCTTCAGCCCTTGTCGACCGGCATCACCTATCAGATCATTCCGAAAGCCATCGTGGATGACATCCCCATTCACACCATGGGGTATGGTCGAACCTCGGCTGCAAACGGCAATGTGTTCAGCCATGTCTTCAACTATCCGGCCAACTACTGGGATGGCGCTTCGGGTGTGGTGAACTATCTGCTCGAGACCAACGATGGAAACATCGAAGGCAAGAAGATCGCACTGGTTTACCACAACTCAGCCTATGGCAAGGAGCCGATCCGCACGCTCGAGGAATTGGGCAAGAAATACGGCTATGAACTGCTCTTGCTGCCGGTCGACAGTCCCGGTCAGGAACAGAAATCGCAGTGGCTGCAGATCCGCCGCGACAAGCCGGACTACGTCGTGATGTGGGGCTGGGGTGTGATGAACCAGGTTGCCATTCAGGAGGCGGCCAATATCCGGTTCCCGATGGAGAACTTTATCGGCGTCTGGTGGGCTGGTGCGCAACATGACGTTCTGCCCGCTGGCGACGCTGCGAACGGCTACAAGGCGATCACCTTCCACGCGGTTGGCAAGGATTTCCCGGTGTTTGACGACATTCAGAAATTCGTTGTCGATGCCGGCAAGGCCGCAGGCAATGGCGATCAGATTGGCACGGTTCTCTACAACCGTGGCGTCTATGCCGCAATGCTTGCAGCCGAAGCTGCGCGCGACGCACAAGAGGCCAACGGTGTTGCTCAAATCACGTCGGGTATGATGCGCGATGCGATGGAGAACCTCGTAATCACCGAGGAACGCATGGCCGAACTGGGCATGCCCAATTTCGGTCCGGCCTTTTCGGTGAGCTGCAAGAACCACGGTGGCGACGGCATGGTGGGCGTGGCGCAGTGGGATGCAAGCGCGAAGACCTGGTCGCTGGTTTCCGAATTCAAACAGTCGGATCGTGAAGTGATCGGCGCGCTGGTCGAAGAGGATTCCGCAGCCTTTGCCGCGGAAAACAATATCGAGCCGCAGTGCAACTAAACGCCAACGACCGGCCGCCGCAATCTGTGGCGGCCGGGACCCGGACATGATGTGAGAAGACAAGCCGATGCTGGACGCTGCACAGAGTACCGAAGCGACCGTCGAGACCCTGCTTGAGGTCAACAATATCGAGGTCATCTACAACCATGTGATCCTCGTGCTGAAGGGCGTCAGCCTGAAGGTGCCCAAGGGTGGGATCACCGCATTGCTGGGCGGGAACGGCGCGGGCAAGACCACGACGCTGAAAGCGGTCAGCAATCTGTTGCATTCCGAGCGTGGCGAGGTGACCAAAGGGTCCATCGTTTATCGCGGAGACCGGGTGCAGGATCTCGACCCTGCCGAACTTGTGAAACGCGGTGTGATCCAGGTCATGGAGGGGCGTCACTGTTTTGAACATCTGACGGTCGAGGAAAACCTGCTGACCGGGTTCTATACGCGGAGCCAGGGTCGCGGCGAGATGATGGCCGATCTGGAAAAGGTCTATCAGTATTTCCCGCGCCTTCGCGAGCGGCGCAAGAGCCAGGCCGGGTATACGTCCGGCGGAGAACAACAAATGGTGGCAATCGGCCGCGCGCTGATGGCCGGGCCCGAGACCATCCTGCTGGACGAACCGTCCATGGGCCTCGCACCGCAGTTGGTCGAGGAGATTTTCGGGATCGTCAAGGATCTCAACGAAAAGGAAGGCGTGTCCTTCCTGCTGGCCGAACAGAACACCAACGTCGCGCTGCGTTTTGCGCATCACGGCTACATTCTCGAATCCGGGCGCGTGGTGATGGACGGTCCCGCCGCCGAGCTTCGTGAAAACCCGGACGTCAAGGAGTTCTATCTCGGCATGTCGGATGAAGGCCGCAAATCGTTTCGTGATGTGCGCTCTTACCGTCGTCGCAAGCGCTGGTTGAGTTGATGGCAGGCCCTGCGTCACTTCTGCTGACCCAAATCCCCATTTTCATCGCAGGTCTTCTATTGGCGTGGTTGCGTCCGCTGGCCAGCGCATAACGTCAGAGGACACGAGGGCGAAATGTCATCATCATTCTACGACGAACTTGAAACCCGTAGCGCCGACCAGAGAGCCAAAGATCTGGCCCGTGCATTGCCGGTGCAGATTGCCCGTGCGCAGGCTTTGAAGGGCTATGCGGAGTCGCTGGCACAGGTTGAGGCGGATGCGATCACCGATGCCGGGGCACTTGCCGCGCTGCCGGTGCTGCGCAAATCGGAACTGGGCAGGGCGCAGTCGACCAATCCGCCTTTCGGGGGCTTTACGGCGAAACCCGTGTCGGGTTTTGCCCATGTGTTTCAGTCTCCCGGTCCGATCTACGAGCCAGGCGGGGTTGATCATGACTGGTGGCGGTTCGGGCGGGTTCTGCATGCCGCTGGCATCGGAGCAGGCGACATTGTGCAGAATTGCTTTGGCTATCACCTGACACCAGCGGGAATGCTGTTTGAGAGCGGCGCACGTGCGGTCGGAGCAGCGGTATTGCCTGCCGGAACCGGGCAGACCGAATTGCAGGTCACGGCAGCACGGGATGTCGGTACCACGGCCTATGCGGGCACGCCGGATTATCTCAAGGTGATCCTGGACAAGGCTGACAGCATGGGCGTGACGCTTGCAATCACAAAGGCGGCGGTCGGCGGCGGTGCATTGTTCCCCAGCCTGCGCGCGGAATACGCAGATCGCGGAATTCTGTGTCTGCAAAGCTATGCCACTGCGGATCTGGGAAATATCGCCTATGAAAGCGCCGCGATGGAGGGAATGATTGTCGACGAACAGGTCATCGTCGAAATCGTCACCCCCGGAACCGGCACGCCGGTTGCTCCGGGTGAGGTTGGCGAGGTGGTGGTGACGACGTTGAACCCCGACTATCCGCTGATCCGGTTTGCCACGGGCGATCTGAGCGCGGTCATGGCCGGGGAGAGCCCCTGTGGGCGCACCAATATGCGGATCAAGGGATGGATGGGCCGGGCTGACCAGACCACCAAGATCAAAGGGATGTTCATTCGCCCCGAACAGGTTGCCGCATTGGTCGCGCGTCACGATGAAATCGTCAAGGCGCGGGTGATTGCGAGCCGCGAGGGCGAAATGGATGCGATGACGGTGCGGATCGAGGCGACCGGCGGAGACGCCGCCGTCTATGCCGGAACCGTGGCAGATGTGCTCAAACTCAAGGGCGCAATCGACGTTGTCGCGCCGGGCAGCCTGCCAAGGGATGGGCTGGTGATCGAGGATCAGCGGAGCTACGACTAGCATCTCCGCCTGCGTTTGAGAGTGCCGGGGCCAATGGTATGCTGTCGCAGTCCTGCGGTTTCGGGCTGGAATATCCGACGAAATTGATCGAATAAGGGGCAGGAGGGCGCCTGCCCCTCTGTTCTGTCACGTCAGGTAGAGGCAAACCCGCAATGTCCGAAGCCATCGAGCTGCCCGCAAATGGCAAGCGGCGACGCAGAGATGGTGGTGCCGGGCTGCTGGCCACAATCGCCTATCTTGTTGCGGCGGTCTGCCTGTTGCCGATGTTGGCTGTCGTCTTGGCGGCCGTCACGGGTGGCACCGACACTGTTTCACATCTCTTGGATACTGTGCTGCCCCGCTACGCCGGTACGACATTGGCGCTGGTGGCACTGGTCGCTGCAGGCACCTTTGCGATCGGCGTCGGGGCGGCCTGGCTGGTAACGATGACACGGTTTCCGGGGGTGCGGGTCCTGGAGATCATGCTGGTGTTGCCGCTCGCCTTTCCGGCCTATGTGCTCGCCTATGCCTACACCTATTTGCTGGATCATCCGGGCATCGTGCAATCGACCTTGCGTGACGTGACCGGGTGGGGGCCGCGGGACTATTGGTTTCCCGAGATACGTTCACTCTGGGGCGCGGCGGCCATGCTGGTGCTGGTGTTCTATCCCTACGTCTACCTACTGGCACGTGCCGCATTCCTGCAGCAGAGTTCCGCCGCGTTTCTGGCGGCGCGGACCCTTGGCAAGAGCGCCTGGGCTGCATTCTGGACAGTGAGCCTGCCGATGGCGCGCCCGGCAATCGCGGGCGGCGTCCTGCTCGCGGTGATGGAGACAATCGCCGATTTCGGTACGGTCGCGTATTTCAGTGTGCAGACCTTCGCGACAGGCATCTACACAAGCTGGTTTTCGATGGCGGATCGCGCCGCCGCCGCCCAGCTTGCGCTCTGTCTGCTGAGTTTTGCGCTGCTTTTGGCAGTGACCGAACGGGTGCAGCGGGGACGGGCAAAATACCACGAGGCGGGCAAACGCCAGATGGCGATGGAGGCTGCCCAGCTTGAAGGCTGGCGGGCGGTATTGGCGATGCTGCTTTGCATGATCCCGGTGGTTCTGGGGTGTGTGCTGCCAGCGCTGGTGCTGTTTGCAATGGGGATGGGCGGTGAACAGGACCTGCTCAGCCGCCGCTATATCGGGTTTATCCGGAATTCGATCACGCTGGCCGGGACGGCCGCGGTCGTGACCTTGCTGGCGGCAATTGCCATCGGGTTCTTTCAGCGGCTGCGCCCGGGGCGTGGATCGGCGGTGGCGGGGTATGTCGCACGGCTGGGCTATGCTGTTCCGGGCGGGGTGATCGCGGTGGGGTTGATGGTTCCGTTCGCGGCGTTTGACAACGCGTTGGATTCCTGGATGCGGGCGACGTTTGATATCTCGACCGGCCTGTTGGTCACCGGGTCGATCTGGTTGTTGGTTGCGGCTTACATGGTGCGGTTTCTCGCGGCGGCACTGGGCGCATACGAAGGCGGGCAGAGCACTGTTCATGCCAATATGGATGCCGCTTCGCGATCTCTTGGAGAAACGCCCTTCGGAACGTTGCGCCGGGTGCATCTGCCGATTCTGACGCCAAGCCTACTTACTGCGCTTCTGATCGTGTTCGTTGATGTGATGAAGGAGCTTCCGGCAACCTTGATCATGAGACCGTTCAACTACGATACCTTGGCCGTGCAGGCCTATCGACTTGCGAGCGATGAACGCCTGGAAGGCGCGGCGGTGCCGTCGCTGGTCATCGTCGCCGCGGGGTTGTTGCCGGTGATCCTGATCTGCCGGCAAGTCGGGCGGAACCGTTGAACTGGCGGTCGTCGGGGAACCGAACAAGGGCACCCCGTTACGAGGGCGCCCTGTTCTTTGGTCAGCCGGTAAACCCGAAGCCTACTTGACGTATTTCAGTTTGATCGAGCCAAATCCACCAGCAACGTTCAGACCCTTTTGCGTTTGTACGCTGATTGGCTGAAGCGTGAATTGATTTCCGGCGCTGACGAGGACATTTGCACCGACGCCGCCTGCGACGGTCGCTTCCGCCTTGACGCCATCGTAGCTTCCCGCCAGTGCGCCGGCATCATTGTCACCTGAGGGGGCGAGAACGGCCCAGGTAATATGGCTGTCCTTGGTCACGCCGATATCGACGCCGATTGTCAGAACGCGCCCAGTGTAGTTTTCGACCGTCCCGTCATTCTTTGTGAAAACGCAGGTCATATCCTTCTTGGAGCCAAGAAGCAGGCCTACGCCGCCCTCGACATCGCATTTCAATACACCCTGCTGGGTGTTCTCGTTGGCGAGCGCTGCACCTGAGAGCGAAAGGATGAGGGCGCCGCTGGCCAGCGCTGTTTTCAGCAGACCGGTTGAGATGTTCATGGTGAAGTCCCCATTGTTTGTGATCCGAGATCTAGTCCTGGCGCAGATACGCACCCGAGGTCGTTGATATGGCGCAACCCCGGCAGAAACAACAATGTACGGGGTCTGAATCACGTTAGAATTGATTTTCTTTCCGAGTGCTCTCTTTATGAATTGCAGAAATCAAAGCTTGCCAAAACCGATGCTCGGCCCCGGTGTCAGGCACTCCACCATGCTTCGATGTCGTCGCGGCTGATGCGGTCGGCTGGGCCAAGGGCGACCAGCGTGGTGCGATCGGTTTGGGCGCGGTTGGCTTTGACGTATTGGCCAACGACATGCACTTCATACCCGCCGTCATTTGTCTGGACGAACCCCTTGAGACGGTAAAGCCCATGCGGGCGGTTGGCGAGCTTGTCCCCCATGGCCCTGCGGTCGAGCACCATGTCGCTATCGTGCTGCCAGCTTGCATAGGCCGGGTGCGGGGCAGTCGCACGGCCCCGGGGCAGAGGCATGACGTCAAAGAGCAGGGGGCCAAGCGGCGTGCCGTCCAGCACCTGTGGATTGCGCACGCCCAGGGTCGCCAGCCGGTCAATGAGTGCCGTGTTCGCAGCGCCAGTCTTGGTCAGAAGCACCAGATCGGCGGAGGTGATCTGATGTGTGACCTGTGGAGCGATCAGAGGGTCGTCCTGCAATGCGTCGATATTCTGAGCGTCGATCAGCGTGATGATGCCCGCATAGCTGAGGTCCGGTTCGGCGATGGCGGTGCTGGCGATCGCCGCGGGATCGGCGATGCCGCTGGCTTCGATGATCAGGTGATCCGGCCGGTCCGACCGGTCGAGCACCTCGCCAAGCGCCATGAAGAGGTCCGCGTCCATCGTGCAACAGACACACCCATTCGTCAGCGCGATCGTGTCGTCGCCTCGCGCCTTGATCAGCGCCTTGTCAATGTTGATTGCACCAAAATCGTTGACAATGACCATCAGGCGCAGCCCGTGATCCTCGGCGAGAAGCCGGTTGATCAGCGTCGTCTTGCCAGCGCCGAGATAGCCGCTGATGACGGTGAGGGGCAGTGGTGCAGTCATCATCGCCATCCCATACATGTCAGGGCAACAATTGTCGGAGCTGCGCGGTCCTGAACCATGATGATCCTGTTCACGTCGAAAACGGTAATCTTTGACATCTGCCCCTCCATGTTGCCCCAGCCCTAGCGCAGCGGCGAGGCGAGGCAAACCGGATTCGTTGTCGGCAATGTGCCGAGGAACAGGCGAATGTGGCGAACGGGTTCAGACTGCCTGTTTGGGCTGCACCAGAGCAAGATCGTGGGTGGTAAAGCGGATACAGCAATCATCATCGATATGGGTGCCAGGCCCCAGGTATATCGCGCCGCTGCCGTTCAGGAGCGTTGCGCGACGGTGCAGCGTGACTTCGCTGCCGTTGGCCATGCGGATCAGGCTGCCTGAACTGCTGTGATCGGTGAACTCTAGCTGTCCGCGCCGGATCGACAACGCCGCGTGCTTGCGCGAAACCCAGGCCGGTTTCAGGACGATATCGCAGTCGGAAGATCGCCCGAGCGTCAGGCTTTCGCCTTCGCTGATCTGCCATGTCTTGCCGTTCAGTTGCAGATCGGCCAACTCGGTGCCGCGACCCCGTTCCTTGCTTGCGCCACCAAAAATCACGGTCTGTTCGCTAAGTTCGGTCACCGAACAGGAATAGACACGCGTGGGGCTGGCCTTGCCGCGCAACTGGATTTCTCCGATCATCAGCAAACGCGCCTTGCTTTCAGCCGACAGATCATCGTAACCCCGGTCGCCCACGAGGATTTCGCCCGGCTTGGCCAGCGATGAGAGCCGTGCCGCCGTGTTGACGGCACTGCCGTAAATGTCGTTCTCATGATTGAGAATTTCGCCAAAATAGGTGCCCATATGCACCGACAGCCCCGCAGGCCAGTTTTCGTTGAGCATTGCCCATGCGGATTGAAACGCCTGTTCAGAGGTTTCGAAAAAGCTCAACACATCATCGCCCTGGGATTTGACGCATTCGCCTCCTGCGGCTTCGATGATCTGCCGCATTCTCGCCAACACCTTGCTGACCTGTTCAAGCGCGGACTGGTTGCTTGCCGTCTCATAAAGCTGGGTGCTGCCGGTGATGTCAGATATCAGAACGCAGGCAAGGGGCATCTGAAATGGATCCTGATCAATTCTAAATGGTCGCGAGCCTTGCCCGCAGGGAAATCGAAGCCGATTTGAAACTCGTCAACTCTGCGCAGGCTGCCACATTTCCTGCCTGCTTCGTATACCGGTCTTCCTTACCTCTATTCTGGCAGATCCACAGAAAAGAATCCATGCAGCAGGCTGCATCTGGCGGTTTTCCTATAGAAAACGGGTGCAAAGTTGACCTTTGCACCCGCTCTTTCTCGTCATGGTGGAAAGGACTAATTCCAGTTCACCTCGTTAAAGATTCGCTGCGCCGCAGGAATGTTTTCTGCCACTTCAGACAGGTCGATGTCATCGGGCTTGAAAAAGCCGAGGGCGGCGATGGCCGGCGACAGGCCGACACCGGGAACGGCGGGGTATTCGTCATTTCCGGCCGAGAAATACTCCTGTGCCTGATCACTTGCCAGATATTCGAGGAACTTGACCGCGTTTTCCCGGTTGGGGGCATGGGCCGCGACGCCGCCGCCCGACAGGTTCATGTGCGCACCTTCTGCATTCTGGGAGGGGAACACCCAGCCGATCATGTCACGTTCCGCCGACAGGCCGTCTACATCTTTGCGGATCGAGCGGGCAAAATAATAGGTGTTTGCGACGGCGATGTCACATTCGCCTGACACGATTCCGCGCAATTGATCGGTGTCACCGCCCTGTGGCGCACGTGCCATATTGTCGACCACACCCTGCGCCCAGGCCTTGGCGGTTTCCTCGTCGGTGTGGGTGATGATCGAGGCCAGCAGGGTCTGGTTGTAGGTGTTCGAAGACGAGCGGATGCAGATGAGACCCTTGTGTTTCGGATCGGCCAGATCGGCATAGGTCATGGGGGGCGCGGTCACGTCCGCCTTGTCATAGAAAATTATGCGCGAGCGTTGTGAAAAGCCGAACCATTGGTTGTCAGCATCCTGAAGGTAGCCGGGAACGCGCGCTTCGAGTTCGGCGCTGTCGATTGGCTGCAACACACCCGCGTCCTTGGCCCGCTTGAGACGCGATGTATCCACGGTCAGAAGGACATCAGCGGGGGAATTTGCGCCTTCGGCCTGCATCCGTGCGATCAATTCGTCGGCCTTGCCTTCGATGCGGTTGATCGTGATTCCGGTGGATTCCTCAAAGTCCGAATAGAGCCGTTCGTCGGTATCATAATGGCGGGAAGAATAAAGGTTGAGTTCGCCTTCAGCGCTGGCTGTGCTGGCCATCGTGGCAAGCAGGGCGGCTTTGATGCAGGTGGATGATTTCAGCATGAAGCAAAGTCCTGTTAGATTGGGATCGGTTTCGGGGTGTTCCCGACTGATTTAGTCAATTAAAGGATTCACATCTGGATGCAACTGATTTCTGAGCGAAATACTCGGGATATTTCAGGGAAATGTTACGCCGTGCCTCTGGCCCCCGTGACCAAGGGGAAATAAATCCGATTGGTAAACCGGCGCCTTTGTGGTCTGATCCAGACTTGGGACAGACAGGATGGGATACCATGAAAATTGTCGTAATGGGCGCAGGCGTGATCGGTGTAACGACTGCATACTATCTGGCGCGCGCCGGTGCCGAAGTTGTCGTACTTGACCGTCAGGACGGGCCCGGGCTTGAGACGAGTTATGCCAATGCCGGAGAACTGTCTTATGGCATGACCTCGCCCTGGGCCGCACCGGGGATACCGGTAAAAGCGGTGAAGTGGATGTTCATGAAGCGACGCCCGCTGTTCATCTGGCCGTTGATCAGCCCGACCATGTGGAAATGGTGCGTTCAGATGGTGCGCAACTGCAACGAAGAAAGCTATCGGACCAACAAGTCCCGGATGGTTCGGATTTCAAACTACAGCCGCGACGTAATGCCGGATCTGATCGCCGAAACCGGAATCGAGTACGACGGGCGCGCGCAGGGTACGTTGCAGCTGTTCCGAACGGCCAAGCAGATGAAGGCCTCCCGCGCTGATCAGGAAATTCTCGCCGAGTTTGACAGCCCGTTCGAAGAACTGGGCCGCGATGCCTGTATCGCGGTCGAACCGGCACTGGGAGAGGTGCGCAACAAGTTCGTGGGTGGGTTGCGTTTGACGGCGGACCGGACCGGAGACTGCCGGATGTTCACCGTGGCGTTGGCCGAAAAGGCGGCAGAGCTTGGCGTGCAGTTCCAGTATGGCCAGTCGATCCGCGGCATTGCCGTCGAAAACGGACGGGTTGTAGGCGTCGATACCGAACTGGCAGGGCGCATCACCGGCGATAAATATGTCTGTGCGCTGGGCAGCTTCGCGCCGGGATTGCTGAAGCCCATCGGAATTCGGCTGCCCGTCTATCCAGTCAAGGGTTACTCGGTGACGCTGCCGGTGATCGATGATGCGATGGCCCCGCAATCGACCCTCATGGACGAGACCCACAAGGTCGCGATTACCCGGCTGGGCGATCGCATCCGGGTTGCGGGCACTGCCGAGATCGCAGGCTACAGCAACCGGCTCGGCCCCCACGCTACCGATACCGTGAAACATGTGATCGGCGATCTGTTTCCCAAGGGTGGCGATCTGAGTCAGGCCGAAGGCTGGACCGGCCTGCGGCCAATGACGCCGGATGGCACGCCGGTGCTGGGCGAAACAAAGTTTGACAACCTCTTCCTGAACACTGGCCACGGAACGCTGGGCTGGACCATGGCTTGCGGTTCGGGCCGCGCCGTTGCCGATGTGGTTCTTGGCGAAAAGCCCGAAATCTCGTTTGATGGGCTGACGGCTGCCCGCTACGGCTGAGTCGCGGAGATCCCCAACAAAAAACCGCGCCAGCTAGGGCGCGGTTGTCTGTCTGCTGTAGCGGGTTCTAGCCCTGACGGGCTTTGAACCGGGGCTGCGTCTTGTTGATCACGTAGACGCGGCCTTTGCGACGCACAATCCGGCAGTCACGGTGCCGGCTTTTGAGCGAGCGGAGCGAGTTTCTGACCTTCATGGTCCTTCTCCTGTTCCTGCGGCGCGGGCCAGCGCCTCTGTTGCGGGTGCCCCGGAACGTCCGGGACAGTGAATTCATGGTGGGCACTACAAGGTTCGAACTTGTGACCCCTTCGATGTCAACGAAGTGCTCTACCGCTGAGCTAAGCGCCCATGAATACCTGCACGACCCCTGCCCCAACAAAATGGGGCGCGGAAACCCGCGCCGGTAGCGGGGTCTATAAAAGGAGTCGTCAGCGTGATCAAGGGCTTTTGGCAATAGAGTTTTCCGGTCTATGTTGAAGGCAACGAGGAGACTCAATGGACCACTCGCCCTTTCACCTGACCGAACCGGACCAGTGCCTGTCCAGCGTCGTATTTGCGTCGCCGCACAGCGCCAGCACCTATCCGCCGGAGTTCCTGAGCCAGAGCATTCTGGATCGGGTGGCGATTCGGTCGTCTGAGGATGCGTTTGTGCATGATCTGGTCGATTCGGCACCGGAGTTCGGCGCGCCCCTGTTGGTTGCGGGGGTGCCACGCGCCTATGTGGATCTCAACCGCAGCCCGGACGAACTTGACCCTGCATTGATTCTCGGAGCCACCCGACGGGGTCAGAACCCGCGTGTGGCGTCAGGGCTGGGGGTCATCCCGCGTGTCGTGTCAAATGGACGGGCGATTTACGCGGGCAAGCTGACGATGGGCGAAGCGCGGACCCGGATCGACCGGTATTGGCGTCCCTATCACAATGCGATCCAGCGACTCCTTGAAGCGGCGCATGGAAACTTTGGTCAGGCGATTCTCGTGGATTGCCATTCGATGCCGCACGAGGCGATGGAAGGGGCAGCGCGCGCGCGCGGTCACTCTCCGGAAATTGTGCTGGGTGACAGATTCGGTGCCGCTGCGGATGGTGAAATTGTCGACCGGATCGAAGCCGCGTTTGCCGCGGCTGGACTGAGGGTTGCGCGCAATGCACCGTTTGCTGGAGCATATGTGGCACAGGCCTATGGCCGACCTTCACGTCGTCAGCATGCGGTGCAGATCGAAATCGACAGAGCGCTCTATATGGATGAACGCCGGGTCTGCCGGAATGCCAATTTCGACCCGTTCCGTTTGATCATGCGCGGTGTGATTGCCGAGATCGCAGCGATCGGACATGACAGGATGCCGTTGGCCGCGGAATAAACGCCTGTGTCAGGCGCGCGCCGACTCGGGTTGCACGAGCGGCTTCTGGTTGGCGGCGTGTCGCGCCACCAGCTTTTTCTGGCGCTTGCCCGATGGGATCGGCCTGGCCGGGATCGGGTCAGCCACGGCGCCCTTGAGATCAGGGAAAATCGCATAGATCTCTTGTCGCGCCTCTGCGGACACGGATTTGAGCGCCTCACGGCCGAGATACAGGCTCTCGGTCGGGGCGGATTCGGCCAGGATCACTTCGTGCCGATCAAACAGCAGGTGGAAATACTCGACCGTTTCGACGCTCTCGTCGATATAGATGCCAGGAAGGGTGGTCAGCTTGATCGCGGGGATCAGGACCTCCTTGGCGGCAAACATGCGCTCGACGATTTTTGATGCCACCAGCATGCGATGCTGACGCGAAACAAGCAGGTCACGATGTGGTAACCCGTTGCCCAATGCGCCTGCGCAAATACGGACAGGCCGCAGCTTGGGGTAGGCACGAAGCTCGTTGGCGGGGATCGAACGGCTCATCACCGAGCGCAAAGACATCGGCACACCATCAAGATCGAGAACTCTGTCACCTGCGCGCAGGTCCTGAACCTTGCGCTCCCCTTCAGGCGTCGAGATCAGCGTGTCTCGTACGAGACAGGGCGGGGGAAGCAAAGCGACCGGGACCGGCGACTGGCTGGGAACACCCGTTGCGCTGATGATGTCTACATCTTGCAGCACCGTACCATCAGTCGGCGTAAAGACCTGGGTGCCGTTCGCAAGATAAAAGGTGGCGCCAGTAATGGTTACAGGCGTGCCGCCGATGTCCACCGTCACCGTATCGCCAAGATAGGTTTGGGTGATATCTATGCCGTTGATGGTATCGCCGCCAGCGCCCGTCAGGAAATCATCGTCATTCTGATCGATGATATCGTAGACGGTGAAGGTCAGCAGCGTTCCCGCACCGGGTGGGGAAAAAGGGTCAAGCGTCCAGAACTGATCTGTATATGTGGTGGGCATTAGACTCTGATCTTTTTACTAGTACTCTGGAGGAGAAACTACAGCAATGTTCAGAGAATAGTAAGACTTTGCAAAATCTGGTTAAGCGCAATGGTGTCGTCTTGGTCACTTTGCCCGGATGAATGCGCTCCTGTTCGCGCCCATGCGGCCCCGATTTGCGCCGGCCACGCATTGCCAGTACGGGCGCGCGATGTTTGCCGTTGCCCAATCCAGAAAGCTCGCAGGCGTCCAGAGTGGTTGTGAATGTTTGAATGAAATCCTTGCCTTGAGGGCGGATTGTTTCAGCGGAACCGCATGTCACACAAAGTCCTGGTCGCGTTGTCAGCCATATTCCCTGCCGATGTTCAGAACATCCCGAATCAGGGCTGGTCCGAAGTCTGCCTTTGCCACGACATGGCGCACGCCAGCCTGTTTGGCCTTGTGCCACATGAAAGGCGATGGCCAATCCGTCGCGATGATGACGGGTATGCACCGAAACCGTGCATGTTGTGACAGTTCCAGCGCCAGCTCGACTCCTCGGCCATCCGGCAAGGTGTTTTCCATGAGGATGAGCGAAACCGGAAGCTTTATCAGGGCGCGCCGGGCGTCTTTGAGCGTGTTTGCGATCTGAACCCTGATATCTCTTTGGGCATATCGTACGGCCCGCCTCAGCATCTGTTGGTCGCGCTCGCTGTCTTCGACAATCAGACAGCACGGATTTGTTTCCGGTTCGATACGGCATTGCATGTCAACAGTCCCCACGTTGTTGCGCCGCCAGCTTGGCGCACAAGCGTTAAGGATCCGTTGGTTGCTATCGCGGCAACGGGTTGGTGGCCTTGTCGTAGGGCCGCCAGTCGCTGATTTCGGGATAGTAGACTTGCCGCCAGCGTCTGACACGCGGGTTCATGACGCGTCGCCACAGGGGCGGAATCATCGCAGCGATTGTCATGACCGGATAGCCAAAGGGCAATTGCGGAGCCTGGGCCTTGCCGTAGGTTTGCAGCAGAGGAAACCGGCGGTCGGGTTTGTAGTGGTGATCGGAATGACGTTGCAGATTGATCAGCAGGCGATTTGATGCCTTCTGCGCCGCGTTCCAGGAGTGCCGGGGCTGCACGTGCTCGTATTTGCCGTTGCCCAGGTGTTTCCGGGTCAGCCCGTAGTGTTCAACGTAATTGACCAGTTCCAACTGCCAGATTGCGACACCAGCCTGCATCAGGAACAGTCCAATCCCGGCCCACCCGCCAAGCAGGAAGGCCAGCGTCAGCATTCCCACCTGCAACGCCCCGTAGCGGAAGAAGGGGTTTGACGGATCGGTCCATGGCAGGTCCTTGCGGGCCAGCTTGTCCCATTCGGCCCGGCCGGCCGACAGCAGGCATTGTTTCAGCACCCGTGGATAGAACCGCAGAAAGCCCTCGTTATACCGCGCGGTTACCGGGTCGCGCGGGGTGCCGACATAGCGATGATGCACCAGCAGATGTTCGGAGCGGAAATGCGAATAGAGCACCATCGCGAGAAGGAGATCGGCAAGGGCCCGTTCAAGACGGCTCCGTTGATGCATAAGTTCGTGGCTGTAGTTGATCCCGATTGTTCCGGTGATCACCCCGACGCCAAAGAACACCATCAGCTTTTCCAGTACCGACAGATGATCCGCATCGCTGACATACCAGATCAGGCCAAACAGGGTGACAAACTGGGCGGGCACCCAGACAATTGTGAGCGCGCTGTACCAAGTCAGGTCTGCTTCCGGTGTTTGGGGATCGGCATTTTCGAGGTCAAGCCCGGTGAGCGCGTCCAGACCCGCAAAGACGTACCACGACGCCAACGGCAAGAGCAGCACCGTCCAGCCGCCATATATGGCGCTGATCCAGGCGATCGGGATCAGCAGGAACGAGATCCAGAAGGGAAGGGCGGATTGCCATCGTTTCAGGGTCATGCCGGGAATCATCGAATTGTCCGTGTTGCCTGTTGCCTCATCCATGCTGTGTCACGCACCGCGCCAGAGGTCAAAAGCCTTGCGCATGACGGTGGGCAGGTCAGAGGGGCGGAAATCATGGGCAGCTACAAAGACTCCTTGGCGGGGCACGGTTTCGGGCGGAACTTCTGCATACCGGACCGTCAGGACCAGGTGGAAATGCGTGAAGGTGTGGCGCACCTCGGCGGGCAGTGTCACCCAATCGGCATCAATCGGCGGCGCTTGGACCGCGTTCTCGCCCCAGTCTGATCCGGGCCATCCGAGCATTCCGCCCAGCAGCCCCTTGTCCGGACGCCGTTCCAGCAGCCAGGCACCGTCTGTCCGTTGCGCCAGATAGATGGTGCCATGACGCGTGGGTTTGGGATTTTTCGGGGTCTTCCTGGGCAGGTCGTTTGCCGTGCCGGCCTGCCGCGCGGCGCAGGGCTCGCGCAGGGGGCAAATGCCACAGGCCGGGGATTTGGGCGTGCAGATCGTCGCGCCCAGGTCCATCACCGCCTGCGCGTAATCGCCTGGGCGATGCGCGGGCGTGAGCTGTGCCGCGCGGTCGCGCAGCGCGGGCTTGGCGGCGGGCAACGGCGTATGAATGTCATAGAGCCGGGCCATCACCCGCTCGACATTGCCATCCAGAACCGTTTCTGGCTGATCAAATGCAATCGCCGAAATCGCAGCGGCGGTATAGGGGCCGATGCCGGGCAGGGCGAGCAATCCGTCATAGCTGTCGGGAAACTGTCCGCCATGTGCCTGCGTCACCACGCGTGCGCATTTCAACAGGTTCCGGGCCCGCGCATAATACCCAAGCCCTGCCCATTCTCCCATCACTGCGCCATCATCGGCCGCGGCCAGATCGGCTACCGTGGGCCAGCGGGCGGTGAAGCGATGGAAATAGTCCTTTACGGCGGCAACGGTGGTCTGTTGCAGCATCACTTCGGACAGCCAGATGCGATAGGGATCAGGCGTTTGCGCATCACCCGGCGGAATCCGCCAGGGCAGATCACGGGCATTGCGATCATACCAGTGCAGCATCTCCGCCGCGATGCCTGTCCCTGTTGCGGGTGCGTTCATCTCTTCGTCACGCATTCTTTATGCTGATCGCCTCCGGTTTCGCTGGCACCTGCCTGCCTGCGCCTTACAATAGGCGCAACGGATACGGAAACCAGCCATGGCACAACGGAAATCAACGACCCGCGGTTTCAAGAGAACCGCAAGTGTCCTCAGCGACCCGATCCGCAAGGCCGGGGAAAGCCGGGGCTTTGCGGTGTCGCGCCTCTTGACCCATTGGGCCGAAATCGCCGGACCTGAGATCGCCACCATCGCGCGGCCGGTGAATGTGACCTATGGTCGGGGTGGTTTCGGCGCGACGCTGACGTTGCTGACCACCGGTGCCCAGGCACCGATGCTGGAAATGCAAAAGGAATCGCTGCGCGCCAAGGTGAATGGGGTCTATGGCTACAACGCAATCAGCCGCGTGCGGATCACCCAGACCGCCGCGACCGGCTTCGCCGAAGGTCAGGCCCAATTCGAAGCAAAAAAAACCGCCAGCCAAGCGACGCTGGCCCCGGAAATCCTCGCCAGCGCCACGCAGGTTGCCAGCCCGATTGAAAACGACGATTTGCGCCAAGCCCTTGAACGGCTGGGCCGCAACGTTCTAAGCAAGCCCAAACAGTAAGAAAGAGGTTCTCATGACCCGACTCATCGCGATTCTCGGCGCGGCGGCCCTGCTGGCTGTCGGGGCTGTACTCTATCTGGGACAACGCGCACCTGCGGTCACCGATGCGCTCGTCGGCGCCGCCAACGCACAGGATGCCGCCGACGTCGACACATCCACAATCGTCGAAATGGTGCAGGGGGCCGCGGACGCGCCGGTCACCATGATCGAATACGCATCGTTTACCTGCCCGCATTGCGCGGCGTTTCATCAGGGAACGTATCAGGAGATCAAGAAAAACTATATCGACACCGGCAAGGTCAAACTGGTCTATCGCGAGGTCTATTTCGACAAGTACGGCCTCTGGGCGTCGATGGTGGCGCGCTGTGGTGGGCCAGAGAAGTTCTTTGGCATTTCAGACCTGATCTACAAAGGGCAGTCGGAGTGGTCCAAACTGGGCGGCGCGCCTGAAATCGTGAACGAGTTCCGCAAGATTGGCCGTTTGGCGGGGATCGGCGAGGACGAGCTGGACGTTTGCCTGCAGGACGCCGACAAGGCCCAGACCCTGGTGGCCTGGTATCAAGCGAATGCTGCCGAACACGAGATCACGGGCACACCGTCCTTTGTGGTCAACGGCGAGAAGGTTGCCAACCAGAGCTATGCCGAGTTTGCAGAGCTGTTTGATGCCGAGCTTGGCAACTGATGGCTGCACCGCTGGCCGGATTGAAGGTCGTCGAGCTGGCCCGCATTCTGGCCGGCCCCTGGGCCGGTCAGACGCTCTCGGATCTGGGGGCAGAGGTGATCAAGGTGGAATCGCCCAGCGGCGACGACACCCGCGCCTGGGGTCCGCCCTTTGTCACCCGCGATGACGACGAGAGCGCCGCCTATTTCCATTCGACCAATCGCGGCAAAGCCTCGGTCACGGTGGATTTTTCGACACCTGCCGGTCAGGCACAACTTCGCGACATGATCCGCGATGCGGATGTCTTTATCGAGAATTTCAAGGTCGGCGGACTGGCGAAATACGGGTTGGACTATGACAGCCTGTCCGCGATCAACCCGCGCCTGATCTATTGCTCGGTGACCGGCTTTGGCCAGACCGGCCCCTATGCCCATCGTGCGGGGTATGATTTTATCATTCAGGGCATGTCCGGGCTGATGTCGATCACCGGTGAGCCGGACGGTCAGCCACAGAAATCCGGCGTTGCAATCACCGACATCTTTACCGGCGTTTACGCGGTCGCGGCCATTCTTGCAGCAGTGCATCAGCGGCAGGACACGGGGCGCGGCCAGCACATCGACATGGCGCTTCTGGATGTAGCCGTTGCGGTCACGGCCAATCAGGCGCTGAACTACCTGACGACGGGTGTTGCGCCGCAGCGGATGGGCAATGGCCATGTGAACCTGACGCCCTATCAGGCATTTGACTGTGCGGACGGGCACATCATCATCGCCACCGGAAATGATGCACAATACCAGCGCCTGTGCCGCCTGCTCGGGCTGGACGAGATGGTCGAAGCGCCAGAGTTCTTGCGCAACAAGGACAGGCTCGCCAATCGCCGGGTGATGATTGCCCGACTGAATGGTGCAACTGTTGGCTGGAGCAAGGCGGACCTGCTTGCGGGCTGTGAGGCACAGGGTATCCCGGCCGGTCCAATCAACGATCTGGACGAAGCCATGGCAGATCCGCAAGTTGTCGCACGCGGCATGCAGATCGAACTTGATGGTGTGCCAGGCATTCGTGCACCGTTCCGGTTTTCGGATGCTGAACTTGCCCTCCACCGGCCCGCGCCAAAGCTGGGCGAGGACAATCCGGACTGATCCTTCCGTGGCTCGGTTCAGGCGCTCTTGACGATCAGAAACACCCGCGCCGGGCCGTCTTCGGCGATAATCGCATGTTCGATGTCTGCTGCATAGCGCCCGGTATCGCCCGTGTTCAGCACATTTGAGGCCGAGCCGGCGGTGACGCGCACCGTGCCCTCCAGCACCGTCAGTTGTTCGCGCGCGCCCCGTGCATGGGGTTGGCTGCGCAGCGCGCCACCAGCCTTGAACATGATGTCATAGACTTCGTGCCCGCCGGCCTCTTCGGGAGGGGACAGGATCCGGATGCGGCAGCCCTGGCCCATATTGTCGATGCTGGGCACGTCACTGGCGCGCAGCAAATCGACTTTATCGCTTGCAGCCTCGGTATCCAGCAGCCCCGCGAAATCCACTTGCAGTGCGCGCGTGAGATTCCAGAGGGTCGCAATCGTCGGGCTGCTTTCGCCGCGTTCGATCTGGCTGACCATCGAGCGGGACACGCCCGACAGGTTCGACACTGCCTCAAGCGACAAGCCTTGCTCGCGCCGCGCTTCTTTCAGCCGCGCGGGCAGCAATGTCAGGATATCGTCCGCATTTTCCGCCATGACGGATTCATTCGGGTGTCGTATGGCGCTTGTCAACATGGTTGTTATGAAATTGCACCAACGGCTGCTCGATGGTGCCTGTCAGATGCAGAGCACGAAGGCAGGTGATCGTGCAATGGGTCACCCGGCGTGAGCGGCCGTTGCGATCCACACACACAGGACCCTCTAACTGGGCGGAGTGGCGGCCCCAAGGGCCTGGTGACGATGCGCATCGGTTGCGGGAAAGGTCTCGCGCAGGCAATTGAGCGGTTGTCGTCGGGACGGAACTGGGGGGCTGTCTGCCCCCCAGACCCCCCGAGGATATTTTCAGCAAGAAAAAGAAGGATCGAGATGGGTCAGGTCAGGGTGTCCAGTAGCAGGACAAGTCCCGCGCCGATCATAAGCCCGATCGTGCCAGCCGCGAGAATCACCCGCAAGGCGGATTTGCGCACCGGTTCATGGTCTGCGGCCTGGCGCACGAGTGCGGCTTCGACCAGTCCCGGCAGGCGCGGTCCAAAGCGGGCAAGGACGCGCGCGGTCTTGCCAAGGTCGGAGAGAACGGCGCGCGGTCCTATCGACTGTTTGATATAGTCTTCGACCACCGGGCGCGCGACTTCCCAGATATTGGTGTGCGGGTTCAACGACCGCGCGACACCTTCGACCACGACCATGGTGCGCTGCAGCAGGATCAGCTCGGTACGGGTTTCCATGCCGAACCGTTCGGTCACTTCGAACAGATAGCTGAGCAGGCGCCCCATGGAAATCTGCGTTGCGTCCATTCCGAAAATCGGCTCACCGACGGCGCGCAGGGCGCGGGCGAATTCATCGACGTCCTTGTCGGCGGGCACGTAACCGGCTTCGAAATGCACCTCGGCGACACGTTTGTAGTCACGGCGGATGAAACCGAAGAGAATCTCAGCATAGACCCGGCGGGTGTATTCATCGATATGGCCCATGATTCCAAAATCATAGGCGATGATGTCACCGTTCGGGGCGACCTTGAGATTGCCCTGATGCATATCGGCGTGGAAATACCCATCGCGCAGGGCATGGAGGAGGAACAGCCGCAAGACACGCTCGGCCAGTTCCGCGCGGTCATGTCCTGCAACATCCAGAGCGGCATTGTCGCCCAGTGATGCACCGTCGGCCCAGCCCAGCGTCATCACGCGGCGCGCCGAGAAGGCCCACCGAATCGGTGGCAGCCGGAAGCCTTCGTCATCGCGGGTGTTGGCTTCGAACTCTGATGCGGCAGAGCTTTCCAGTCGCAGGTCCAACTCGCCTCGCACGACGCCGTCAAAGTGTTCGATCACTTCCATAGGGCGCAACCGGCGCGCGCCGGGAGCGAACAGATCAACGATGCGGGCGGCAAAATAGAACGCGTCGATGTCCTTGCGGAACGCACGCTCGATGCCGGGGCGCAGAACCTTGACGGCGACGTCTTCGCCGGTGTCGATCAACTTGGCCTTGTGCACCTGCGCAATCGAGGCCGCGGCGATCGGTTCGCTGAACTCCGAAAAGATCTCTGAGACCGGCTGCCCCAGTTCGCGTTCGACCTCGGCCTTGGCAGCGTCAATCGAAAACGGAGGCAGCTTGTCCTGCAGAACGCGCAATTGCACGGCGAGTTCATCACCCACGACGTCTGGCCGGGTCGACAGGACCTGTCCGAATTTGATGTAGGCCGGACCGAGGGCGGTCAGTGCCCGCGTTGCCGGTGGCATGGCAGCGTCGCCCTTGTAGCCAAGCCACATGAAGGGCTTGCCAAGCGCATGGGCGACGAACCGGAGGGCTGGGGGAGCTTCAAAGGCATCAAGCACGACATTCATGGCGCCGGTGCGTTCCAGCGTGGCGCCTGTGCGGATCAATCGGATGATATTGTGCGGTCCGCGCATGTCAGATCTTCCAGCCGGAATGCAGGGCGGCAATGCCCATGCTCAGGTTGCGATACTTGGCGTTCTCGAACCCGGCCAGGCGTACCATTGCCAGAAAAGTGTCCTGATCCGGGAAATTGCGGATCGATTCGACCAGATACTGATAGCTGTCGCGATCCCCGGCGATCATCTGACCCATGCGCGGAATGACATTGAAGCTGTAGAGATCATAGAGCTTCTGCAATCCCTCGCTGGGTAGCTGGCTGAACTCAAGCACCATCAGGCGGCCGCCGGGGCGCAGCACGCGAAAGGCTTCGTTCAGGGCCTGCTGGGGACGGGTCACGTTGCGGATGCCAAAGCTGATCGTGTAGACATCAAAGCTGTTGTCGGGAAACGGCAATGACATGGCATCCCCGACAACCCAGTTCAGGCTGTCAGACATATCTGCGGCTTCGGCGCGTTTGCGGCCTTCGACAAGCATGGGCTCGGTCAGGTCCAGAACGGTGGCATGCCCGTGGCCCGCGCGCGTGAGAAAGCGGAATGCGATATCGCCGGTGCCGCCCGCCACGTCGAGAAGACGCTGACCGGGACGCGGCGCGAGCCAGTCCATCATCGCGTCTTTCCACACCCTATGGATGCCGACGCTCATCACATCGTTCATGATGTCGTATTTTGACGCCACCGAATTGAACACGCCCTGCACCCGGCCGGCCTTTTCGCCCTCCGGGATCGTCTCGCGCCCGAAATGGGTGGTTTTGTCGTTGTTATCTGTCATCGGGTCTTGCCGCCTCACCGTTTCGTCCTTGTTATAGGGCGCTGTGGGTCAGGCACAATGCGGCCCCTTGATCAGAAAGGCAGCAAATGCCCGAATTGCCAGAGGTAGAGACAGTGCGTCGCGGGCTTTTGCCAGCGATGGAGGGCCAGGTCATCGCGCGTGCCGAGGTGAATCGCCCGGATCTGCGCTGGCCGTTCCCGGCCCGGATGGCCGAGCGTCTGACCGGGCGACGGGTGTTGCGATTGCGGCGGAGGTCCAAATACATCCTCGCCGATCTCGACAATGAAGAGACGCTGTTGATCCATCTTGGAATGTCCGGTCGCATGACCGTGTCGGGCGACCCGTTGGGCCGGTTCGTGCAAGACCATCCGGCAGCGCAGAAACATGATCATGTCGTGCTGCATATGGACAATGGCGCACGGATCACCTTCAATGACCCGCGCCGGTTTGGTGCGATGGACCTGCTGGAGACCCGGACAGCCGAGCAACACAGGTTGCTGGCGGTGCTGGGGCCGGAGCCATTAGGCAATGAGTTCCATGAAAACCAACTGATCGAAGCATTTCGCGGGCGGCAGAGTCCGGTCAAATCGGTGTTGCTCGATCAGAAGGTGGTTGCGGGTCTCGGCAATATCTATGTCTGCGAGGCCCTGTTCCGGGCTGCGTTGTCGCCACGCCGCAAGGCAGGCAATATTGCCGCCGCGCGTGTTGCAACGCTGGTTCCGATCATCCGTGACGTCCTGTCAGAGGCAATCAAGGCCGGCGGTTCTTCGTTGCGGGATTTCAGGCAGGCCGATGGAGAACTTGGATACTTTCAGCATGCCTTTGATGTCTACGGGCGCGAAGGCGAGCCATGCCGCAGACCGGATTGCACCGGGTCGATCCGGCGAATCACGCAATCTGGGCGGTCGTCTTTCTATTGTGCGCAATGCCAAAGATAGCTTGAAACGTAAGATTTGCGTGGTAAGGCTTCGACTCTGACCGGAACAATCGAAAGCGAATTTCATGGCCTTTGAGACGATCAACGTCGATGTTGATGATCACATTGCACTGATCCGGTTGAACCGGCCCGATGCACTGAACGCACTGAACACGCAGCTGCTCAAGGAACTGTGCCAGGCGCTGGAAGAAGCGGATGCCAACGAAAAGGTACGGTGCATCATCGTGACCGGTTCGGACAAGGCATTTGCCGCAGGTGCGGACATCAAGGAAATGTCGGGCATGGGTTTTGGTGACGTATTCACCATCAACCTGTTTGCCGATGCAAACGATCGGATTACAAAGATCAGAAAGCCGATCATCGCTGCAGTATCGGGCTATGCTCTGGGCGGTGGATGCGAACTGGCGATGGCGTGCGACTTTATCATCGCCGCCGATACAGCCAAGTTCGGCCAACCGGAAATCAATCTTGGCGTTATCGCCGGATTGGGTGGCACCCAGCGGCTGACCCGGTTCGTCGGCAAATCCAAATCCATGGACATGAACCTGACCGGGCGCTTCATGACGGCGGAAGAGGCCGAGCGCAGCGGGCTTGTCAGCCGCGTGGTTCCTGCCAAGAAGCTGATCGAAGAAGCAACCAATGTGGCCCAGAAGATCGCGGAAAAGTCGATGATGACCGTAATGGCCGCCAAGGAAGCAGTGAACCGTAGCTATGAGACGACGCTCTCCGAAGGGCTTTTGTTCGAACGGCGCGTGTTCCATTCGATGTTCGCAACCGAGGATCAGAAAGAGGGCATGACCGCCTTCCTCGAAAAGCGACAGGCGCAGTTCCGCGACAAGTAAGCCTCACCGACGGTGGTTCTTCATATTACCGGTTGGCAAATTCGCCGAAACTGGATAGGAGCCACTGCAATACATGCGCGTGCGGCCCGCTCAGGCTAGAATCACACTGGTGGATCAGGATCCGGTTTGGGACTTGCATTGCGCAATTGAATTGAACCGAAACCGAACAAAGGTCTGAACATCATGGCAAATTCGCCGCAATCCAAAAAACGCGCCCGTCAGAACGAGGCACGTTTTGCCGTCAACAAAGCCCGCCGCTCGCGGATTCGCACCTTCCTTCGCAATGTAGAAGAAGCCATCGAATCCGGTGACAAGGACGCCGCAGGCGCAGCGCTGCGTGCGGCACAGCCCGAGTTGATGCGTGGCGTATCCAAAGGCGTCTTTCACAAGAACACCGCATCGCGCAAGATGTCCCGCCTGACCGCACGCGTCAAAGCGCTCGGTTGACGTTACGTCCGGTTAGGACAAAAGTTAAGTATTACAAAGGCGTTGCTCTGCAGCGCCTTTTTTTGTTGGGCGCATCCCTGCACCGCAATCGAAACGGCGCAGAGATTCTTTGCACCGGAATCGTGAGTCAACAACAGAGTTTCATTGCCGCTCCGCACCCGAAATTGCTACGACTGTTGCAGCGATTCACTTGCTTGGGGGGACAGGCGGTATTCAATACATGACTGAACTGCATCAGCCATGTAACGGGTGCTATGCTGAGTGGTACGGCTGCCATACCGACCGCTTCTGCGTGCTGCAAAGGAGAGGGGAATACCCGATTTTCGCAGCCCTGTCATAACATGTCTGTGTAACAGTGCTTTGTCAGCCAGCGTATTCATAACGAATAGCGAACTTTGACCCTGTTACCATAACTGCAGCGCCGATGGGACCGGCGCGCGCAGCACCAGTTTTGTGACTGGTGCATGACCCTGTGCTGTGTGGATCCAACCGGATTCTGCTCCGGTCAAACAATGGAAAAGGCCAAAAGGCCAACAAGCACGGGATGCGTGAGGCGCTGCATGACACAAGAAAAATGGGGACAACTCAAGATAGGGCTGCTCAAGACGGTCGGACAGAACAACTATACCACCTGGATTGAACCGCTTGAATTCGAGCACCTGCAAGATGGGGTCGCCGTGTTCAGCGTTCCCACCAATTTCATGGGTAATTATGTCAGCCAGAATTTCGCCGACGTCATCCTGTATGAACTGAACACCGCGGGCGCCAATGTTCAGCGCGTAACCTTTCGCGTTTCGGCCAACAGCACGGCCAATCCATCGCCACGGCCGGTGCCCGAAGCATCCAAGGCTGCCGCCCGGGCGACCGAGCCGACGGCTTCACCGCGGGACGCCCTTCAGGCTGCGCCGCTGGACTCGCGTTTTACCTTTGATGCCTTTGTCGTCGGCAAGCCGAACGAACTGGCGCATGCCGCAGCCCGCCGTGTCAGCGAAGGTGGGCCCGTGACCTTCAACCCGCTGGTGCTCTATGGTGGCGTCGGTCTCGGCAAGACCCACCTTATGCACGCAATCGCTTGGGAATTGCGCAAGCGCAAGCCCGAGTTGAACGTCCTCTACCTGTCGGCAGAGCAATTCATGTATCGGTTCGTGCAGGCCCTGCGCGAACGCAAGATGATGGATTTCAAGGTCCTGTTCCGGTCGGTCGATGTATTGATGGTGGATGATGTACAGTTCATCGCCGGCAAGGACAGCACCCAGGAAGAGTTCTTTCACACCTTCAACGCACTGGTGGATCAGAACAAGCAGATCATCATTTCCGCGGACCGCGCGCCGGGAGAGATCAAGGAGCTCGAGGATCGCGTGAAATCACGGCTGCAATGCGGGCTTGTCGTCGATCTGCATCCCACGGATTACGAATTGAGGCTGGGCATTCTGCAAGCCAAGGTACAACAGTATCGCGATGCCTATCCCGGACTGGAAATTTCCAATGGCGTGCTGGAATTCCTTGCGCAGAGAATTTCAACGAATGTGCGTGTTCTGGAAGGTGCTCTGACCCGTCTCTTCGCCTTTGCGTCTCTGGTCGGGCGCGAGATCGACATGGAGCTGACGCAGGATTGTCTCGCCGATGTTCTGCGTGCGTCGGAACGCAAGATCACGGTCGAGGAAATCCAGCGCAAGGTTTCGGACTATTACAACATCCGTCTCAGCGACATCATCGGACCCAAGCGGCTGCGCTCCTACGCCAGACCGCGCCAGGTTGCGATGTATCTGGCCAAACAATTGACCAGCCGCAGCCTGCCCGAGATCGGCCGCCGGTTCGGCGGTCGCGACCACACCACGGTGATGCACGGTGTGAAGCGGATCGAGGAACTCAAGGTCATTGACGGACAGATCGCGGAAGATGTCGAAATCCTGCGCCGGGCGCTCGAAGCCTGATCGCGACTCCTCTCAAAACGACATGGGGCGCTTGAGCGCCCCTTTTCATACCATTGCCCTGATGCAATACGCGTGATCTGCCTGTGTTTGGCCCCTTGACGCCCGAATCATTCCAGCGGACAAATTCACAAAAAACTTGTGCTGACCGGGCAAACCGCTAGGTTGCCCCTCCCGGCCCATGCAGAGGATCAAAGGACATGAAATTCAGCATCGAACGCGGCACGCTGCTCAAGGCCGTGTCTCAGGCCCAATCGGTTGTGGAACGCCGCAACACGATCCCGATCCTTGCCAATGTCCTGATCGAAGCCGAGAGCGACGAGGTTCATTTCCGCGCCACCGATCTGGACATAGAGGTTGTCGACAAGGCTCCGGCACAGGTCGAGCGCGCGGGTGCGACCACGGTGGCGGCCACAACCTTGCATGAAATCGTCCGCAAGCTGCCTGATGGTGCGCTGGTTTCGCTGACTGCGGATGCAGCCGCCGGGCGCCTGACTGTCGAGGCCGGGCGTTCGAATTTCTCACTGGCAACATTGCCGCGCGAGGATTTCCCGGTGATGGCGAGTTCGGATTATGACACTAATTTTTCCGCTCCGGCGGCGGTGCTGCGGCGGTTATTCGACAAATCCAAATTCGCGATTTCTACCGAGGAAACCCGCTATTATCTGAACGGAGTTTTCATGCATGTTGCAGACGCAGACGGTGGCAAGGTGCTGCGCTGTGTTGCAACCGATGGTCATCGGCTGGCCCGCATCGACGCGGATCTTCCGGAGGGGGCCTCGGACATGCCTGGTGTGATCGTGCCGCGCAAGACGGTTGGAGAGCTGCGCAAGTTGTTGGAAGATGACGAAATGGCGATTGCCGTATCGGTCAGCGAAACCAAGATTCGGTTCGCCACACCTGATATCACCCTGACGTCCAAAGTGATCGACGGCACCTTCCCCGACTATTCGCGCGTGATTCCGCAAGGCAACACCCGCCGGCTCGAGGTCGACGCGGCAGAGTTCGCACAGGCGGTCGATCGCGTGGCAACGGTGTCTTCCGAACGGTCGCGCGCGGTCAAGTTGCAACTCGAAGAAGACCGGCTGATCCTGTCGGTGAATGCCCCCGACAGCGGTGCGGCGGAAGAGGAACTGGCCGTCGCATATGGTGACGAACGCCTCGAGATCGGGTTCAACGCCAAGTACCTGCTTGAAATCGCCAGCCAGGTCGACCGTGAAAACGCGGTGTTCATGTTCAATTCGGCGGGCGACCCCACCCTGATGCGGGAAGGCAATGACCAGAGTGCGGTGTATGTGGTTATGCCCATGCGTGTCTGATCCGGGTGGCTTTGGTCGTCGCGCATCTGTGCACCGACAAAAGAAGCGGCAGGCATGTCCCTGTCCCTGACTGAACTTACCCTGTCCCATTTTCGGTCCCACAAGTTGGGGCGGATCGCGCTGGATGAACGTCCCGTGACGATTTTCGGGCCCAATGGCGCGGGCAAGACCAACATTCTCGAGGCGGTTTCCCTGTTTTCTCCGGGGCGCGGTTTGCGCCGGGCGAGTGCGGAAGATATGACTCGACGCCCAGAAGCCCTGGGATGGAAGCTCACCGGTCTCTTGCGGGCACAGGGATCGGTGCGCGAGATTGAAACCTGGTCCGAGCACGGCGCTGCCCGGCAGGTTCGGATTGACGAGAAGTCGGCCAGCCAGATCGCTCTGGGCCGGATCGCGCGCGTTCTGTGGCTGATCCCCAGTATGGACAGGCTGTGGATCGAAGGTGCGGACGGGCGACGGCGGTTTCTGGACCGCATGGCGCTCAGCTTCATGCCCGAACATGCCGATGCATCACTGATCTATGAAAAAGCTATGCGCGAGCGCAATCGCCTGCTCAAGGATCAGGTGCGCGATGCGCATTGGTATCGCGCACTTGAGACGCAGATGGCCGAATCCGGGCATCGCATCCACCAGAACCGGACAGAGGCATTGGCCCTGCTGTCCGGTGCACAGCAGCAGGCCGAAACGGCGTTTCCCGTGGCCGATCTCGAGTTGGTGCAGACCGAGGGTGTGATGCCGGACACCGAGGGCGATCTGCGCGAGGCCCTGGCAGAGAGCCGCTTTCGTGATCTGGCCGCCGGTCGCACGTTGGTCGGGCCGCATCGGGCCGATCTATACGGAGTCTACGCTGCCAAATCCGTACCTGCGCGCGATTGTTCCACGGGCGAGCAAAAGGCGCTTCTGGTGTCGCTGATCCTCGCCAACGCACGGGCGCTGGCCGAGCAAATCGGCGCTCCTCCGATCTTGCTGCTTGACGAGGTGGCGGCGCATCTGGACGCCAATCGGCGGGCGGCATTGTACGATGAAATCTTGGCTCTTGGCGCACAGGCCTGGATGACCGGAACCGGCCCGGAACTGTTCGCGGGTCTCGGGTCTCGGGCGCAGAGGATCGAAGTGACCGAGGCGGATGGGCTATCGCGGATCGCCGTTGCCTGACCCGTTTCAGCGGATTAGGTCAATCGGGCCATTGCACCACAAAATATAGCGCAATCGCGTGACATCGCCCCCCATAATTCGTATAAGATACCAAAAAGAAAAGGGATATTTCGGATGTCCGAAGATGTAAAAGTGCCGGAAGAATACGGCGCCGATTCTATTAAGGTTCTCAAGGGTTTGGAGGCCGTTAGAAAGCGCCCTGGCATGTATATCGGTGACACCGACGATGGGTCCGGTCTGCACCACATGGTGTATGAGTGCGTCGACAATGGCATTGACGAGGCGCTGGCGGGACACGCGGACGCTGTGACGGTCAAGATTCACGCCGACAACAGCGTCTCGGTCAGCGACAATGGCCGTGGTATTCCGGTCGGAATCCATGAGGAAGAAGGCGTTTCTGCCGCCGAGGTCATCATGACCCAATTGCATGCGGGCGGGAAATTCGACAGCAATTCCTACAAGGTGTCCGGGGGCCTGCATGGTGTCGGCGTTTCGGTCGTGAACGCGCTTTCGGTCTGGCTCGAACTGCGGATCTGCCGCGATGGCAAAGAGCACTACGCCCGCTTTGAACATGGTGAGACCGCCGAACATCTGCGTGTCGTGGGCGACGCCGATGGCAAGAGCGGAACCGAAGTGCGGTTCCTCGCCTCCACCGATACGTTTTCCAATCTCGAATACTCGTTCGAAATCCTGGAGCGGCGCCTGCGCGAACTGGCCTTTCTGAACTCTGGAGTGCGGATCATCCTGATTGATGAGCGCCCTGCCGAACCCCTGCGCAGCGAATTGTTCTACGAAGGCGGGGTCAAGGAATTCGTCAAGTACCTCGACAGGCACAAGTCTTCGATCATGGAAGAGCCGATCTTTATCACCGGCGAGCGCGACGATATCGGCGTCGAAGTGGCGATGTGGTGGAACGACAGCTATCACGAGGCAGTGCTGCCCTTCACCAACAATATTCCGCAGCGCGATGGTGGCACCCATATGGCGGGTTTCCGGGGGGCGTTGACCCGGACGATCAACAACTATGCCCAATCCAGCGGTATCGCAAAACGGGAAAAGGTGAACTTTACCGGTGATGATGCGCGCGAAGGGCTGACCTGTGTGCTGTCGGTCAAAGTTCCGGATCCCAAGTTTTCGTCCCAGACCAAGGACAAGCTGGTCAGTTCCGAAGTGCGCCCGGCGGTCGAGGGGTTGGTAAACGAAAAGCTGTCCGAATGGTTCGAGGAAAACCCCAGCCAGGCGAAGGTCATCGTCGGCAAGATCATCGAGGCCGCCGTGGCCCGAGAGGCTGCACGCAAGGCCCGCGACCTGACCCGGCGCAAGACGGCGATGGATGTGAACTTCCTCGCAGGCAAGCTCAAGGACTGCTCCGAAAAAGACCCGTCCAAGACCGAACTTTTCCTTGTCGAGGGTGACAGTGCCGGTGGCTCGGCGCAAACGGGACGTGACCGGCGCACACAGGCTGTGCTGCCGCTCCGCGGCAAGATCCTCAACGTGGAACGGGCACGGTTCGACCGGATGTTGTCGAGCCAGGAAATCGGCAACCTGGTCATGGCGCTCGGCACAGGCATTGGTCGCGACGAATTCAACATCGCCAAGTTACGCTACCACAAGATTGTCATCATGACCGACGCCGACGTGGATGGCGCGCATATCCGGACGCTGCTTCTGACCTTCTTCTATCGTCAGATGCCCCAGCTGATTGAAGGCGGATATCTTTATATTGCGCAACCGCCGCTCTACAAGGTCGCGCGCGGCAAGTCCGAGGTCTATCTCAAGGATCAGAGCGCGTTTGACGAGTACCTGATCCAGCAAGGGATTGACGGCGCGGTGCTGCGCCTGGAGTCGGGCGAGGAAATGCTGGGGCAGGATCTTGCGCGCGTCGTGGACGAAGCGCGGCAACTGCGCCGGGTTCTTGATGCCTTTCCGACGCACTATCCGCACCACATTCTGGAGCAGGCAGCCGTCGCCGGCGCGTTCGTGCCCGGTGCGGTTGACGCCGATCTGCAAGGAGTTGCGGACAAGGTGGCAACCCGGCTCGACCTGATCGCGTTGGAGTACGAGCGTGGCTGGCAGGGCCGGATCACGCAGGATCACGGAATTCGCCTGGCCCGCATCCTGCGCGGCGTCGAAGAGGTGCGGACCCTGGATGGGCCGATGCTGCGTTCGGGCGAAGCCCGCAAGACCGGCAGCTTCACCAGGAGCCTGCAGGACGTCTATTCCAGTCCGATCACACTGGTGCGACGCGACCGGATCCAGACCATCTACGGCCCGCTTGGCCTTCTGGATGCGATCCTTGATGAGGGTGCAAAGGGGCTGACCCTGCAACGATACAAGGGCCTCGGCGAAATGAACCCCGGGCAGCTCTGGGAAACCACACTTGATCCAGACGCCCGCACGCTGCTTCAGGTCAGGGTCGAAGATATGGCAGAGGCCGATGATCTCTTCACCAAGCTGATGGGCGACGTCGTCGAACCGCGGCGGGAGTTCATCCAGAAAAATGCGCTTAGTGTCGAGAACCTCGATTTCTGAGGCGATCTACGGGTGCGGGGGAAAGGCTGTCCGCACCCTTCCAGCAGGATCGAACCTGAACCGGTTACGGATTGAAACCGCCGCAAAACCGCCTGAAGAGCCCGAGTGGCTTGCATATCAAAATCATGCAGAGGTAAGTCCCTTCTGGACGCTTTGACCCGCGACAACCACCGCCATCGTACCGCCATCGGTCAACTCCAGTGAATCGTCGGGCGAAAGGTCCAGAAGTTCGATCAGACGCTGCCGCGCCCGGTTTACCCGGCTCTTCATCGTCCCGGTGGCCACTCCGCACATTTCTGCGGCCTCATGATAGGCAAATCCGGATGCTCCGACCAGTGTCAGCGCTTCGCGTTGTTCGTCCGGAAGCTGCACAAAAGCTTTCTGGAAATCTGAATAGGCAAGCTTTCCGTCGTGCTCCGGTTTCACGGCCAGGTTGTCGCTGAGAACACCGTCGACGTCCGCGACTTCGCGGCGGGCCTTGGTGTAGGTGGTATAATATGTATTGCGCAGAATGGTGAACAGCCACGCACGCATGTTGGTGCCGGCTTCGAATTTGTCGATCGACTTCCAGGCTTTCATTACGGTTTCCTGAACCAGATCGTCGGCCAGTGTCGGATTGCGACAGAGGCTCACTGCGAACGCACGCAGGACACCCAAATGTGTGACCAATTCGTCTCGCGGATCGATGTCCGCGGCGATTTCATTTGCCATCTTGGCTATCCTGCTTCCGCAGCTCGTCGATGAGAGACATCAGTTCGGAAGGAAGCTCTTCGATGGCTTTGTCCTGAAAGGAACGGCGCAGATGGTCCTTGATCAGGGCCGATTGCGGCTTTTCCTCGTTGTTGTCGGTGTCCATGCTCTGCCAAATCTCCTTGCCTTTTTAAATCTCGTCTGCCGAGAAAAAAATGCGTTTGATGGAACCAAACTGGCGAAGTCCGGTTTGGTTCCAAAGAAATCCAAAAAAAGGACACCCAATGACACAAACCGCTCCGGAGCAACCGCTGTCCCTCGTTGTCGCGGACCTGCTGCCATTCTTGCGCCGATACGCCCGGGCTCTGACCGGTTCACAGAGAATGGGCGACCGCTATGCCGCAACAACACTTGAGGCGCTGTTGACCGACAGGTCGATCTTTGAGACCGCTTCAAGCCACAGGGTTGCCCTTTTCGGCGCTTTCCATCGTATCTGGTCAAGTCTCGGCTCTCCGGTCGAGGTCGGCGAAACTGGGTTGGGCGCGCAGGCCCAGGTTCATCTGTCACGGCTGACAGAGAACACACGCGAAGCGCTCCTTCTTCATACGATCGAAGAGTTCACGACCGCAGAGGTCGCCGAAGTCATGGAGGTTGCAGAAGAAGAAGTGTTGGACCTCTTGCGTATCGCCGATCAGGAACTCGAGAAATCCGTGTCGGGCGACATACTGGTGATTGAAGACGAGGCGATCATTGCCCTTCATATCAAGAAAATCGTGACGGAACTTGGTCATAAGGTCACGGGCGTTGCGCGCAGGCAGAATGACGCGGTCAAAATGGCTGCTGCCAAGCGACCCGATCTGATCCTGTCGGATATCCAACTGGCGGACGGGTCATCCGGGATTGATGCTGTGAACGAGATTCTGGCAGATGCCGGCGACATTCCGGTTATTTTCATCACGGCTTTTCCCGAAAGGTTGTTGACCGGAGAGCGGCCAGAACCGGCATTTCTGATAACCAAGCCATATACCGAGGATCAGGTCCGTTCCGCCGTGAGCCAGGCCATGTTCTTTTCCTCATCCGAAGCCATCGAAGCGGACTGATCAAAAAAGGACGGAACCATTTTCCCACGTGCTGGTTTGTCTTTCGAACACAGATGAATAGGAGTTTTCGATGTCACAGGCTACGAAAAGCAATGTCTCGGAATTGAACAGCGACGTTTCAAAGCAGATGGCCGTCTTGCGCGACGATATCGCCACGCTGACGGAAACCGTTGCGGAACTCGGCAAGGCGCAGGGAGCCGTCCTGAAGTCGGCGGCCGCCGAGAAGGCGGAAAACCTTGCCGATAGTGGTGCCGCCGCTGCGGGTGCGTTGAAGGCAAGGGCCGAAAAGACCTATGCCGACACCGAAGGCGCAGTCCGTGCAAACCCGGGCGCTGCCATCGGTATCGCCGCTGGCATTGGCTTCCTTTTTGGCACGTTGTCGGCGCGTCGATAATGTTCGGCATTGAACGAAAATTGGAGGTGGCCGCGCGAAAGGGCGCGGCCTTTTCCGCAGGTGCAGTGTTCATCACGGTTGGGGTCGCATTCTTGACGGTCGCGGGCTGGATTTTCCTGTCCGAACTGCGCTCTGAACTGTTTGCCGCCACGATCCTTGGTCTGGTGTATGTCGGTGCTGCCGCAATCGCGTTTGCAGCAGGCTCGGGAAAGACTGTGGAACAGACACAAACCAGTGCGCCGGGTCGTCTGGCGGCCGAGCTTTCTCCACTTCAGATCGTCGTCTTGTCGTTTGTGCAGGGGTTTGAGCGCGGCCGCCAAAACAGCCGACGCATTTGAAGAGCGTCGCAGACAGGCAAAATAGGGAGCGTGCGTCCCGCAATTCCGGACAATCCACAAACGGAGCGACATAGGACAAATGCAGCATGCGCTCACCGACAACCCGCCACGTTGCAAAGCCTATCAGTCCGTTGATTTGAGCCGATCCGCCAGATCCTCGACAGGACCGCGATTTCGATCGGTTGCGAGGGCTGACAGTCGGCCAAGAACCCTGAGCGTTTCATCCCGCGTCAGAGGATCGTTGGCGACGTAAGACGTGCAATCGCCTATGGAACGATTCAGCAAGTGCTCAAAAGTAATCGGCTTTGCAACGACTCTGGGCGCCGTAAAGACGTGTAGCTCCTGATCCTGCTGCACGACCAGAGCCAGCCCCGCCTCCATCCAGTGCAGGCAACTTATGGCCGTGAACGGATCATTCACTCCGGGAGACATGGCGCGCGCGACAATCTCGACCAGTTGTTCCGCAACGAAGATGAGGTTCTGTTTTTCGGTCTTGGCGCGACCCAGGGCTACCGCTTCGCGCAGGCGTGTCGCCACGTCATCAGCAAGGTCGGCGTGCGCACCCCAGACCCGCAACACCGCTCTTTGGGGATGCATGAACTCGCCGGGAAGTTCGAGGATTTCGATCGTCCAGCCATTGTCCTTGGCAAGGACGCTCAGCTTGTCATCGGCAATGTTGTGGATGTAGCCGGATGTATGCAGGTAGATATCTACCGACACCCCGCGACCCGGCGTCTGATCTGGCGGATCCTGTTCCAGCAGGGCGTTGATGCCTCCGACGAACCGCTGACCCAGACTGGCAATGATGTTGGAGACGCTGATCGTTTCGGGAACGTGATGAACATGAAAAATCATCACGAAGACCGATAGAAAGGCCATCGCCATTGCGATGATGATCGAAAGGTGCGGAACAAACGCGACCGCGTCGTCATGCGAATTCTCGATGGCTCGCAGTACCAGCAGGGCAAAGGCAAAGGTGGAAATCAGGATACCCAACGTCCACTGGTTGCCGCGATCGCGCATGAAATTTCCAATCAATCGCGGCCCGTATTGCCCGGAGGCAAAGGACACGGCCAGCATGGTGATCGAAAACATCACGCCCGCAACGCCGATCATGGACTGCGCGATCACCGAAACAACGGCGCGCGCACCATCGGTGCTCACCAGATCATTGGTCCAGTCAGGCCTGAGTGTCGACAGGTCAGGGTGGCTGTCCACCATCAGCGACCCAATGGCCAGCAGGATCGTGGACAGCACCAGAACAGTGGGAATAAACCAGTAGCTGGCCCTGACGTCATCAAGGTATTTCTTGATCCGCGCGCTCAGCGACATCAGGTTGGTCTGTCTGTCATTTGGCGGCCAGAGCGCGGAGCATCCAGGCCGCTTTTTCGTGGAATGCAGCGCGTGCGGTGGCGAGGTCTTCGGTCACGGGGTCATCGGCCTTCCCTGCTTTCTCGATCACGTCATGCAGTCGCTTCGCGATATTGACATGATCCTCGGCCAAACTCTCGCACAATGTGATGGCATCGTCAGCCTCTTTGATGTCCTGGACAACCGACCCCTGCAACAAGTCGCCGGGCGACATCGCGGTGAGGCGACCCAGGGCGCGAATGCGCTCTGCAATGACATCCGCCGCGGCAAACAACTCGCCATATTGTGTTTCCGTCAGGTTGTGCACGGCGTAGAACATCGGGCCTTCGACATTCCAGTGGACCGCATGGGTCTTGATCGTCAGGTTGTATGTATCCGCCAGAACCTTGGACAGTTCCTTTGCGACGGCTTTGGCGTCGGTAACGCCAGTATCGATATCCACGACTTCGGGTGCGGTATTGAGCGCGTTTGTCATTTGAATACTCCTTTTTTATCGCTTCAGTTTACAAACTGCCGCTCTGCCCATTCGTTCCGAAAAAGTTGTTCCGGATCAGGTTCCCGGGGTCCGGGATATTCACTACGGCGGAAGTCCTTCGATGGCATGACGCAATCGAGAGCTGCTTGCCGCCCGAGCGATCCTAAAGCCAAAGTCCGCCCTGAGCTGCGGTGCCTTTATTTGACCTCGTTTGCGTGAGTGATCTCGGGCAGTGCCGGCCAATTTGGGAGGCCAAACCCTGCCAGGGTGAGGCGAGAAAACCAGCCGTCCGTCGTTTGGTTCCAGAAAAGAATTCTGGAACGATTTCCCGCCCGGGGAGTTTCTTTTTCAGACGTCACAGAACAAACCAGAAGGGAGACCAACAATGAACTGGGATCAAGTAAAGGGCGAATGGAAGATCATGAAAGGCAAGGCACAGGAACGGTGGGGCGAACTCACCGATGATGAGCTTGACCAGGCGGCAGGTGAGCGCGAGCAACTCGAGGGTCTCGTTCAAAAACGCTATGGCAAGACCAAGGAAGCCGCGAAGGAAGAAGTGGATTCCTGGTTGTCAGACGTATCCTGACAAGGCGATTGCCGGTTTGATCAAGCGGGAACCGTCGACGCGTTTGGGATGCGTCGGGGGTTCCCTGTTTTTTTGATTTCTTTGCGAGTATTTTCTGTCTCGCCTGTCCGCAACTCCGGGGTATCGGCGAATTCGGACGTTCCTTCCGATTTGACGCCAACCTGCGGGTGAGTGGCCAATTGATGCCAAGACGAAGGCGCTCCTACGGATCGGAGTCGCCATACTCTCCGATTACGGCGTGAGGGGGACATTGATCCTGTCGCCAGTCCCAATGATATTGGGGGAAAACGCTTGCACCGGGTTGGGTGTCTATCGACAAGCCGAAAGAGATACGGGTTGCCCCCGAGGCGCAGGACGCGCATCTTGAACGTCAATGCCTGAAAGATAGACTGGACCCGCAGGATGTGGTGGAGGCCGTGCCCTTTCTTGCCTCGAATACCAGCTGGATGATGACGGGTCGGGCATTGGTGGTCGATGGCGGCGTCGCAAAACGGGGTAGGGTGAATTGTCCAAAACAGCGGAGTGGATCGCGGTCGATTGGGGGACCTCAAACCTTCGCGCCTGGGTGTTTGGCCCGGACAATACGCTGATCGCGCGGCTTGGCTCGGATCATGGCATGGCGTCGCTGACGCCGGATGCGTTTGAGGGGATCTTGCTCGATCTGATTGGCCCGCATCTTGGTGATGCCACGACACCGGCAGTCTGCTGTGGCATGGTTGGCGCGCGTCAGGGATGGCAGGAAGCGGCCTATGTGACGGTTCCCTGCACCCCGCCGGGTGCGCGCGAGGCGACGTATGTGTTCGCAAATGACCCCCGGATTGCGCCCTTGATACTGCCAGGACTGCAGCAGACGACGCCCGCCGACGTGATGCGGGGCGAGGAAACCCAGATCGCCGGATACCTCGCCGAACATGCCGTTTTCGACGGAGTGCTCTGTCTGCCCGGCACCCATACCAAATGGGTCCAGATCAGCGCCGGCGAGATCGTGAGTTTTCGCACCTTCATGACTGGCGAATTGTTTGCCCTGCTGACCGGTAGTTCTGTCCTGCGCCATTCGGTTCAGACGGAGGGCTGGGACGATGCGGGCTTTGCCGACGCAGTCCGCGATGCACTCGGCTCGCCGCAGAACTTTGCCTCACGGCTGTTTGGTGTGCGGGCGGAAACTCTGATCAATGACATGCCCGCGGACGTCGCCAGATCGCGGTTGTCGGGTTTGTTGATCGGTCTCGAACTGGCGGGCGCGCGCGCCTATTGGCTGGGTCAGCAGATCGCGGTCGTCGGTGATCCGATACTCTCGCGGCTCTATAAGGTCGCGCTTTATCAACAAGGCGTGCCGGTGGCATTGGCTGATGGCGATGCGATGACGCTCGCCGGTCTCAAGACGGCCTACAAGAGCTTGAAGGAAACATGAAATGACGCGAAATATCGTCGCGATCCTGCGTGGGATCAAACCCGCCGAGGCGCTTGAACTGGCCGGAACCCTGATCGACTGTGGCATCACCAAGATAGAAGTACCGTTGAATTCGCCCGATCCGTTCAACAGCATCGAACAGATGGCGCGCGCCTTTGGCCGAGATGCGTTGATCGGCGCGGGTACTGTCCTGACACCGGACGATGTGAGTCGGCTCAGGGATGCCGGCGGCGCGCTTGTCGTCTCTCCTGATTGCAACCCGGCTGTGATCGAAGCGAGCAAAGCTGCGAAAATGCTGTCCTTCCCCGGCGTGATGACGCCGACCGAATGTTTCACGGCGTTGCGTCACGGCGCCGATGGTCTGAAGTTCTTTCCTGGCACGCTGGTTGGCCCCGAAGGTGTGAAGGCCATCCGCGCCGTCCTCCCCGAGGGCACCGAGGTGCTTGCTGTCGGCGGCGCAGGCCCGGAGAATTTCGCCGAATGGAAAGCCGCCGGGGCGGACGGGTTTGGCATCGGCAGCGCGCTGTACAAGCCCGGCTTCACCGCCGACGACATACGCCAGCGCGCCATGCGCATGGTCGCCGTTTATGATGAGGTTTTCGCGTCTTGAGAATCTTGGTCTTAGATCCGCGCTCTTGCTCGTTGGCCGAAGAGGCTCTCTGACATCCCGGACGTGCTCAGACCCATGTTGCCAGCGTCCTGAAATCCCGTGTTTACGAAGGCGACAATGGTAAAGGATATTCTGGACATCGAAGCCGGCTAAAGCAAACTTGGCCAATAGTGCGCTTGATCTAGGTCTTTCAATCGAGTCAACTTGCCGAAAGACTGTCGGCCGCTTGCATTGATCGATCTGGATTGTGTGCTTTGGCCAAGCATCTTTCTGAAACTGGAGTAGGCTGTGTTGCATCGGATCAAGTGGATCGCGTCTTTTTGCCTGGGACTGGTGCTGCTGGTGATTCTGGGCGGCTGGTTTGTCCTGTCCTCCTCGTTGCTGGCTGGCGTCCGGGGGCATCTGGTCGAGTCGCTGTTGGAAAGAAAGCTTGGCAACGCTGTACAGATTGACGGCGGAGTCCGGGTGGAACCGGGCGAGCCCCTGAATGTCAGTGCCGAAAAACTGGTGCTGATCAACCCGTCGACGCCCGATACCAATCTGGCAACCGTTGAGAAGGTGGCCTTCGACGTTCCACTCAGGGCACTGCTGCGGGGCAGATTGGAGGTGCACGACATTTCAGTCAGTGGCGCGGATGTCACACTGGTTGCCCGACAGGATAGCAAAGGAACATCGACCGATCCAAAGAGTCGCCCCGTCGGCAAGGGCGCGTCAACAGGCCAAAGGGCCATGACATTCCTCGGCAGTCATCAGATTGCCTTTGCGGATTCCAGTGTCTCCTACAAAGATTCCGGCAATGGATTGGATTTGGACCTTCGCCTTGAAACACTCGATCTGGGTCGTCGCCGGAACAGCGAAGGGGCAGCTGTTTCCGTTCAGGGCAAAGGCGCGCTGAACGGCGAGGATGTTGCCCTGAGCGGAAGCTATTCCGCGACCGAACCCTTTTCGGTGTCCGCCAGTTTCAGCCATGTCGATGTGGCCCTGAAGGGCACGCCCGATGCGGGCGGAATCGACAAGGGGTATGATGCGGACCTGACCGCAACAGTTTCGGACCTCAATCAGGTGCTGGCGATTTTCAGGCTCGCAGGGACGGTGAACGGCACCGGCAAGATCACCGCCTCTGCCCAAAAGACGCCCGATGGTAGATCGGCCAAAGGAGACATGGATTTTGAACTGTCCACCGGAGAAGGCCTTACGGTCGACGCCGATATCAGCGATCTGACCAAACCCAGGGATGCCACCATCAAAACCAGGTTGAGACTCTATGCCGATGGGAACGAGCCACCGGCGACGCGTTCGCGACGTGATCTCAAACTGGTCGGACTCGACATGGATCTGACCAGCCGCCCCGGCGAGCAACCACTGCGCTCCATGGTGATAACGACCAACGGCTTCGTGCTGGACACCGGCGGGATCGGGCCACCGCCGATTTCAGTATCCGAGATCTCACGGACCAAGGACGGCAAGTTGAAAATCGGAAAGGCCGAGTTGCGTATTGGCCCGCCGGCGAGCCCGTTCATCTTGCTGGAAGGCGTGATCGGAGATCTCCTGGCATTGAGCGAGTTCGACTTTGAGGGCACGCTGGATTCCCCCGGCGGCAACCTGATTGCTCCGGAACAACTCCAAGGCGAAGCCGTGCTTGGTCGTTTGGCAGGCAAGTTTGCGTTGGTGGGCAATACCAAGGTCCTGAAATTGTCGGAGTTGCAACTGGCCCTGAAAGACACCGATCTCTGGTCTCTGAAAACGACCGGATCGGTCGAGAACATTCTTAGGTTTGATAGTGTAACGCTGGACGTCGCAGCGAAAATCGCGTCCGTTTCCGCGTTTCTGAAGGCTCTGGATCTGAAGCCCGGCGAAGATGTGTCGGCCGGGCTGGACCTCAAACTGAGCAGTCATGACACTGACTGGACATCATCGGCAAAGGTGTCTGTTGCTGAATCGGTGGTTGAGGCAAATCTGGCATTGCAGGCAAAGGATCAGAATCCGACCGTCAGCGGCACCATCAAGAGTGACCTGATACGCATCAATCATCTGCGCGAAATCGTCCTTGCGTCGATGCAACTGAAAAAGCTGAACGAAACCCCGGTAATGGCGCAGTCTGACAAGCCAAGGACCAAGGCTCAAGAAAAGGCGGATGATGGGACCGACACGGCCCCGGCTGGCCCGCTGCGTGATGTCACGTTACAGCCCATTGGCCAGGCGATCCTGCTGTCGAACATGGATATGGACATCAAGATCGACCTGGACAAGATTGAAATGGCCAAAGGGACCGGCAGCATCCATAGCGAGCTTGTCGTCATTGACCAAAAGGCAAAACTCGGCCCGGTGAAGTTTTCCTACGGCGGCGGTCATTTCGATGTCAGCGCGGCGATGGACATGGCCAAGAGCCCCGATGTTCTGAGCCTCAGGGGCTCAACGGGGGGCTGGGACTTTGCGCACTTTCTCAAGCTTCTGAAGTTCAAGAAACACGCGAGCGGCATTCTTGACGCCAGTTTTGATGTCTCCGGTCAGCACGCATCGTTCCGTCGCTATCTGGGCACCTTGTCCGGATACGGCACGGTTTCGATGCGCAACGGCAGCATCGACAGCCAATTGCTGGATCTGGCCGGGCTGGGGATTGTTCCGTGGTTGTTCGAGAAAGGCCGGAAAAAGAATGCGGTGATTGTCTGTCTCAGGGCACCGCTGAGCGTGTCGAACGGTCGCTTCACGCTCAAGAACGGCGTTGTCGAGACTCCCAAGGTGCAGGTGGTCGTACAGGGGGAAGTGAACCTGAAAAACGATTCGCTCGACATTTCCGGTCAGCCGAGACGGATCGGCAGACCGTTGTCACGCAGCCCATGGCCATTCACGGTCGCGGGGCCGATCAAGGATCCCAAGGTCAGGGTCAAGGATGGCCACAACCGCGAGCGCCGCGCGGATGGCGCATCAACCATGCCTACACGCCGGAAAATCTGTGTACCGGATATCCTGCAACTGAAATAGCCCGGAAGCCGATGGCATTGTAGCGCGTAAGACCGGGATTTTCCGACCTGCGCAGAGTTTGAATCGACGTTTCGGATGCTCCTGTACGGATCATCGTTGCAACCACTCTTGACCTGCTGACCGGATCGGGTCCCACTGCTTTGACGCCGATACAGTCCGTTTGCTGGAACAAGGATCGCTCATGCCCGACCGAACGCGCCGCACCGTATTCGGGAACAGTATCGTCATTCTGGCAACGGTCGGAATGCTGGTCGTGCTTTCGCCATTCTGGGCGGCTATATTCTGGGCGATCGTTCTGGCGATCCTGTTCTGGCCCTTGCGGCAACGGCTTATTGACCGGATGCTGGGCTGGACTGCGGTTTCTTCGGGTCTGATCATCGTTCTGATCGTGATTTTCATCCTGTTTCCAGCCTTCCTGATTGCGGGACTCATCGCCGACGGGGCCGCTGCGGTCGTCGCCCAGATCCAATCGGGCGCGTTCAAGCCAGCGGAGGTCCTCGAAACACTGCCGACCCGTTTCCCCAAGGTGGCGGATTTTCTGTCGCAGCTTGGACTCGACATCGGGCTGATCAAATCGATGGTCGGTCAGGGGTTCGTGTCGGCCGGGCAATTTGCCGTTTCAAATATCGCCGTGATCGGCCAAAGTGCATCGGCCTTTCTGTTCAACGTCTTTCTTGCGCTCTACGTGCTGTTTGCCCTGCTTCAGAACGGTGACCGGATTTACCGATCATTCTACGACAGCTTCCCCGCGTCAGAGCACAGCAAGATAAAGTTCTTTGGCGCGTTCTCGGACATGGCGGTGGCCACGATCAAGGGGATGGTGTCGGTCGGCATCGTGCAGGCGATTCTGGGCGGCGCCATATTCTGGTTTCTGGACGTTCCGAGTCCGGTGTTCTGGGGGGCCTTGATGGGCCTGTTTTCAGTGGTGCCCCCGTTTGGTGCGGCATTCATTTGGGGACCCGCAGGCCTCATGATGATGTTGAACGGAAATTTCCAGGGCGGGCTGGTCTTGCTGGCCTTTGGCGCAGGTGTGATCAGCATGTCGGACAATGTCGTACGTCCCATCGTCGTAGGCCGCGCGAGCAGCGTTCCGGGTTACATGGTTCTGGTAACAACCTTGGGAGGGTTGGCCATGTTCGGATTGACCGGGCTGGTCCTTGGCCCTGTCATTGCGTCGCTGTTTCTGTCGGTCTGGCGGCTGTTTGATGAGGCGGAACACGAGAGTAGTGTGACTGCCGAACCCGAACGAAGCGACGCATCCGATCCAGCCACTGGCGAGGAAACGAGCTGATGCTCAACTCCATCTGGCGCAAAACCAGACCCGGTTTGCCATGCGGTGTGGATCACCGGGAATACAATAGGCAGGCCAACGTTTCGGGAGTCTAGATCGGTTCGCGATTCCGGGGCGCCCGCGGCAGGTGGCTTGCGGTTTGGGCGACCCTCCCAACCAAACGCTGTTCGGGCCATGCGACTGGCGCAATGCGGCTTTGCGTAAACACTTTACCTATTCGCTTGCTTGTTCCTGCAAAGAAACCCAGATGCCGGATATCGGAGAAACCTGGAAATCCTCCGCTTCTACCTGACATCATCAAACAGACTGCAGAGGCTTAAATGACCCACGCCACCCTTGCCCCAACACCCAACGAGCGCCGGTTTGGCGTCATAGGGATGTCTCTTCGCGCCATTCTTGCGCAGTTCGTCAGCCGGCGCGATGCGCACTCTGCCAGCCAGACACCCGGCGCAATGTCGGAACGGGACCTGGCCGACATCGGACACGCTCGCGGCATGATCTCGGGCACAACGCAGCAGACCACAGAGTCTCGCTGATCGATTCCAACAAGGCGCGCGGGCCGTACGCCCGCCGCCTTGCAAACCGTCGACCCGATTTTCAGACCGTTGCCGCGTTCACGCTTGTTGAATGCGCAGCTTCGGACGCGGGGACGGGGTGAAAGAGGATTGGCTAGCGATTGCTGTCAATCCATTTCGACATCAGCATCTTGTCACGAAAGCACTCTCGCGGAACATCGCGGCGTTTGATTCGGGCGATCCGCTCGGCAAAGGCGACTTGCTTGGATGATGGGTAGCTGGAGAAAGGCGATCGGTCGGGTTGCTTGTAATGCGCTTCGATCCAGCGGGACAGACGACGTCGGTCGGAGGCCAGTTCTGCGGGCAGTACTTCCCTGTTCCGCGACGCAAGGCTTTGGGCAAAGCGGATCTGTTTCTCGGTCGGCGGAAGCACATGATAATCATTGCTGCTGAATGAGCGTGTTGCCGGGTCAATTGAAGTCGTTCGCATGAATGGGACCTCCGATCAGTTAACAATATGATAGAACAAAAAGAGAACAATAGCAAGTGTTGTGGTAGGGAGAGGTTCCACTACAGCATGTGGGCCGACCTGAGCCAGCCGTTCAACGGTCGCCAGCTTCTTTTCTGGGCGATCAGAACTTCTCGCCTGCTTCGGTCTGAAAGATCGGGGCGACCCACGCCGCCACGTGTCCGGCTTCGTTAGAATGATCTCTGGCTCCGAAACAGGCGCTTTCGAAGCGGCGCGGTCACGGAAGTACGAAAATCTGTTCCGGAATGTACAGGACAGGAATGAACGCAAGCCAATGATGCGGGCATTGCCATCGATTGTCTGGCCAGACAGGTTGGCCGTTCGTGTCGGTCGTTACAGCGAGACTTTGGCGAGAACGGAGCGAACCTTGCAGGGCAACTGCAACAACGGCGGCTGATGTTCTTCAGGTCTCGGCTGGAACCGAATGCGAGGCTATGAACGCGGACATTGATCTCCGAGTTTGCGTTCCAATCCGGCTTTGGACTTGGTGGATGACATCGGATTGCCCATACTCCTGAATGGTCATCTGCTGCCGGAGTCATCGAATGATTGCGGGAGCAGCATACTGGATTTAGGCTCGTAGTCGTGCCGGCCCGCCCACATCACGAGGAGAAGTCGCTTGAATACAGTGGAACTTGACCGGTCGGCCCCAATGGGCGGTAGGTCTCATGTCATCGGGGCGCTTCATCCGGCACTGAAAGACGTCACCATCCCGCAATTGCTCCGCGAAACGCTCGCCCAATATGGCGACCGCGAAGCGCTGGTGTTTTCCGAAGCCGGAATTCGTCTGACCTATCGGGAGTTTGACCAGCAGATCGACGAATGCGCGGCGGGTCTGCTTGCGCTCGGGCTGCAAAAAGGTGACCGGGTCGGAATCTGGTCGCCCAACCGGATCGAATGGATTCTGACACAGTTCGCCACCGCGCGGATCGGCGCGATTCTGGTTAACATCAACCCGGCCTACCGTCTCTCGGAACTGGATCACGCGCTCAACAAGGTCGGCTGCAAGGCATTGATAGCGGCACCGGTCTTCAAGAGTTCCAATTATGTCGAGATGATCCGCGCTCTGGTGCCGGAACTTGAGACAGGCAAACCCGGCGCGTTGCACGCCGCGAACCTGCCCGATCTGCGCCATGTGATCGTGATGAGCCCCGATCCCGGTCCAGGCATTCTGTCATTTGATGCGCTTGCGGCCATGGGCGGCCCGGCAGAGCGCGCACAGTTCGATGCAATCGACGCGACGCTGATGCCGCGGGATCCGATCAACATTCAGTTTACCTCGGGCACCACCGGGTTGCCCAAGGGCGCAACCCTGTCGCATTTCAACATCGTCAACAACGCACGGTTCGTCACGGATCGCATCGCAATAACGGATGCGGACACGCTGGTGATCCCTGTGCCGCTATACCACTGTTTCGGAATGGTCATGGGTGTGCTTGGCGCGGTCAGCAAGGGAGCCAGAATCGTTTTCCCCGGTGAAGCGTTCGATCCGGTACAGACTTTGGACGCGATCGAAGGTGAACGTGCCACTGCGCTCTATGGGGTGCCGACCATGTTCGTGGCGATGCTTCAGGATCTCAACAACCGGCCGCGCGACCTGTCTTGCCTGCGGACCGGGATCATGGCCGGCGCTCCCTGTCCGATTGAGGTGATGAACAGGGTCGGCAGCGAAATGAACATGTCGGAGGTCACGATCTGCTACGGCATGACCGAAACGTCGCCGGTGTCGTTCCAGAGCTTTACCGACGATCCGGTCGACAAGCGCTGCGAAACCGTCGGGCGCATCCACCCGCATCTTGAGGTGAAACTGGTCGACGAGGCCGGAGACATCGTGCCCGTCGGTGCGCGGGGCGAAATCTGCACCAAAGGGTATTCCGTGATGACGGGATACTGGGGCGATGACGTTGCCACGGACAAATGCATCGTTGATGGCTGGATGCATACAGGCGATCTCGGCGTATTCGACGAACTTGGCTTCTGCTCGATTGTGGGCCGGGTCAAGGACATGATCATTCGGGGTGGTGAGAATATCTTTCCGCGCGAGATCGAGGAATTTCTGATCCGGCATCCAAAGGTTAGCGAAGCACAGGTCTTTGGCGTTCCGGACGAGACTCTTGGCGAAGTCGTCTGTGCCTGGATCATTGAAAAGCCCGACAGCGGACTGGCTGTTCAAGAGTTGCAGGACTATTGCAAGGGGCAGATCGCCCACTACAAGGTGCCCAAACATATCCGGATGGTACGGGAACTGCCCATGACCATTACCGGAAAGCCGCAGAAGTTTGTCATGTCCGAGCAGATGCAGGAATGGCTCGCAACAGAGGCTGACTGAGACGTCGGAACCCTGACAAGAGCGACGGGATCAACCGTCAGATGCTGCCGCCTGAAACGCTTGCCGCCAAAACGTGTATTGGTTGATTGCTACTCACTTCGGAGCATCGTCGTCGTGACCGCGACGGTTCCACATATCCTGTTCGGTGGCGTCTATCTGACAACCTCGCTGCAACGGGTGGATCGGGCTGGGGTCCTATTATGCTCGGCGATGCTGCCCCCGTCTCAGCCAGCCACCGGTCTAGACAGCGAGCCGATCAGAAATGAGCGATGGTACCGGGCATGGAGTCCAAACCCGAGAAACAATAACGTTGACAAAAGAGGGATACTACCATACCAGTTTGCACTTGAGACGAGTTGATGGGTGCCAGCACACTTGTACATTTTGGGGGCTTCTAATGGGATTGAACGGAAAGACGGCGATCGTTACCGGCGGTGGTCGCGATATCGGGCGGGCCTGTGCGCTGCGTCTGGCGGAAGACGGTGCAGATGTCGCCATCAATTATCATTCGAGCCGCGAGGGTGCGGAGTCCGCCGTCGCAGAGATCCTTGCGGCGGGCGGCAAGGCCTTTGCCATGCAAGGGGACATGACCAATCAGGCGGATGTCGAGAAACTCGTCGAAAGGACCCGGTCAGAGTATGGCGGAACCATCGACGTGCTTGTTCATGTGACAGGCGGTCTGGTTGCCCGTAAGACATTCGCCGAGATGGACGTTGCGCATTGGAACGCGGTGATGGACCTGAATGTCACGTCGCTGTTCTATCTCGCAAAGGCCGCCACGCCCCACATGCCTGACGGCAGCAGCATCGTCACCTACGCGTCACAGGCCGGACGCGATGGCGGTGGCCCCGGCGCAGTCGCATATGCAACGTCCAAAGGCGCCGTGATGACTATGACCCGTGGCATGGCCAAGGAACTCGGACCGGGTATCCGTGTGAATTCCGTTTGTCCCGGCATGATCGATACAGACTTTCATAACATCTTCACCAAGGACGAAGTGCGCAAGGTCGTGGCAAACGCGACGCCGCTCAAACGCGAAGGGTTGCCAGTGGATGTCGCAAACCTGACCGCGTTCCTCGCGTCCGACCAGTCGGCCTTCATGACCGGTGCCTGTGTGGATATCAACGGCGGTATGCTCTTTTCGTAGGTGCCGCAGCTCGAAAGAACGACGACCTTTATCCGCCCCAATTGGGGTTGGTTGAGGAGGCAGAACGCGCCAAATGCGCGGCAATCAAATGACAATCTGGGAGGAATATTAATGACCAAGGCGAATAGCATGAAAGCAATCGCACTGAGTGCATCGTTGCTGGGCGCGGGGCTGGTTGCATCGACCGTGCCGGCCTATGCGGAGTATCCCGAGCGCCCGATCACATTGATTGTGCCATGGGGCGCAGGTGGCGGGACGGACGCGACAGGGCGGATGATCGCGGGGCTGCTGCAGGAAGAACTTGGCCAGCCTGTCAACGTCGTCAACCGCACGGGTGGCAGCGGCGTGGTGGGACATTCCGCTATCGCGACTGCAGATCCGGACGGTTACACGATTGGCGTTGTCACCGTCGAAATCGGCATGATGCACTGGGCCGGGCTGACCGAGTTGACTGGCGCGGACTATACACCGATCGCGCTCTACAACTATGACGCCGCGGGTGTTCAGGTGCGCGCTGACAGCGAATGGAACACCGCAGGTGATTTTTTGGAGGCGGTCAAGGCCGAGCCCGGAAAATACAAGGGGTCTGGCACCGGACAGGGTGGCATTTGGCATCTGGCGCTGGCAGGCATGTTGAACGATGCGGGTGCCGGGGCCGACGCGGCACCATGGGTCCCCTCCAAAGGAGCGGCGGCGGGCCTTCAGGAACTGGTCGCCGGCGGCGTTGACGTCGTCACAAGTTCAGTTGTCGAATCCGCAGCGCTGATCAACGCGGGTAAAGTGAAATCCCTGGCCGTGATGGGCGAAGAACGCCTCGGCGCATTCGAGGACGTTCCGACGCTGAAAGAAGCGACCGGATCGGACTGGAAAATGGCCGCATGGCGCGGGATTGCTGGTCCAAAGGGCATGCCGGACGAGGCGACCGCCACACTGTCCGCCGCACTTGAGGTCGTCTGGAATTCCGCCGAATTTCAGGAATTCATGAATGGCCGTGGCTTTGGTCTGGTATGGAAACCGGGTGACGAGTTCGTGACCTGGATGGCCGAAAGCGATGCCGCGCTAGGGACTGTTATGAACGCCGTTGGACTGGCCAAATAGCTGGGCGTTCCCGAAACCGCATCTGACGGGGTCCGCAGCAGTTTGGGTGCGGCCCCTTTTCCTGTGTCTGATGCATCAACATGATGGGACCTGACATGCGTTTCAACAATGCCATACCCGGAACCCTGTTGATCCTGTTCGCGCTGGCTGAAATCGCCTATGCGGCAACCTTCCCCCGTCTGCATGGCCAAAACTATGGTCCCGATCTGTTCCCGACCCTCATCGGTATCGGGCTGATTGTCTGCGGCACCATCCTGATCTTTCAGGGCATTGCCCAACGGGCAACCGTGCCATTGATCCAGATCGGCGACTGGGCACAGGACAGGGACAACGTCCTGAATGTCGTGATGGTGCTCGGCTGCATCGTTTTCTACATTCTGCTGTCTGACAGTTTGGGCTTCATACCGTCGTCCCTGCTCATCCTGACCATACTTCTGATCCGTTTCGGTTCGTCCTGGCGCACGAGCCTCATCGTCGCCATTGCAACCACGTTCATCATTCACACGGTATTCGCCAAGGTGCTTCTGGTGCCACTTCCCTGGGGCATCCTGTTGCCCGTCGCGTGGTGATCTGAAATGGATACTCTATTGAAATCCGTCGAACTGATTGCCGATCCCCTGACGCTTGGCGTGATGCTGCTGGCGGCTGTATTTGGCCTGTTTGTCGGCGCGATACCCGGCCTGACGGCCACAATGGCAACGGCGCTCTTGATCCCGTTCACGTTCTTCATGGACCCCGTTCCTGCAATCGCCGCCATCGTCACCACGGTGGCAACCGCAATTTTCGCGGGCGACATACCCGGTGCATTGCTGCGCATACCGGGCACCCCGGCGTCGGCGGCCTATTGTGATGAATCCTATGCGATGACCAAGAAGGGGCTGGGAGAACGCGCCCTTGGCATTGCGCTGGTGACTTCGGTGATCGGCGGCCTTGCCGGCAGCATTGTGCTGTCCCTGAGTTCTCCCATGCTCGCCGAATTCGCAATCCAGTTCTCGTCCTATGAGTATTTCTGGCTTGCCTGCCTCGGTCTGTCCTGCGCCGTGATCATCTCGACCGGCTCGACCTTGAAGGGGTTCGTGTCGCTGTTCATCGGGCTGTTCATCGCGACGATCGGAATCGACGGCACCGCAGGACACCCCCGCTATACGTTTGGCAGTATCGAATTGATGGGTGGCGTCAGCTTTATCCCGGCAATGATCGGCATGTTCGCCATTTCCGAGGTGCTGCGATACGTGGCCTCGAACCGCACCGTGACCAAGGTTCCGCAGAGTTCAGGCGGCGGCGTTTTCCGGGGGCTTGGTCCGATCCTGAACAAGTACAGGTACAACATCCTGCGCGGGTCTTCCATCGGTGCGGTTGTCGGTATCCTTCCGGGCGCCGGGGCGGATATCGCGGCATGGATATCCTATGCCATCTCCAAGAAACGCTCCAGGGAAAGCGAAAAATTCGGAACGGGACACCCCGAGGGTCTGGTCGATGCGGGCGCGGCCAACAATGCAAGCCTGGCAGGGGCCTGGGTGCCTGCGATCGTCTTTGGGATACCCGGAGATTCGATCACGGCGATTGTCATCGGTGTGCTCTACATGAAGGGAATGAACCCGGGGCCGATGGTTTTCATTGAGCGGCCCGAACTGATCTATTCCGTCTTTCTCGCGTTCTTCATCGCAAACCTTGCGTTGCTCCCGCTGGGCTTTGGCGCGATCAAGCTCTCGCGATACATCCTGCGAATACCCCGTCAGGTCCTGATGCCGATCATCCTGATCTTCTGCATGGTCGGCGCGTTTGCGATCAACAACACGGTTTTTGGTATCACGGTCATGCTGGTGCTTGGGATCCTCGCCTACCTGATGGAGGAAAACGGATTTCCCGTTGCTCCGGCGATCCTCGGCATTGTCCTTGGCAACATGGTCGAGGACAATTTCATGGCGTCCATGATCAAGGCTGACGGAGATCCGCTTGGCTTTTTCTCGCGACCGATCGCGGCAACGCTAGGCATCGTGACAATTCTACTCTGGCTCGCGCCGCTTGTCGCAATGATAGTCCGTTGGCGGGTCGGGAAAACGGACCAGGACAGCGCATCCTGAGGTCGATTGTCAGACTGCCAGTATCTGAAATTCCAGCTGTTCGGGCCTGCAAAGAGCCGCCGGTCGATTATGGTCATAGCCGACGACGCAGTTTACACTCTGCACCATGAAGCACCAAACCAAGACCCGGATCGAAGACCGTTCGACCTTTCCAAGCTTGCCGGTCTGGGCACAATCAGCCCCGCCCAGGGCCCCGGAGACGGTTGCCTTTCGCTCAGGTGCAAGCCTGTCGGTACTGGATGCAGCTCTCCGCGATCCGGCGGCCGGTGTGCCGCTGAAACTCTTGGCCAACACCCTGGCCCTGCGGGCTGCGACGGCGACGTCGAAACTGGAAGGTCGGTTGGCGCGCGAATGTGATATCCGCGATGCCTTCCATCTGACACCGCCCGGAGAGGCGCGAGGACCCGACGGCGATCTGCTGGCGTTCTGGCGCGATGCGGCGAGGCTTCGTTTGGGTTCAACGAACTGGCGGACGAGGCTTTGCGAGATCGGAGGCGTAACGGATGGCGCCGACATCGACACGTGGCTGGATGAGGCCGTTCATCATGCAGGGGCATACGGCCCACTCAGCGGCTGCGCCCGGATCCTGCGCGCGGTTCTTTCTGCCGATGACCGCGCAGAACGGTTGGCTTGTCTGCTGTCGGATGTGGTGTTGGCGCGGGCGCTGAGTTGGAAGGCCGTATTGCCGACTACAGCACAAAGGCAGACCAAGGCCGGGTTGCGGGCTTTGGTCGCTGACGAGTCTGCGGCGAATGTCGCGGTTCAGGCCCGTCTTCTTGAGTCGGTTCACGAGACGATCACCCTGGCCCGCGAATTGGCGCTGCGGGCCGCGGCGCTTACCCAAATAGCGCCAAAGCTACGCTCCAAGGCTTCGGATGCGGCAATTGATCTGTTCCTCGCCCAGGATGCAATCGCGCCGTCGTCCATGCTCTCTCCCACAATTCACGGGACCAATATCGCGATGACAGACCGTGCAGCACGACGGCTTTGCAGCCGTCTGGTCGATCTTGGCGTCGCGCGGGAGTTGACAGGGCGTTCAACATTCCGGCTCTACGGAATTGGCCCATGACCGGGAAATCAAAGCCGCAGAGTGAGGCGTTTGATCGCGAACTCGAAGACCTGCCGGCAGAGTTGCGCTGGCGCGAGTGGATGGGGCGCGTCGAGGCGGTGCTTTTTGCCAGTGCATCTCCAGTAGATCGCGACAGCCTTGCGCGGGTCATAGGGCAGGGGGCGTCGGTAGAGCTTGTGATCGAGGACATCCGCGCGGAGCTTGGCAACCGACCCTATGAGCTGGTTCAGGCGGCAGGTGGCTGGATGTTTCGCACGCGAAGGCAATTCGCCGATGCGATCAAGGCGGCGGCCGATCTCGGCAACGGGGCGCCGGAGTTCAGCGAGATGGAGATGGCCGTCCTTTGCGCCGTCGCCTATCACCAGCCAATTGATCGGGCGGGACTTGCCGAGATCTTTGGCAAGGAGATCAGCCGCGATCTGCTGACGCGAATGCGACTGAGAGACCTGATCACCACCGGGCCACGATCACCGCGTCCCGGTGCGCCACACACCTTTGTAACCACCGAGGGATTTCTGGCGATGTTCGATCTGCAAAGCCTGAGAGAGTTACCGGACCTGGGGCTGGCGGACTTTGATCGCGGGTCCGATGCGGTTCTGCATTCCGGATAGCATGGAAGCCGTCACGGGCGCGTCCTACAGGGGCAATTGACCCAACCAACGGGGCCGAACGCAAGATGCGCGTGCCTTGTGAGTGTGCCCTGCCCCTGTCTATACATATAGACCTACCGATAATATGCTTATGCAAATAACAAGGGCAGTGGCCGTCATGAGGACGACGTTCCGAGATGTTAAGTCTGACATCCTGGCAAAAATCACGCTTGGCGTATGGGGGCCGGGCACGCTGATACCCAACGAGGTTGATCTCGCCGAAACCTATGGCTGTGCGCGGGCGACGGTCAACCGGGCGGTGCGCGAACTGGCCGACGAGGGTATCGTGGAGCGGCGGCGCAAGGCCGGAACGCGGGTGCGAAATGCCCCGATCCGGCAGGCCCGCTTTGATATTCCTGTGGTCAGGGACGAAATTGAAAGCCAGAATTCGGAGTATCGCTATTCCCTCGTCAGCAGGGAGATCGGCATCGCACCCGATTGGCTGCGGGCTCGGCTGGCCATGGGACCGCAGAGCAAGGCAATCCATCTGATCTGCATGCATTACGCCGACGGTGCCCCCTATCAGTTCGAGGATCGCTGGATAAATCTGGATATCCTGCCAATGGCAAAGGATGCGGATTTTGCCATGACCGGACCGAACGAATGGCTGGTATCAACAATTCCCTTTTCAAATGCTGAGATCAGCTTTTCGGCCTCGGTCGCGGACGAACAACTCGCCGGTCACCTGGGATGCCTGAGCGGCCAGCCCCTTTTCACCATCGAACGCTCGACCTGGTGGGAGAAAAAACCCATCACCTTTGTACGGTTGTTCTTTTGCCCGGGCCATCGGATGACGACCAGATACTGAATTCCAACAGGTGCCGCGGCCGATGGGTCAAGCATCGACATATCGGCTGTGCAAGACCCGACGTCGGATACGCCATGCCATCCGTTGGCGGAACCGAGCCGCCGACCGGATCGCGATCACATACAGCCGCCAGATTGGCGCTGATGCCGACACCGTGGCCTTCAAATCGAAAGACCACCGTAGCTGGCACAGCGACCGGACAAGAGTTGGTTGCGATTGGCGGCAGGCTGCCAGAGCAGTGAAGGCAGGGCAAAGGCGTGAGGGTATGCGGAATGCGCAGGAGCGGTATTTCAGACGAGTTTGGCGTCCCTTTCCCACATGACACCCCGTCCTTTCCACTTCCTATATCGAGAGGATCGTCGATTGTTGCGGAAGGGGTCCTGCTACAGTCTCGTCCGATGGGTGTTCGTCACGCATCAACTTTCGGACCCGGCCAATAACTCGGGCAGGTATGCCGCCGACGACCATGCCCGGTGCCACATCGCGGGTTACCACAGCATTGGCACCAATGATTGCGCCGTTTCCGATGCAAACCGGGCCTACGATCACGGCGCCCGCTCCAATCTCAACGCGATCGCCGATGATGGGCCGGTCGTGCAGCGCGTCCTTGCGCGCGATCCCAAATGTCGTGTTCTGGCGGATCGTTGCGTCGCTTCCGATGCTCTGTGCCACCAGGATCATACCACCGAAATGCTCCAGACAGACGCGGCGGCCAACCTGAACCGAATAGGGAAGGAGGATCCCGGTCGACCGCGAAACCCACCGAAACATGATAGCGTAGATCAGCGTCATCGGTGCGCGAAGAAGTTTGGGCAGACCCATGCGCCAATTGCCGAACCGGTGCCAGAAAAGCACCCAGAACCCTTCCGAGAACCAGTCCCGACCATGGGTTCGGAAATCTTCCGCAATCAGCGCGCCAAGACCGATGGTGTCCGGATTGCCGTTGTGCGCCCCCAGGGTGCCGACCACACTGGCATGCCTGATCACGCGGCGGGGTAAACACGTCATCGGGTTCCCGGCCCCAGAAAAAGCGGTTTCATGACCAGACGGGAAAAGTCTCGGAAGAAGAGCTTTGGCATCTGCTGGTGCTGACCCCGAAGGGCTGCCAGAGGCACGTTCAAGGCTGCGCCTGCCATCCAGCAAAGCCCGGCTCGAATCGCGCCACCCCTGCCGCTCGTCTTGAGGTAGTAAAGGCGCCAGGAGTCGTACCAGTATGCGGGGCGTCTTTCTCGGACGGGCTGATCGGACTTGATGTTGGTGCACATTCCCTCGGCATGACGCACAAGCGCAGCGGGTACATAGAGAACATCATGGCCGTGCTGTCGAATACGCCACATCAGCTCGACCTCTTCATAGTAGAGAAAGAAGTCGGGATCGAAGCCGCACATGTCACGAAGTACCTGAAAGCGGACCAGCATCGCGGCCCCCACCACCCAATCAACCTGCCCTTCGGGATGGTTGGGCGGAAGCGGCACCAAATCGCCGCGAAAAAGGCGGGTGACAGGTCCGAAATTGGCTGCCTGAGCAAACTCGCTGCGTGCGGATGGAAAGCGAAATGCAGCCGTAACCGGCTGCCCAGTGGGTAGTGTAACGGCTGCACCGGCGACTGCAGCTGTGGGCGTGGCATCTAGCCGATCCGACAATATTGCCAGCGCCTCATTTTCCAGCTCGGCATCGGGATTGAGGAAGAACACATAGTCAGGTGGATCGGCTCGGCCGCCAAGATAATCCAGCACCACATTGTTGCCGCGCCCAAATCCGAGGTTCGTGTCTTCTAACCATAGTTTGACGCGATCCCCCCAGCCTCTCTGGGCGTGGCGCGCGGCGAGTACAGCCGCATCGTCTCCTGGGGACGCATTATCGACGACGTGAAGTTCCACCTGGCGTCCGCCGTGTACGCGCGTCAGAACGCTTTCGATCGCAGCCATGGTCAGTTCCGCAGCACCAAAGTTCACGATGACAACCGCGATGGTTGTTGTTGCTGGCTTTGAAACGCGGTGGGTGTGATTTGGCGGGCGCAGGGGCTGCTGCAACATGGAACGAAACTACATAGAGAGGAATACCAGAAGTGGTCTGCCCGATACCAACGTTCAAGCGCCAACGTCCAGATACATCGTCAACAAATACCTACTGACGTCGCGATAATTCCAAGCGCCGCTGGCAGTTGGACCTCTGCCTTCACGGCTTGCAATCTTGACACTCTCGTTTGCATCACGGCCGTACTTGCCGTTGCCCGCATTTCCGGATGCTGATGCCCATTCGCAGGACGAAATCAATGGGTCTGGAACTTAGTGATGTTCCAAATAGTCTGAAACCACATATCCTGAACTTCCATCAATGGTTAGACCAACCCAGGTGCGTCCGTTTTGCGCATAAGACGTGGACCAAGCAGGTACTCTTGCGATTGTACCAGCCGGCAGAACTCTTAATACTTCACCGCCGGGCGAAGCACGCAGGTTTAGATTTGCCGTTGTGATAATGGTTTCGCCACTGCGGAACGTTGCAATACTTGGGGAAGGCGCAACACCATCCGGGGCGCCCAGCCCTTGCGCCCAGGCCGCTTTCATGAATTTTCTCAGAGCATTGGCTTCGGCATTGAGGGTCTCTCTCTGAATGCTGAAGTATGGGCCCAAGCCCACGATCACCAACGCGTAGTCACCGATAGCATCCGGAAGCTGTACACCCAACTGCTCTGCTTCGGCCCATCGCTGCGCGGCCGTTGATCCAAATTGTATGGACTGCGCAACAGATTGACCGCCAGAATCAAATGCGGGTTTGTACAGAAACTCAAGCCAGCCATGGGTTTGACTGTTGCCGCTGAAGACATGGGGTGTGCCAGGCGCTGTAGGCGTACGGACGCCAAGACCGGCGGGGCCATAGTCTTTCGCCACGTCCCAGGCAACATCCCTAAGATAAGCCGCTTGGGCATTTGTCACCTGTTGTGAATCCGGGTTGAAGCGAATTGGCTGTTCGTCCGGGTCACGTCCAAACACCGTCGCGTAGGCGAGGCTGGCAATGCCATAGTTGCCAATGGCGCTCAGGTGCAGATTATCGGAGAAAAGCTCGTTCACGCTGCTGATTCCAACGGCGTTGCCGGCGGCCAGGTCCTGTATCACACGAGAGATGAATTCATAACTCGGAATAATATAGACAGGGGGCTGACCAGGGAGGCGGCTCGCATTCAGCTGGTCACGCAGTTCTTCAAACGCTTTTCGGTGCTCCAACAACTTCTCGGCATATCCGTTCGAGGAATCAAAACTCGGCCAATTGCCGTACAGCATGACCTCCGCTCGTGACGCGGCGGGAGCCAAAGTGCTGACGCGAGTTGGAACCGGTTTGCTGTTTTTCATTAGCATGGAAGGCCAGCCTTCCAACGCCGCGGGCGTCGGGTCAACGCCGTCGGCTATCTTGAAATAGTCATAGACCCGATCGCCATTTGGAGCAAAAAACTGATCCTCCCAGTGACTGTGCAAACCGGGACCACATTCACGGACGCCGTCGCGAACGCAGTTGGACATGATCAAAGCGGCTTCCGGTGTCCAGCCGGCCATGTAGTCCGCGTGAATTGTGGTTCCTTTGGGCGCATTGTTCATCAAATCGGACGCGAATCGCCAGTCAGATTCGAACGGTACGCCGCTCCAGTTCAAATTCTGTGTAAGCTGTGGAATTGTGTACGGATGTGAGGCAGGACAATTGCCGGACGAATAGGCGACGTGGCTGGTTCCGCCAGGGCTGGTCAGGACCGGCTTTCCATTGGCGTCAACCGCGACACAGTCAGGAAACCGTATTTCGATGGATAGTCCGTCATGGGGGAATACTCGAAAGGTTGCCGACCAAATCTCCTGTTCGATCGCGCTGACAGCAACGCCAGAAGAGCCCAGAACCTTATCATTGGCGAGTATCTGAAGCCCTGCGGGAATGGGTCGGATCTTGCTTCGGTCCAACACCCAGCTCTTGTAATAGTTGTTGATGATTGTTGGAAGTACGACGTCGCCTGCCTCGTTGAAGAGTGCCGGAATCCAATAGGCAGACCTGTTGGTGATTCCGCCGTCGCAAGACGTGCGCCCTGAATTGATGATGCTTTCCGCGGTACTATGAGCATCTACATCAGTGTTGCCGAAAAACATGTGTAGGTGCGCCGCCCCTTCTTGGCCGGGATACACCACAGGGTCATCATATGAATAGTGGGTTGGCACACAAAAAAAGCGAAATCCGTGGTGATCCAGATTGCCTTTGCCCCCCTGAGGCGCGGGCATAGAGCTTTTGGCCGTTCCCCGTGTCACCACGTAGTTGTAGTCAGACGGAACTGACGCTGCCTCTGCTGCAGATACAAGGTTCAGGCCATCAGTCACTGGGGCTTCAAGTGAGGACAGAAAGAAAACAACTGCCAATGCGCCAAAAACAGACGTCTTGGTGCGCCAGAAACCTTCGTTGGTACTCATGAACATAATACGATCCAAGAGCTATTGGAGCCCCGCCCTTCGGGGCAAAATTGCAGCATTTCTTGGGTGTTTTGTCAACGGCGGCGCCGGCGTCAGACGTTGTTGGGAAGAGCAGCACTCGGCAGATCGGTGATCTTGTCGCAAGAATGGATGGTGGGAATTCATGTCGCAAATCCAGGGTGTTGTCTTCTGCGCACAGGCAGGCGGGCCCTTGGAAGAATAGAAAAACCAGGAATGGGCTGGCTTACAATCTCGTGATGCAGCTCTGAGGGATGCGGCAAGTTCTTGCTCACAGGATCCCACCGCAAATTCCGATCCGCAATACGCAGCAGGTCAGTGCAGTGCCGCGAGGCCTCTATGCGTTTCACGTCAAACCTGATCCGCCAAACGCAGCCTGAAGTCATATATTTCAACGCGTTAGGTGACAGCAGATGGCCCAGGTCAAACGTGAAACGCTTTAGGCCACGAATGTGTTGATCAGATAGAAGAAGATCGCCGACAACGCCGCAGCGGCTGGAACCGTTATGACCCAAGCCGCAATGATGGTCATGAAATGGGACCGGCGCACCAGTTTGCGACGCCGGCGCTCCTCCGGGGCGTATTTGGGGCGATCCGGCATCTGCAGGCGCGCCTTGTGGATGCGGCGCTCCGCATCCCACTCGCGAAAGAACCCGACGCCAAATACACCCCCAACAGCGATGTGAGTTGAACTGACCGGCAGGCCAAGCCAGCTGGCCACGATCACCGTGACCGCCGCCGACAGGGCCACGCAATAGGCGCGCATCGGGTTGAGTTTGGTAATCTGACCGCCAACCATGCGGATCAGTTTCGGTCCGAACAGGAACAGGCCAAAGGATATTCCGAAGGCACCGATAATCATGACCCAGGTTGGGATGCTGATGGCATCCCCGATATCGCCTGATTGTGAGGCATGGACGATCGCGGCAAGCGGTCCGACAGCGTTTGCCACATCGTTTGCGCCATGGGCAAAGCTGAGCAGCGCTGCCGACACCACCAACGGAATGCCAAACAGCGTCTTGAGCGATTTGTTCCGGTTTTCGAGCCCAACCGATTGCTTTCGAATGATCGGAATCATCAGGGCCCAGATCACGACGCCAATGACGACGCCGATCGCCAAAGCCGATGACATGTCCACCTTGATGATCTTTTTCAGCCCCTTCAGGGCAAGATAGGACGCAAATGCACCCGCCATGATCCCCACGAGGACCGGCACCCAGACCCGCGCGGCGGCGATCTTGTCGTCGCGGTAAATGATCCGGGACTTGATCAACCACAGGAACATGGCCGCGATGGCCCCACCCAGAACCGGTGAAATTACCCAGCTGGCTGCAATTTTGCTCATGGTTGGCCAGTTGACTGCGGCAAACCCGGCGGCTGCAATGCCCGCGCCCATCACGCCACCGACAACGGAATGCGTCGTGGATACCGGCGCACCGATCCATGTTGCCAAATTGACCCAGAGAGCGGCCGACAGCAGCGCCGACATCATTGCCCAGATAAACACAGAAGCCGTGCCTATGCTTTCTGGCGCTATGATACCCTTGGCGATCGTCGCCACGACATCACCGCCTGCAATCAACGCGCCTGCGCTCTCAAAGACGACCGCAATGCCGATGGCCGCGCCCATGGACAGCGCCTTGGCGCCGACCGCCGGGCCCATGTTGTTGGCCACATCATTGGCACCGATGTTCAGGGCCATATAGGCTCCGAGACAGGCGGCGATGACAACGATCAAGGGGTTGCTGTTCTGCCCAAAGAACGACATTGCGGCGATGCCGGTCAATAGAATGAAACAAAGCGACACGCCCAGACCCACCATCGGGCGCGATACGTAGCTTGTTGCCATTTCAAGGTTGGAATAGCGCGCAAGATCGCGATCAAGCGTTTCGAGGTGGCGCGGATCGCCCTGCTTTTCATTCATATGAGTCATCTCCCGTCCGAGAAAGATGACTAGCGCTTCTGCAACGCAAATGCCAACAGTTCAGGATTGGCTTGGGGAAATTGCCTGATGTCTGCGGAAGATTTGTTTCAATTCTTCTTCGTTCACCATCTCAGCAGCGGTGCCCGCGTCGACCCACATTCGTGTGCGTTCATTTGATTCCGGAAATTCATCCAGCAGTTCGCCGACAGAAACCGAATAGACCAGCGTCTCGACCGGGGTCGCCCAACCGGTCGCGTGCCGCTTGTCATAGGTATAGACGCCTACGGGTTCATCCGCAGCTTTGCTTCCTGTTACGCCGGCTTCTTCCCACGCTTCGCGCAGGGCCGTCTCGTTCGATTTGAGACCTCTGATCGGCCATCCTTTCGGGATGATCCAACGGCCCGTATCCCTGCTGGTGATGAGCAGGTACTTCCTGTCAGCGCCGTCACCACGATGGCACAGCGCTGCAATCTGCAACCTCTTTGGACGTTGCAGCAAGGGACCGGGAAAGAACTCCCAAAAGGAATGGAAGGTAGAAATCATTTTGAAAACACTCGACAATTCTTCTTCGTTTGAGAACCAATATAGTCCAAATCGCAGGATTTACAAATTTCGGGGTTATCGGGGCGGTGTTTCTTGCCCATTGCTGCGCCAGATCCTGACATCACAGGGTAACGCGGTCAGGGACTCGTTGCTGGGCGGTTCACGGGCCGAGATGCGCTGGCGCCATGTTTGGCTGCGGCCCTCATGCCCCGGCATGAATCTTCACTCGCTGGGCGGGGTTTCACTTCGCGCCCCAGGTATCCGAGAGCCGATAGCCGTCCGGCCAGGGATCGGACGGGTCAAGCATGTGTTGGTGAATGCCGGTAATCCACCCACGACCAGAGATCTCCGGCTGAATGGCGGGCTGTCCGCCAACCGTCGTTTCACCGAGAATTTGCCCAGAGAACGTCGATCCGATCAGTGAGCGGGCCATCAGGCGGTCGCCGGTTTTCATGATCCCGTTTGCGTGCAGGACAGCCATGCGGGCCGAAAGCGCCGTGCCAGTGGGAGATCGGTCCACCTTGCCCGGTTGGATCGCGACGGCGGCACTGGTTTGCAACCCGTCAGCGCCCTTGGTCAGCGGACCCGCGAACAGGCAGAATGAAATGTGTCGCCAGTCTGGGTTTTCCGGGTGTTGGAAACCCAACTGGGTATTGGCAGCATTGGTGATTCTCACACCCAGCGTGGCGATGTCGTGCGCTTCGTTCTCTGCCAGGGTGAACCCGAGCGTGCTGGCGTCGACGATGACAAAACTGTCGCCACCATAGGCTGTATCGACGGTCAGCGAGCCGAGCCCATCGACTTCGAGCGACTCGCCCAATCTTGACGCGAAAGACGGCAGGTTCTGCACATAGATCCGCTCCGCCTTGCCGTTCCGGCAGTCGGCGCGCACTTGCACCAGCCCGCCGGGAGCCTCGAGCAGCAGATGGGTTTCAGGCTCCTGCATGTCCACCAGACCGCCATCCAGCAATACGGTTGCCACACAGATCGCGTTTGAACCCGACATCGGTGGCGTGTCCTCTGGTTCCATGATGATCCATGCGGCCTGCGCCTCCGGATGTTTGGGTGGCACCAGCAGGTTCACATGCCGGAACACCCCGCCGCGCGGTTCATTGAGCACAAAGTTGCGCAATGTCTGATCCCGGGCGATCCATCGGCTCTGTTCCCAGATCGTCTTGCCGGGAGGCGGCAGGACACCGCCAACGATGACATCGCCGACTTCGCCCTCGGCGTGGGCTGAAATCACATGGACGGTCTTGATAGAGCGCATGGCAAGTAACCTTCACTGCCCGGTATCATACCATAGGAGCGTTCGGTCATCACTTTGAACTGTCGGGATTTGGTGGAGCCTAGGAGGATCGAACTCCTGACCTCTTGCATGCCATGCAAGCGCTCTCCCAGCTGAGCTAAGGCCCCAAAACCGTGCCGTGGTGTCTAGGCGCTAGAACGGGCGGGATCAAGTGAAAAAATCCCGCCCGCAGCATTATCGGATCAGTCTTCTTCCTCGACAGGGACGTCGGCGATTTCCTCGAGCGAGACATCATCATCATCGTCGTCTTCCAGAAGGTCATCGTCCAGATCGACATCAACGGTGTCGTCGTCATCTTCCAGTACGGCGTCATCGCCGCCGCTCGCCTTCTTTTTTGCCTTCAGTGTTTCGGCGTCTTCGGAGTCGGCCGAAATCATCCGGCTCTTGCCCGCGACGATTTCAACGATGTCACCCGTGTATGGGCTGACGATCGGGTCTCTGTTCAGGTCGTAGAACCGTTTTCCGGTTGTCGGGCACAGGCGCTTTGTGCCCCATTCTGCGTTGGGCATGTTTATCCCCTTGATAATCTGCTGAGTCGCATCGACGATTCCGGTCACGTGCCATATGAGATGGGCACTGTCAAAGGCTTTAGTCCCAGTTGGAGTATGTAACATCGCAGAACATGTCCTTCCCGGCGCGCCACCCGTGGCTCTGACGCTCAGGCGATCGGGGCGGGCACGGCGGATCAGCCTGCGAATCTCTCAGCTTGATGGTCGGGTGACTCTGACGCTTCCGGCGGGTGTGAAAGAGGCCGAAGCCCTGGCATTCGCGGCATCCAAAGCCGAGTGGATCCGTGGGCATCTGGACAACCGGCCCGACGAAATGCCGGTGGAGATCGGGGCCAGCCTGCCCATCGAGGGGGCAGAGCACAGGATCGTGTCGACGACCGGGCGACGGGTGGTGCAGCGCGACGGTGCGCTTGGCGTCCCCGAGGATGCAGCAGGGCGTCGACTGCAGGCATGGCTGAAGGGGTTGAGCCGGGACCGGCTCGTGGCGGCCAGTGACCACTATGCTGACCGTCTGGGGCGGTCCTACAAGCGGATCACCCTGCGCGACACCCGCTCTCGCTGGGGATCTTGTACATCTGACGGAGGGCTCATGTTTTCCTGGCGCCTGATTCTCGCCCCTCCCAAGGTCCTGCGCTATGTGGCGGCGCATGAGGTCGCGCATCTTGCCGAGATGAATCATTCTCCCAAATTCTGGGCCACGGTCGAGCGTCTGTATGGCCCATGTGACTCAGAACGGCGTTGGCTGCGCCGCGAGGGCGCAACGTTGCATCGGTACAAGTTCTGAGACGCAGCCCAGTTGACCTGCCTGGGATTTGTGATCACAAAGAGCCATGATCACGACACGCCCCACGGAATCGCCACTGGTTGCCGCCCATGATCGGGTGTACCGGACCTTACGTGCGCGGATCATGCATGGGGAAATCGCACCGGGAATTGCACTGACCTTGCGTGGCATCGGCAAGGAATTTGACGTGTCCATGACGCCCGCTCGGGAATCGGTACGCAGGCTTGTCGCCGAAGGTGCACTGTCGCTGACGGCATCTGGCCGTGTGTCCACGCCCGAACTTTCGAGCGAGAGGATCGAGGAGTTGGCCGCCTTGCGGGCGTTGCTTGAGGTCGAACTTGCCAGCCGGGCGCTCCCGCGCGCTCATATCGCGCTGATCGATCGACTGCAGGCTATCAATTCCAACATTGCCGATGCCGTCGCGGCGCGCGATGCCGTCGGCTACATCCGCACAAATCTCGAGTTTCATCGAACGCTATACCTACGTGCCCAGGCACCCGCGATGCTTGCGATGGCAGAAACCGTTTGGCTCCAACTGGGGCCGACAATGCGGTCGCTATATGGCCGTCTGCGGCGCACTGAGCCTCCGCATTTTCACAAACTCATCATTTCCGCGTTGAAGGCCGGGGATGAACCGGGCCTCAGGCTGGCGGTGCGATCTGATGTAACACAGGGATTGCGCATGCTGACGGGTTGAGACTGTTAGGTCATGCTGGCCCGGACAGTAGTAAGAACGTTTCCCGTGTCCTGTGTCCTGGAATGTCGATTGCACCACAGTGCGACACCTTGTAGCCGGGGCCGATCAGGTCGACGGTTTCGTGGCTGATCTGGATGTTTCCCGTCGGACATCCGCTTTCGAGCCGACTGGCGATATTCACGGTATCGCCCCAAAGATCAAAGGCAAATTTTCGTACGCCGATGACTCCGGCCACGACAGGTCCGGAATGTAGCCCGACCCGCAGGTCAATCTCCACCTTCCATTCGCGACGGAATTGATCAAAGGCGACCTGCATGTCCAACGCCAGATCGCAGGCTGCCCGCGCCGCCTTTTCCGGATCGTCGGCTTGGTAAAGCCCGGACGCCGCCATATAACCGTCACCAATGGTTTTGATCTTTTCAACGTCATGCGACTCGACCAGCATGTCAAATTGAGAGAACAGATCGTTCAGAAGGTCGAGCACTTCGCCTGGTCGCAAGTTGCGTGCAAGGGTCGTGAAACCGACGATATCCGCGAATAGAACCGTTGCGCGGGGGCAATAATCCGCAATCCTTTGCTCCTGGTTATTCAATCGCTCAGCGATCGATTCCGGTAGGATATTCAATAGCAACTGGTCGACCCGAGCCTTCTCGGCGCTCAGTTCTTGCTCCAATTCGAACGAGCGACGCCGAGCCGAATCCACAATGAAGGCGGCCCCCAATGCAAAGGCCGAACTGCCTCCAAGCCAGTTGATCAGGTTTTTGACCTCGATACTGGTGGCACCGCCAAACTGCGCACCCAGAATGCCCACGAGCGCCATACTGATCACAGTCAACAGGGCTTGAACGAAGCTGAAGCAGACGATGGGGATGAACACCATCACTTGAATATAGCCGGGTACGGTAACCAGAAAGCCGTTGGCGTGACCGGCCTGAATGAAGACCAAAGCTAGCGAAAAGGACACAAACAGACCGCAAGTGATCCACGCGATGGCCGTTGGGGAAGCGGCGATGCTGCGAAAGCGAAAAGCAATCAGGGCCGCGCCAATCAACGCGGCGACGAGCAAGCGAACCGGAAGTGTATTCGCCACGGCGTCAGGGTCAAAAAGCAGATCATTGGAAATGAAGGCCGGTACTGCAACCATGCCGGCAAGGCCACCAACTTGCAGGATCTGCACGATCCGACCGGATACCGAATGCCGATAGGCGGCCTCCTGTGCTGGCGGAAACCGCAATCTTTGCCGTGTCACACGCCTTGCGATGCGGTTCACTCCAATTGCTTGTATACGGATTCTTTTCCTATCGTTGGTCTGATCTCAACGCAAATCGCCCGGCGGTCCGATGACTGCCGGGCGAATGCAATACTTGATACCACAAGAGCGGCGAGTGGTCAGGCGACCAGCGCGGCCTGTGCCTTGGCGACGATTGCGCCGAATGCATCGGGCTCATGCACGGCCAGGTCGGCCAGAACCTTGCGGTCAACCTCGATACCGGCCAGCGTCAGACCGTTGATAAAGCGGCTGTATGTCAGCGCTTCATCATGGCTGCGGACAGCGGCGTTGATCCGCTGGATCCACAGCGCGCGGAAGCTGCGCTTGCGCTGCTTGCGGTCACGGGTTGCGTATTGGTTCGCCTTGTCGACGGCCTGCGTCGCAACCTTGAAGGTGTTCTTGCGACGACCGTAATAACCTTTGGCGGCTTTGACGATTTTCTTGTGACGGGCGTGCGTGACGACACCGCTTTTTACTCGTGCCATGTGATCAGCCTCCTATCAGCGGTCGTAGGGCATAAAGCCCTTGACGATTTTCGCGTCGGGGGCAGAAAGAGTGGTTGTTCCACGGGCGTCGCGGATGAATTTTCTGGTGCGTTTGATCATGCCGTGGCGTTTGCCAGCCTGACCTCCCAGAACCTTGCCGGTCGCCGTCACCTTGAAGCGCTTCTTGGCGCTTGATTTGGTCTTCATCTTGGGCATTTCCGTCTCCTTGTCTTCGGGTCGGTACAATGCACGACTCGGCATGCCACTTTGGCCGGTCGCGCAATCAGAGGCGTCGTCTACGCAAACCAGACGCATCTGGCAAGAGCAAAAGTGGCGCTGATGTCCTTGCGGTGCGAACTATTCCGGGTCGGTGCTGAAGATCAGCCGTTCATTACAGGGCGCTACGCGCAGAATGTTCGTGGTGCCGGGAACATTGAAGGGCACACCGGCGGTGATCACGATCTGGTCGGTCTCTGTTGCAAACCCGACTGCTCGCGCGGCGCGGGCTGCATTGACGACGGCACTCTTGAAGCGCTCCAGTTCCGGTGTCATCAGGCAGGTGCAGCCCCAGGTGAGCGCGAGGCGTCGTGCCGTTCCCAGTTGGCTGGTCATTGCGATGATCGGAACACTGGGACGTTCGCGCGCGGTCAGCAATGCGGTAGTGCCGCTTTGGGTGAAACAGCAGATTGCCTTGATATCGGTTGTCTCGGCAATCTCGCGCGCCGCGGCAACGATACCATCGGCGACACTGCTGCCTTTGACATTGCGCGATGCGGCGATGATCTGGGCATAGGTCGGATCGGCTTCGACCTCGACTGCAACGCGGTCCATGGTTGTCACGGCTTCGATCGGAAACTGGCCCGCGGCCGATTCCGCGCTGAGCATCACGGCGTCGGCCCCTTCGTAGATCGCGGTGGCGACGTCGCTGACCTCGGCGCGTGTCGGCATCGGGCTTTCGATCATGCTTTCCAGCATCTGCGTTGCCACGATCACCGGTTTCGCCGCTGCGCGGCATCGCCGGACCAGACGCTTCTGAATCGGTGGAACCGCCTGTACGGGCAGTTCGACGCCAAGATCACCGCGCGCGACCATGACACCGTCACAGGCATCGAGAATGTCCTCGAACCGATCTACGGCCTTGGGCTTTTCGATCTTGCACATGATCGAAGCACGGCCTTTGACCAGAGCGCGGGCTTCTTCAACGTCCTGTACCCGCTGTACAAAGGACAGGGCCAGCCAGTCTACGCCCAGCTCGCAGGCGAACTCCAGATCGCTGAGATCCTTTTCCGACAAGGCGGCAAGCGGTAGTTCCACGTCTGGTACATTGACGCCCTTGTGGTTGGAAATGGTGCCCCCGGCAATGACCGAGCAATTGGCAAAATCGGGCCCGCACTCTTCGACGTTCAGCCGGATCTTGCCATCATTCACCAGCAGGGAAACGCCGGGAACCAGTGCCTGAAAAATCTCCGGATGCGGCAGGCACACGCGACTCGCATCCCCATCTGTCGGGTCAAGGTCCATGCGAAACATGTCGCCCGGCGCCAACTCTTCGCTGCCATCTACAAAGTTTCCAACGCGCAGCTTTGGGCCCTGAAGATCGGCGAGAATGGCGATCGGGCTGTCCAGATCCTTTTCCACCTGGCGGATGTGGGAGTGCTTTTGGCGGATCTCGTCCTGCGTGCCGTGGCTCATGTTCAGGCGGAACACATCGACGCCCGCCTCGTGCAGAGCCCGGATCATTTCGTAGGTTTCCGAAGCCGGCCCCAGCGTGGCCACGATTTTTACATTGCGCAGGCGCTTCATTCTGTCCAAATCCTTCGTATCAAGTCATGTTACCGCAAACAAATCAGTGGCCTTATGCCTCAATTCCCATTTGCGGGCAAGCTGTTGCACGCCTATAGCTGGCGTCAAAGAGATGACAGGCAGATGACATATACACCGTTCTATATCCTTGGTGAAACGCGGCCCGCGCGCTGGCTGATTACCTGCGACCATGCCACCAATACCGTGCCCCCACAGGTCAATGGTGGCGATCTTGGCCTGATGCGCGAGGATATGGAACGCCACATTGCCTATGATGTGGGGGCCTACGATGTCGCCCAGCACCTTGCGGTCGCTCTGGACGCTCCGGTGATCGCGTCAAACTTCTCGCGACTGGTGATTGATCCCAACAGGGGCGAAGATGACCCAACACTTCTGATGAAGCTCTACGACGGTTCCATCATTCCGGCCAACCGGCACGCGGATGCAGCCGAAATCGAACGCCGTCTGAACCTCTGTTATCGCCCCTATCACGACGAGCTTGCCCGCATGGCGGCGCTGCCCCACGCCGTGATCCTGTCCGTGCACAGTTATACCCGCCAATTGCGCGGGCGTGCGCCCCGACCCTGGGAAGTCGGTGTGCTTTATGCCGATGACGACCGTCTGGCGCGACCCTTGATCGACCTGCTGACTTCGGAAGGACTGAGCGTCGGCGACAACGAGCCCTATTCCGGGCACCTTCCGGGGGATTCGATCGACAAGCATGCGATTGGTCCGGGGCGTCCCAATGTGCTGATAGAACTCCGCAACGATCTGATTGCAGATCATAGTGGTCAGCGCGAATGGGCCGAACGGCTGGCACCGATCCTGCAGCGCGCACTTGAGGAGTCGGGACTCTGAAAAGGCTGCATCGAGTCGGCATTCTTGATGAAGGGCGCTTTGATGCCCATATGAACAGTGTCTGCAATCAGAGTATCCAGGAAAGCTGAGGCGTCATGACCATCGATACGCTCACAACCTTTTTCGGCTGGCTGGCCGTGATCAATATCGGCTATCTGATGGTTGCCACTCTGGGGATTGTCGGAATGCAATCGTGGATGGCCAGCATTCACCAGCGTCTGTTCGGGCTTGAAGAGAAGGAGCTGAAACGCGCATATTTCAATTGGCTTGCGACCTACAAGACACTCACGCTCATCTTCACCGTTGCACCCTACATCGCGCTCAAGCTGATCTGACAGGCAGTTTCAGAGCGCGTCGTTTCAAATTCAGACAAAGAAGGGTTTCCCATGGACGCACAGACAGAAATCGAACTTCAGGCCGCAGCCTTTCGCCGGTTGCAGAAACACCTGATGCAGGATCGCACGGATGTGCAGAATATCGACCTGATGAACCTGGCCGGGTTTTGCAGGAATTGTCTGTCGCGCTGGTATCAGGAAGCCGCCAATGAAAAAGGCATCGACATGGACAAGATGCAGGCGCGCGAAATTTTCTACGGCATGACGATGGACCAGTGGAAGTCCGAGTACCAGACCGAGGCCAGCGACAAGACGCAGGAGGCCTTCAAGACTGCCTTTGCGGAGAATGTCGGCAAAGACGGATAACTCTACACCTCTTCACGTTGCCCCTCACGCAAGGACCGTCCGGTGCCCCGCTATTCTGTACTTGATCTTTCACCGATCGTCGAAGGCGGCTCGGCTGCGCAGTCGTTGCGCAACACGCTGGATCTGGCACAGCATGCCGAACGCTGGGGGTATACACGCTATTGGCTGGCCGAGCATCACAACATGCCGGGTATCGCAAGTGCCGCGACCTCGGTCGTCATCGGGCATGTGGCAGGTGGAACCAGGACCATCCGGGTCGGATCTGGTGGCGTGATGCTTCCGAACCATGCGCCGCTGATCGTTGCGGAACAATTCGGAACCTTGGCGACACTCTATCCCGGACGGATCGATCTGGGAGTCGGGCGGGCACCCGGAACCGACATGCAAACCGCGCGCGCCTTGCGCCGTGGAATGGACCAGACCGACAGTTTTCCGCAGGATGTCATCGAATTGCTTGGCTACCTGGACGAGGCGTCCCCAAACCAACCGGTCCGGGCGGTTCCCGGAGAGGGCACCCACGTGCCGGTCTGGATACTCGGCTCCAGCCTCTATGGCGCACAACTGGCGGCGCAACTGGGGCTGCCTTATGCCTTTGCCTCGCATTTCGCGCCTGCGGCCCTCGCCGAGGCTTTGGATATCTATCGGGATCGGTTCCAGCCGTCGCAGTTCTCCGAGGCGCCCTATTTCATGTTGGCGGCAAATGCCTTTGCGGCGGATGACGCTGACACCGGCACATACCTGAAAACCTCGATGCAGCAGGCGTTTGCGCGCCTGCGCAGCGGACTGCCCGGGCCACTCCCGCGTCCGGTCCGCGACATTACTCAGGTTCTGGACGCCGGATTGCTGCGCATGGTCGATCAGGCGATGCAATGCTCGGTCGCTGGAACCGCCGATCAGGTGCGCGCTTCGATGACGAGGCTTGTTCAGCGGTATAAACCTGACGAGGTCATCGTAAATGCGCCCATCCACGACCACACCGCGCGATTGAAGTCACTGAAAATTACGGCGGAGGTGATGCAATCCTTCACCGATGCGCGACGAACTGGCTAAGGCGCGCCTGGGCTCTACACCTGGCAAGAGTGCGCATGGGCGCGGATGGTCCGTTCATCCACCAGCGACCTTGTTTGCTGTAGTCCACCGGATCCTGTCAGGTCGCAGGCTTGTCCTGTGGCATTCCTGCAATTTCGGTATCTGGAGCGTCTTCCACGTCTGTTGCATCCGAGTCCGCATCGAGGATTTCGGCGTCGGGAACAATGTCTACCGGCTCCGGCCCTTTTGCAATCAGCGGCAACAGATGAGCACCCGTTGCGCTGCTGATTTCCGGTGTCTGCGGGACCTTCCATGCAAGCGTGTCAAAGCTCTCGCAGCTTTCGCAAACCGGTGACCAGACCCCGTGGATATGATTGCAGTTCTCGCAGACCCATTGCGGACCGCGCGGCGCGTTCAGCGCCTTGGTCAGCCAGCCTTGCACCACGGAGTCCGGCGCACCTTCGCCGCGCTCGATCGCGGCCATCAGGGTCAATGCCCGCGCATCCGCCGCCGTTTCTGCCAGATCGCCCAATGCCCGGCGTGCCTCGGGAAAGTCCTCGGCCACGATATTGAGTTCCGCGCGGACCAGTCGGGTTTCCGGATGTTGGGGCCTGATGTTTGTCAGGGTGCCAAACCGTTTGACGCGTTCTGCTGCCGTTTCCGTGGGCTTTATCTCTGCAAATGCGGCGGCCAGATCCGGGTGTGGCTGGGCATCCCATGCCTTTTTCAGAACCCTGATCGCCTTTCTCGGCTTGTCCGCAGCGATATAGGACCGCGCGGCCATTGCCGCCGCCGGAACCAGGTCGGGAGAAAGACGATTGGCTTCAATCGCCTGTTCCTGCCCTTCAATGCTGGTGCCTTCAGCGATGATGTCCTGAGCCTCGGAGAGCGCCAGAACTGCTTCGCGCCGGGTCACTACATCGCGGGGCAGGCTGCCGGATTTCAACTTGGCATTCAACGTGTTCCGCGCACCGCTCCAATCGCGTGCCTGCGCCTGCAGCTTGAGCAGGACATCCTGCGTTTCCTCGTGGCGCGGTTTGAGTTGAAAGGCCTTTTCCGCCAGTTTGCGAGCGGTCGCGGTATCGCCCTCCGACAGCTTTTGCTTCATGATCCCGCGCACCCCGACGAAACGGGTGCTGTCGTTCTGAATCAGTTTCTTGTAGGTTTCCGTCGCCTTGTTGGTATCGCCGGCCATCTCGGCTGCCTGCGCCGTCAGCAGGTTTGTAAGCTCTGGCTTCTGAAGGTATTTTTCCGCTTTCGCAGCCTTGGACATGGCCTGTTTCGCTTCGCCCGATGCAAGTGCCAAGAGGCCATCAGACAGCGCTTCGAATCCCTTTTTCTCGCGGTTCCTGTCGAAATAGCGTGACAACGCCGTTTCATCTCCGTTGAGGAAATGGAGCGTCGCGACGAGCAGAGACAGAAGTTTCAGGCCAAGCCAGACCAGAATCACCAGTACCGCGGCGGCCATGACCGATTGCAGCGGGCCAAGTGTGTATTCGGTCCCGGCCAGTGTGATTTGAACCCCACCTTGGGATTCCATCAGATAACCGGCACCCAGGGCGAGCAGCGCGACGATCGCGACAAAGATCAGAATCTTTATTAGTGACCAGAGCATGGCAGGTCCTTCAGTTTGAGTTCAGGCTGGCAGCCAGAGAGTCGGCGGCGGTGACCGCAACCTGTCGCGCATGCGCCCGGTCGACCCAGGTGCTCATGGCTGCCTGCGCAGTGTCAGGCAGCGTGGCAATGTCGTTCAACGCTTCATCAAGGCGACCATCGGCAACGGCGGCTTCGGCACGTGACAGGATGGCATCGGCGTCGTCACCCTCGCGCGGTTCGACCGAACGCGCGCCCAGCTGGCGTTTGAGGAAAGACCCGAGGCCGCGATCGTCGGTACTGCGTTCTGCCCTCGCCGCGGCCAGGGCGGTGCGCGCTGCGGGCGGAAAGCTGTTGTTCAGCGCAGTCAGTGTCGCGACACCATCCGCAGCGGATCCGGCCAGATCGGCGGGAACCTCTACTCCGGCAGCCGTCAGTTCTTCGGTTTCCGCAGCAAACGGCGATCCGGCATCCAATGCCGCTCGCAACTGCGCCATGGTCGCGCGATTGGCCGCTTGCTGGGCTGCCTTTGCGGCGTTGGCTTCCAATTGGCCGGCTTCGTCCTTGATCGCACGGGCATCGGCAATCAGGCCCTCGACCTCGCTGCGCTGCGTGGCCATGGCCTTTTGCAGATCGGCCAGTTCTTTCTCGTAGGCGGCGATCGCAGCCTCGGACACGCCTTCGGAAATTGGCCGTTTCGCAACTTCGGTCAATCGCTTGTCCATGTCCGCAAGATCGGCGCGCATCGAATCGATCCGGTCGCTCAGCGGTGCGACCTGCGCGGTCAGATCGGTGATGCTGGTCTCAACCGGCCCAAGGTCCGGTATGACGATGGCATCGACCTTGTCACTGACTGCGGAAATGTTCTCTGTCTGGGTCGCGAGACCGGATTGCAATTCGGAGAGTTCGCCGGACACGTCCTTGGAACTCAGGAAATCGGGCAAATAAGGTTCGATGACATCGGACCGCGCGGCGATGAAGCCAAGGCAGGCGGCCACGATACCGCCGAACAGAGCCGATCCGAAGCCGCTGCGGGTTTCGATGATCTTTTCCTTTTCCACGACGGTGCGCTCGGCTTGGGACGGTGTATTCTGATGGTCATCAACCGGATCGGGTTCGGCCAGGTCAGCGGGTGTGTCCACCTCGACCTCAGGCGTGTCCGTTTCCGCGCCACTATCCGCAGACTCCGCTTCGACATCAATCTTGTCGGGTTCGGTTTGGCCGCCGGTTTCCTCGTCGTGTTCGGGCGTCTTCTTGTCAGCCACCGTGTATTACCCCTTTGATTCTCAAATCAATCATACCCAAGACCTCTTGAATGTTACTGCGCACCCCCGCCACTCTCAACCCGGCAGTGTCGTTGGGCAAGCATTTCAATAGCAGACACCATACTGGCAGCATTCGGGTGCTTGGCAACCGATAGTGATGAATGTGCCATGCCAGACAGGGGTTCCGCGACCGCCTCGCTCATCGCGACAAGGTGCAAATGCTTGATTTCGGGGCATTGATTGACAAATTGACGCGCTGTACGCGGTGAAAAGATCGGAGCGATCACAAGGGCACTTTCGCGCAGAATCGCAAGAATCTTGTCGTTGATCGGCAGCAGTTTCTGTTCGTAAACCACATGCCGCGTCGTCCGGCACCCGGCGTGACAAAGCCGTTCTGCAACCTTGCCGCGCGTGTGTCTGCCGCACAGATGCAGCAATGGGCCGCAGGTATTGGATTGGATCAGAGTGGCGACGAGTTCATCCGCGTTCTCGCCAATCGCATCCACGCGCCAACCGAGACGCGCTGCGATCCGGGCTGTTGCCGCGCCAACGCAATACGCTGGTATTGCAGTGTTTTGGTCAGGCGCGGCTGCTGACCGCGCGCCGTTGGCGGAGGTAAAGATCACGCCCGCAACGTTTTCCAGGTTTGCGGTTTCACCGCAGGTCTCGATCTTGAGAAGCGGCGAAACAACGGGTGTCACACGTTGCAGGACATCGGCGGGCAGTTGGCGCAGGAACCGCTCCGCCTCGGCACGCGGGCGGGTCATCAACAAGGTCGTCGCAGGATCAGACATCAACACGCACCGGGATTGTTTGGCAACGCATAGGGTGATACCCCCCGACAGGACAGGGTGCAATGATCAGGCCTATGGCACAGACACTTACCGTATTGGGGCTGGAAAGCAGTTGTGACGATACCGCCGCCGCCGTTGTGCGGCAATCCGGTGCCGATCGCGCCGAAATCCTGTCATCAATTGTGTTTGGACAGACCGAGTTGCACAGCGCCTATGGCGGCGTCGTGCCCGAGCTTGCGGCCCGGGCACATGCGGAAAAGCTCGATCAATGCGTCCGCGAAGCTCTGGCAGCGGCGGATCTGACGCTTGAAAACCTGGATGCAGTTGCCGTTACCTCAGGTCCGGGGCTGATTGGTGGGGTCATGTCAGGTGTCATGTGCGCCAAGGGCATTTGCGCGGCAACGGGGTTGCCACTGGTGGGGATCAACCATCTTGCCGGCCATGCACTGACCCCGCGTCTCACGGATGGCATTGCGTTTCCCTACCTCATGCTCCTCGTGTCAGGTGGGCATTGCCAGTACCTGCTGGTGCGCGCGCCGGACGATTTTGTCCGGTTGGGCGGCACCATCGACGACGCGCCGGGCGAAGCCTTCGACAAGACCGCGCGCCTTTTGGGGCTGCCTCAGCCCGGTGGCCCGGCCGTGCAGGCCGAAGCGCTCAAAGGCGATCCGCGACGTTTTCGTTTTCCGCGACCGTTGCTGGACCGTGCCGATTGCAATCTTTCCTTCTCGGGCCTCAAGACCGCGCTGTTGCGGCAACGCGATCAGATTGTCGCAGACAAGAGCGGGATCACGCGGCAGGACCGCGCCGACATGTGCGCGGGGTTTCAAGAGGCCGTCGCCGACGTTCTGGCGGAAAAGACACGTCGCGCGTTGCGCATCTATCTCGCTGAAAACCCCGCGGAACCAACACTGGCCGTTGCGGGCGGCGTTGCCGCGAACACGGCGATCCGCACTGCGCTTGAAGCAGTCGCAGGCGAATCAGGCACCGGATTTCTTGCGCCTCCGCTTGCGCTCTGCACGGATAATGCGGCGATGATCGCCTATGCCGGGATCGAACGATTCCGCGATGGGGTCCGCGATGGCATGGATCTGGCCGCCCGCCCGCGCTGGCCATTGGATAACAGCAGCCCGGCCTTGCTGGGCAGCGGCAGAAAAGGCGCCAAGGCATGAGTATCAGCGTAATCGGATCCGGTGCGTTCGGAACGGCGCTTGCGATATCGCTGGCTCACCAGTGCCCGGTTACCATGTGGGCCAGATCCAAAGAGCACGCCCGCGTGATTCAGAATGACCGGAAAAACACGGCCCGTCTGCCGGGTGTCACGCTTCCGGATCAGTTGACCGTTACTTCGGACATGGAACAGGCCGCTGCGCAGGACACCCTCTTGCTGGCGGTTCCCATGCAGCAATTGCGCCGGGTTCTGACCGAACATACCGCGTGGCTGACCCCGCGAACGCTGGTGGCCTGTTGCAAGGGGATCGAATTGGGCACCGGTGTCGGGCCGGTTGCGGTCATGGCAGAGGTCGTGGCGCAAACGCGCACGGCGTTGCTCACCGGGCCGAGCTTTGCCCATGACATCGCGCGGGGTCTTCCAACGGCGCTGACGCTGGCATGTGCTGATTCGGACCTGGGGCGAAATTTGCAGCAGGAGCTGACAACAGCGAACCTGCGCCTCTACCGGACCCGGGATGTCATCGGCGCGGAATTGGGTGGGGCCCTCAAGAACGTGGTGGCGATTGCCTGTGGCGCGGTGATCGGCGCCGGGTTAGGCGACAGCGCGCGCGCGGCGCTCATGACAAGGGGATATGCCGAAATGCAGCGCATGGCGCTGGCGCTCGGCGCGCAGCGCGAAACGCTTGCCGGGCTTTCGGGCTTTGGCGATCTCACGTTGACCTGCACCTCGGAGCAGTCGCGGAACTACAGGCTTGGTCTGTCCCTTGGCCGTGGCGAACGGTTTGATCCGTCGGTGACGGTCGAAGGGGCTGCGACGGCCCATGCCGTCTATGTCAAAGCGGATGACCTGGGACTTGACCTTCCGATCACCCGCGCGGTGGTCGGCATGCTGGATGGAGAACTGACACTAACCGACGCGATGGCAGAGCTGCTTGCGCGTCCTCTAAAGGAAGAATGACATGCTCGTTGCTCTGATTGCCCGTGACACTGCCGGTGCGCTGCAAACCCGGCTCGACAATCGCGCCGCCCATCTTGCCTATATCGAAGAAACCGGCGTGGTCTCGCAGGCCGGGCCGTTGCTGGATGACGCAGGCGGGATGATCGGATCGCTCGTCATCCTTGATGTGGATGACCTCGCCGCTGCAAGGGACTGGGCGGCGAATGATCCCTATGCCAAAGCCGGGCTATTTCAGGATGTCGAACTGGTCCCATGGAAAAAGGTCGTCGGCTGATGGCATATTGGCTCTTCAAATCCGAAGCATCGACCTGGAGTTGGGAACAGCAGGTTGCCAAGGGAGACGTTGGCGAAGAGTGGGATGGCGTGCGCAACTACCAGGCCCGAAATTTCATGCGGGAGATGAAGCTGGGTGATCGCGGGTTTTTCTACCTGTCGCAGAAGGATCGCAAGATTGTCGGGATCGTTGAGGTTTGTGCGGAATCGCACCCTGACAGTACCACGGATGATGATCGCTGGGACTGCGTCGATATCAAGGCCGTGCGCCCGTTTTCCAATCCTGTGACGCTTGATCAGATCAAGGCCGAGGAGCGGCTTGCAGAAATGGTTCTGGTCAAGAATTCCCGCCTCTCCGTGCAAACGGTGACCGAGAGCGAATGGCGCATCGTCTGTGAGATGGGGCAGACAAAACCCGACTGATCGGGCAGACTTCTTCCCGACAACAGTCAACGGAGGATTTCATGGAGTTTCTGAGCGTGATCGCTGCCGCAGCGACGTCATTTGTGCTGGGGGCGGTCTGGTATATGGCATTGGCAGAGCCGTGGATGCAAGCAGCGGGTATTCGAAGAGATGCGGATGGCGGGCCCGAAGGCGGCCAGTCGCCGGTGATTTTTGCGATGACGTTTGTTCTGCAACTCGTTGTTGCGGGGATGATGCGGCATGTCTTTTCGCTGGGCGGTATTGATACGCTTGGTGCCGGACTGGTGGCCGGAGGTGGCGTGGGTTTGTTCTTTATCACCCCATGGATCGCGATCAACAACGCCTACGGAATGCGCCCGGTCAGTCTCACGGTGATCGACGGAGGGTATGCGACGCTGGGATGTGCCGCGATGGGGTTGGTGCTGGCCCTGTTTTGAGCGATGCCATTTGGGCATCATGCCCGAATGGCGGCAAAACGATGTAGCAACGCCGCCAAAAACTCAGGGAGGGCCCGAACGTAGTCGGACCCTCCCTCTCACCCCGCGTGTTACCTACTCACCACACGCGTATTGAAATCTCAGGTCCCGACCGTCCTGGCCGTATGCTTTGATAGCCCGGAAACGACCGATTCCGCAAACCCAAAGCCCGAAAGATCTGTCTAAAATGCAAAACGCCCACCTCAAAGAGCGGGCGTCTCAAAGTTTGGCCTGACGATATGTCAGCCGTAAACCGATTCTTTTCCAAAGTGCTTTGTCAGCATGTAGTAGATCACAGCGCGGTACTTGTTCCGCTCTGATTTTCCGTAGGTCTCAATCGCAGTGTTGATGGCTTCGGTCAGTGCAGGGCCGTCATCCAGGCCCAGCTTCTTGACGAGGAAATTCTTCTTTACCGTTTCAAGCTCTGCCGGTTGCGACCCGGCGACGGTCGAGGCGTCGGCGTCATAAATTGCCGGCCCACAGCCAATTGTCACCTTGGTCAACAAATCCATATCCGGCGTCATGCCACATTTGTTTTTGAGATCGTCCGCATACTGCGCAATCAAATCGTCACGTTTGCCCATAAAAAAACTCCCGCCTTGCAAACACAGCCCAATCGGCTGGAAAGAACGTTAGCGGGGGGGGCAACTTAAACAAAGGGGAAATATCTCCGAACGTTCCCGTCGGCAACAAACCGATTGTGCGCGATACTGCCTCTGCGTAAAATGCCCTCCCGTTCTGGGCAGTCGCGTGTTTTGCATCCCCAAAACACAACGGGCAGCATTCTTACGAATGCTGCCCGTTTGAATGCCTGCGCCCGCGTTTCAGTAGCGGTAGTGCTCGGGCTTGAAGGGGCCGTCTGTCGAAACGCCGATGTAGTCGGCCTGTTCCTTGCTCAGCGACGAGAGCTTCACGCCGATCCGGTCGAGGTGCAGCCGCGCGACCTTTTCATCCAGATGCTTGGGCAGCACGTAGACTTCGTTGCCGTATTGGTCGCCCCGCGTCCACAGCTCGATCTGCGCCAGGGTCTGGTTGGTGAACGAAGCCGACATCACAAAGGATGGGTGCCCGGTGGCGTTGCCAAGGTTCAGCAGGCGACCTTCGGACAACAGGATCAGACGATTGCCATTCGGCATCTCGATCATGTCCACCTGTTCCTTGATGTTTGTCCACTTGTGGTTCTTGAGCGAGGCGACCTGAATTTCGTTGTCGAAATGGCCGATATTTCCGATGATCGCCATGTCCTTCATCTCGCGCATATGCTCGATGCGGATCACGTCCTTGTTGCCGGTGGTCGTGATGAAGATGTCTGCCGTGCTCAGGGCGTCCTCAAGCGTCACAACTTCGAACCCGTCCATCGCCGCCTGAAGCGCGCAAATCGGATCGACCTCGGTCACCTTTACACGCGCCCCCGCACCGCTCAGCGACGCGGCCGAACCCTTGCCGACGTCGCCATAGCCACAGACAACGGCGACCTTGCCTGCCATCATGGTATCGGTCGCGCGGCGAATGCCGTCCACCAGCGATTCCTTGCAGCCGTACTTGTTGTCGAATTTCGACTTGGTCACGCTGTCGTTCACGTTGATCGCGGGGAAGGGAAGCTGTCCTTTCCTTTGCAGTTCATAGAGACGGTGCACACCGGTGGTGGTTTCCTCGGATACGCCCTGGATCGCGTCACGTGTCTTGGTGAACCAACCGGGGCTGGCGGCCATACGTTTCTTGATCTGTGCAAAGATGGCCTCCTCTTCTTCCGATGTGGCCACGTCGATCAGGTTGGTTTCTCCCGCCTCAACGCGCGCGCCAAGCAAGACGTAAAGCGTGGCATCACCGCCATCGTCGAGAATCAGGTTCGCGCCTTCGGGGAACATGAACGATTTGTCGAGGTAATCCCAATGCTCTTCCAGCGACTGACCCTTGATCGCGAACACCGGGGTCCCACCGGCAGCAATCGCCGCCGCCGCGTGATCCTGGGTCGAAAAGACGTTGCACGACGCCCAACGCACATCCGCGCCCAGTGCCACCAGCGTTTCGATCAGCACGGCGGTCTGGATTGTCATGTGCAGCGAGCCGACGATGCGCGCGCCTTTCAGCGGTTTGATCTCACCGTATTCGTCGCGCAGTGCCATCAGGCCCGGCATTTCGGTTTCCGCGATGTCCAGTTCCTTGCGGCCAAATTCGGCCAGCGAGATATCTTTGACGATGTAATCTTCGGACATTGGCCAGGGCACTCCAGTCTGATTTCATTGATTGCCGACGCCCTAACATCTCTTGATAGTCCCTGCAACATCGACCAAAACTCGGCGGTATGGGCTGATTTTGAACAGGCAGAGAATGGCAGGCGATGCGTTGATCGGTCGAAACAAGTTCGGCCTCTACCACATTCCCGAAGGTGTCGAAACGCGACCTGCCTCCAGGGCGGTGCTCTCCGGCCGTGTGTTCGAGCCGGACACGATTGATTTCATGCGTGCCAATTGTGGGGATGGAGACGTTATTCATGCAGGCACGTTCTTTGGTGATTTCCTTCCCGGTCTGTCCGATGGCATGGCCCTGAATGCCAAAATCTGGGCGTTCGAGCCGAATCCGGGCAGCTTTGCCGCCGCCGAGCAGACGGTCGCGCTGAACGGTCTTGCGAATGTTGAATTGCAGAACGCTGCACTGTCGGATCAAGGCGGTGAGGTTCTGTTCCAGACCCATCGGACAGACGGATCACCCATGGGCGGTGTCAGTCACGTGGTCGAGGCTGCGGGCGAAGGTGTAAACCGAGTACGATCGGTGATGCTCGATTACGCCGTTCCCATCGATCGCAAGGTTTCGATCCTGCAACTGGATGTGGAAGGGCACGAAAAAAACGCGTTGCTGGGAGCATACCATATCATCAACATCTGGAAGCCGATCCTGATACTGGAGTATTTTTCAGAGGCCCGATGGATCAGCCGAACGTTCCGCAATCTCAGGTACAAGGCCGTCTGCAAGGTCCACGGCAACCATGTCTATGCAACCGGTCCGGTCGAGACCTGATCAGATTATTCATTGGCCTTGAGGAGGGCTGCATCATGGCTGTGCAAAACCGTGCCTGGCAACGTATGCTCTCGGGGCGCAGGCTTGATCTGTTGGACCCGACGCCGGTTGATATCGAGATTGACGATATTGCCCATGGGTTGGCCTTTGTCGCCCGCTGGAACGGCCAAACCATCGGAGATTTTGCCTTTTCGGTGGCAGAGCATTCGTTGCTTGTCGAGAATCTGTTCGGTCGGATCGTGCCAAAGGCACCTGTCAAATGGCGGCTGGCGGCGCTGCTGCACGATGCTCCGGAATACGTGATTGGCGACATGATTTCCCCGGTCAAGGCGTCGGTGGGGCCGGGTTATGACGAGTTGGACGCGCGCCTTATGGCCGCCATTCACATTCGTTTTGGCCTGCCGGCCACGATACCGGCCACGATCAAGAAACAGATCAAGAAGGCCGATCGCATCAGCGCCTGGATGGAAGCCACGCGCATCGCGGGCTTTGCCGAGGCAGAGGCAAACAAGTTCTTCGGCAAACCGGACAGAACCCTGATCGCTGATCTGGACATCCGGCTGCGCCCTCCGGTCGACGCGCGTCGCGATTTCATCCAGCGCCACGACACCTTGTTGCGCAAGATCGGTTAACCCGTGCGCCGGGCCTGGCGCATGGCCCGCACCCTCTGGCGCACGAACCCCGGGCTTTCGATGAAGTCGTCCGACTTATTCAAACCCTTGTCGGCAAAGACCTGTTTGCGTTCTTCCTCTGTCAGCAGAGGCCAGCGTGTCTGTTCGGATATGAAACCACTGCGTGCAAGCGCCGCGCCGATGGCCGCGTGATCCAACTCCCCGAACGACAGGCGACTGGATTTATTCTGGCTCTTGCGCACCCATTCCGTACGCAATGCCGATATGACCGTGGGCTCGGTGCCGCAGAAATGGCGCACATTATCGGCCAACAGGTTGTTGGATCGTGATTGGCGTCGCAGGATCATCGCCACCGCCTGATCGGGCCGCCCAACCATCGCATAGAGGTGCACCGCGGACCCGTCAGCGGCGATCATCTGCTTTGCCGCCTTGTAGCGGGCAATCTGCGTGGCAAGATCGTGCTGCTGCGGGTGAAATATCTCGTAGCCTTCTGCCTGCAACAATTCTTCCAGTCGCTCCTCGCCCAGCAAACCGCCCTTGCCGAGGCCCAATGCAGACCGCGACAGATAGATCCTTTCGGGACCATCCGCCGCGACATTCTTGGCGAACCGGTTGTGAATGGCGGTGCGAAATCGATCGGTTCCGGCGGTGATCAAACCCAGCCCAAAGCCCTGCCCGGGAACGATCAGCTCCTCGACCTGCGTGGGCGCGGTCGCCACGCGGATCGGCAATCCCGGTGCCATCATGTCGAGAAAACCCGTGTGAAATCCGCGCAGATTCTCCCCGGCACGCGGGCGTTTGGGGATGAACAGGACCCCATCGACAGGCTGATCCAGGTGCTCCAACGCCCAGAGCCGCGATGTGCTTTCCACCAGGAAATGGCCAAAATGCGCCCAAAGGACACCGCCCCACAACCACCGCCCGGGCAGGTTCTGCAAATCGCCCTCTGGCCGCGCGGGTTCTGTCGTCAGGGGGCGAAACCTGCGCCACAACGCGCCGTGCGCGCAATAGGTTCCATCGGAGTCAAGCACACCGGCGGCTTGTACAAATCCGTTTTCGGCGGGAGGCACCACGGTGGCATCCATCAGATGCCTGATGTCCTCAGACCATCCGCCTTCAGGAAGGGGTTGGGTCTCCGCCGGTTCCGGCATCTCTATCGCGGGCTGCGCTTGGCCAGTATTCGCTGCAATGTGCGGCGGTGCATGTTCAGCCGGCGCGCGGTTTCGCTTACGTTGCGATCGCAGAGTTCATAGACACGCTGGATATGTTCCCACCGCACGCGATCCGCGCTCATCGGGTTTTCCGGTGGCGGTGGCAATTCATCGGGCTTGGCGAGGAGCGCGTTGGTGATGTCGGTGGCGTCTGCCGGTTTGGAAAGATAGTCCGTCGCGCCGATCTTGACGGCTGCCACGGCTGTGGCAATCGCCCCGTATCCGGTCAGGACGACCACGCGGCTGTCCGGGCGTTTGTCCCGCAACACTTCGACAACATCCAGGCCATTGCCATCCTCAAGCCTCAGGTCAACGACGGCATAGGCGGGGGGTCTGGCTGTGGCAATCGCGCGCCCTGCGGCAACCGATGAAGCCGTTTCAATCTCGAACCCGCGCTTCTCCATGGCTTTGGCCATCCGTCGGAGAAACGGTTCGTCGTCATCTACGAGCAATAGCGACTTGTCGAGCCCGATCTCCTGCAGTGCTGGTTCCGCCATAAGGTTCCTCCCCCGGACAATTGCTCTTATTTTGCCCCGGGAGTATTAACAGCGGTCTGGCAAACGTCAAATGCTGCGTTGAAACTACATGTTATCGACGAAACACCCGACGGCCTCCGCCATGTCTTCTGGCGTGATATCCCGGCGGAAAAATTCGACAAACCCTTGCTCTGGCAAAACAAGGTAGCTGAACGTGGAATGATCGACGAGGTAGTACTCATCCTCGGCCGGATGTGCCTTGTAGTAAGTCTTGAACGCCTGGCTCGCCAATTTCACCTGCTCTGGCGATCCGGTCAATCCGATCATGCGCTCGTGCAGGTTCTCCGAGAAATCGCCAACCACCTCCGGAGTGTCCCGTGCAGGATCGATCGAGATGAATATGGGTGTCACCATTTTGCCACGTTCTTGCAGGATATCGATGGCTTCGGCATTGCGCGCCACATCGAGCGGGCACACGTCAGGGCAGAAGGTATAGCCGAAGTAGAGCAACGCAGGTTCGGTTATGACCTCTTTGTCCGTAACGGTTTCACCCTTGGAGTTGACAAGTTCGAAAGGGCCGCCGATCTGACCGGACCCGCCGGCAACCTGACTGGCGCGGCATTCAGCGAACTGATCGTCTGACGCGCCTCCGATCATCGTCGCGACCCAGACACCCCCGACAAGCGCCGCAAGGACGACGGCAGCAACAATCGCATATTGGCGTGACATGGCAGTCGGTCTCCGGAACTGTGTGGTTGACGTTTCCACGCGGACTCCTATCAACATAGTCAGCCGTTGCAACCAGTCAGGTGTCTATATGAATGCAACCGAAATGGGCCTTATGCACGGTCAACCCCGCAGCAGCTGGATTCGACTGCGCACCATGATCCTGCTGCGGTGGGTGGCCATTGCCGGGCAATTAGCCGCCATCACCGCCGCACAGCAGTTCTTTGGCCTTCGGCTGGAAATCGGTCTCTGTTTCTTGACGGTCGGTATCTCGGTGATCGGAAACCTGGTCGCGATATTCATTTTTCCGGAAAACAAGCGGCTCTCGGAGTTCGAGAACTTCATGATGGTAGTGTTTGATCTGCTGCAGCTGGCGTTCCTGCTCTACCTGACCGGTGGTCTGAGCAATCCGTTTGCGTTGCTGCTTCTGGGGCCGGTCACCATCTCGGCAACGGTTCTCGGGCTTGGTTCGACGGTCCTGATCGGCAGCAGCGCGATCATACTCGTGACGTTTCTCGCCATGTTCAATATCCCCCTGCGCACGGAACAGGGAACTATCCTGCAAATTCCCGACTTCTTTGTCTTTGGCAACTGGGCCGCGATCATCATCGCCATCATCTTCATGGGAGCCTATTCGCGCCGTATCAGTTCGGAAATCCAATCCATGAACAATGCGCTTGTGGCGACGCAGATGGCATTGTCTCGCGAGCAGAAGCTGACCGATCTTGGTGGCGTGGTAGCCGCCGCCGCGCACGAACTCGGCACGCCACTGGCGACGATCAAGCTGACCAGCAGCGAGTTGGTTGAAGAACTCGATGATAATCCAAGCCTGCGCGAGGATGCCGTCCTGATCCGCGAACAGGCCGACCGATGCCGGGATATCCTGCGTGACATGGGGCGGTCAGGCAAGGACGACCTGCATTTGCGCCAGGCTCCGCTTACGGCGGTCATCAACGAAGCGGCCGAGCCGCACATGCACCGGGGCAAATTCGTCCATTTCGAAGAAGGGCTCGATCTGAATGATGCTCTGCCGCAACCTGCGGTTCTGCGCCAACCCGAGATGATCCATGGATTGCGCAACCTGATTCAGAATGCCGTGGATTTCGCCCGCGCCAACGTCTGGATCGAGTCGACCTGGAGCAAGAACATGATCTCGATACGGATCATAGACGACGGACGCGGGTATCCACCTCAGATGATCGGACGCATCGGCGATCCGTTCGTTCGGCGGCGGCGGACTGAATCCGACCACAAGGCCCGCCCCGAGTACGAAGGCATGGGGCTGGGATTGTTCATCGCCAAAACGCTTCTGGAACGCTCCGGCGCTGAACTCAGTTTTGCTAACGGTTCAGATCCGTACCGCAGAGGCAGGGGCAAGAGCGAGCGCCGGGGTGCGGTGGTCGAGGTGGTTTGGCCAAGGCACAAGATCGATGCCGTTACTGGCGAGAACGCTGTCCCGATCGGTCTAAATCAACCGATCGAGATTTGATTCGGCACCACCCGCAAACGGTGTGCGGGGCTAAGGTGGTGTCAGCCTAGCCGTTCAGATAGGCATTGATGGCGGCCTCGGTTCCGTCGGTATTGAGCATCGTCAGCCAGCGTTCAAACGCGTTCGAGAACGGGTTTTCCCTGGCGAGATCGCCGTAGTATCGTTCCATTTCCAACCATGCCAGCGGACAGGTCCTGGCTTCGCCGGCGGTTTGGTAAAGCGCATCCCAGTTTGGATCGTTGGGTTCGACCTTGCTGCCATCTTCCCTGACTCCCTGACAATACCGCGCCCACAGAGCGGACACCAAGGCGAGGCCCGTGACAGATGCGCCAGTATCCAGGCCGTCCCGGATGCTGGGAATGACAAACCCGGTCTGGCGGCTGGACCCGTCAAACGCGACACGGCGGGTTGTGTCGGCGATTTCGGGATTGGAGAACCGCCGGTCGATCAGGTCGAGATACTCAGGCGCGGTGAACCCCGGCACCGGGGCGACATGTTGCACGACTTCTTCGGTCATGACTTTTTGCAGCAACCCCCGAATAGCCGGGTTCGCCATCGATGCCGCGATTGAGTCGATGCCGAGTAATTCGCCCGGAACGGCGATGACCTGATGACCGCCATTCAGGATACGCAGTTTCATCGTTTCAAAGTCGTGTACCCGATCGGAAAACGTTGCTCCGGTCTTGTCCCAGTCGGGCCGACCATTACAGAAGTCATCTTCGATGACCCATTGGCGGAAGTTTTCATGTGTGACCGGGGCGTTGTCGGCGATGCCGAAGCTCTTGACCAGTTCCAGTTCCTTGGGACCGGTGGCGGGCACGATGCAGTCGACCATCGCGTTCGGGAACGAACAGTTCGTGTCGATCCAGTCTGCGAGATCAGGATCCGTCAGCCGCGCAAGGCCCACGACCGCTTGCCGCAGGACCGTGCCGTTGCCCTGAAGGTTGTCACAGCTTTGCCCGGTGAATGGACCGGCACCCGATGGCCGCCGCTGTTTCAGCGCGGCGACCATCGCACCAAAGGCTGTCCTTGGCGTTTCGGGGTTGCTCGCGTCGTGCACGATGTCAGGGTGCGTGGTGTCGAACGCGCCGGTCACGGCGTCGACGTAATAGCCACCCTCGGTCACGGTCAGCGCGACAATGCGTATCGCAGGATCGGTCATCGCCCTGATCAGCGCGCCGTTTCCGTCCTCGACCGGCAGATAGCCGATCATCGAACCGCAGACCTCGGCCGACATGCCGGTCGGATCAAGCTCGATCAACGTGGTCAGACAATCTTGCGCGATCAGCCGTTCACGGCTGACGGCGTCGTTCGGGCGAACGCCCGCACCAAGGATCGCCCAATCATGGCACAGGCCAAGATCAAAGAGCCGGTGCAGATACCAGGCCTGATGCGCCCGGTGAAAATTGCCCAGACCGATGTGCACGATACCGGCGGTCAGCGCCTGTCGGTCATAGCCGGGTAAGCGCACCCCATCGGGCATCGCATTCAGAGTTGCAGTTGATAGGGGTACAAGCTCATTCATTGTCCACCATCCATGTTGGAGCATTGGGCCACGATGTGTTTGGTTTCATCGATGGCGAGGAAATTGGCCGTTTCGGCAAGATCATCCGGCGGGCCCGCCCGGCCATATCGAACGCCTTTGCCGACCGCGATCCTTTACTGACCTGGGCTCCTTGCTGACATGTGCCTCGGCAGAGGCGCGCCCGGTTTTCCGGACGATGCCAGTTTTTCGGGCTGTTATGCCAGCCAGCCCTTTCATTGGATCCGCAGCCCCTCGGCGTCGAACTTGTGCAGCTTGTCCAACTGCGGCGTGAGATAGATCGTGTCGCCGTGGTTCACCGGGATGTCTCCGGTGATCCGTACGGTGATCATATCATCCAGACCGGTATCGTGCACGTGAATGAACGTGTCCGACCCAAGATGTTCCGCGACGCCGACGCGCCCTTCCCACATGCCTTCGGTGGTGCTGACATCGGTATGTTCCGGGCGGATTCCGATCGAGTGAGCGCCATGTTTCGCGGCTTCCGGTCCGCTGATGATGTTCATCTTTGGCGATCCGATGAAACCGGCGACAAAGACATTGCGCGGACTATGGTACAGATCCAGCGGCGACCCAACCTGTTCGATGAACCCTGCACGCAGCACCACGATCTTGTCGGCCATGGTCATCGCCTCGACCTGGTCGTGGGTCACGTAGATCATCGTGGTCTTCAGCCGCTCGTGCATTTCGCTGATTTCCAGCCGCATCCCCACGCGCAGGGCCGCATCCAGGTTGGACAGCGGTTCGTCAAACAGGAAAGCCGAAGGTTCGCGAACGATGGACCGGCCGATAGCAACCCGTTGACGCTGACCACCGGAAAGCTGGCCGGGTTTGCGATCCAGATAGTCGGTGAGATTGAGCGCCTTGGCGGCGGCGTCGATCCGGCGGTTCTGCTCGTCCTCCGACATCTTTGCCATCTTCAGCGGAAACGCGATGTTCTTGCGCACAGACATATGCGGATAGAGCGCATAGGACTGAAACACCATCGCCAGGCCCCGTTTGGCAGGGGGAACGTTGGTCGCGTCCGCGCCGTCGATTGCGATATGTCCGCTGGTCATGTCCTCCAGCCCGGCGATCAGGCGCAGGAGGGTGGACTTGCCGCAGCCGGATGGGCCAACAAAGACCGTGAATTCGCCGTCTTCGATGGTCAGGTCCAGTGGTGGGATGACCTGAACGTCGCCGAAGGATTTGGTCACTTGGTTGAGTTGAATTTGTCCCATTGGTCAGTTTCCTTATTTCACAGCGCCGAAGGTCAGGCCGCTGACGAGTTGCTTCTGGCTGAACCAGCCAAGGATGAGGATCGGCGCAATGGCCATGGTCGAGGCCGCGCTCAGCTTTGCGTAGAACAGTCCTTCGGGACTGGAGTAGCTGGCGATGAAAGCCGTCAACGGAGCCGCCTTTGCCGCCGTCAGGTTCAAGGTCCAGAACGCTTCGTTCCAGGCCAGGATGACGTTCAGCAGCAGGGTGGAAGCGATGCCGGGAATGGCCATCGGGGTCAGTACGTAAAGCACCTCTTCCTTGAGCGTTGCACCGTCCATCCGCGCGGCTTCCAGGATCTCTCCTGGAATTTCCTTGAAGTAAGTGTAGAGCATCCAGACGATGATCGGCAGGTTGATCAGCATCAGGACAATCATCAGTCCAAGGCGCGTGTCCAGCAGCCCCATCTTGATGAAGATGAGGTAGATCGGATAAAGAACACCCACCGCCGGCAGCATCTTGGTCGAGAGCATCCAGAGAAGGATATCCTTGGTTCTCTTGGAGGGGACGAACGCCATGGACCAGGCCGCCGGCACCGCGATGATGATGCCCAGGATGGTTGACCCGCCGGCGATGATGATCGAATTCCACAGGAACCGGGCATAGTTGGATCGTTCCAGAACGTCAGTGTAGTTTTCCAACGTCCAGTTGAAGGCTAGGAAGACCGGTGGATCCGCGATCGCCGTTGCTTCGGTCTTGAAACTTGTCAGGATCGTCCAGAGGATCGGAAAGAAGATCAGTAGTCCGACAGCCCATGCGGCCGTTGTATTGATGACCTTGCGTTGTGTTGTAATTCCACGTGCCATGATTGCCTCCTCACGCGTCGAGATTCTTGCCAACGATGCGCATCAGGAAGATCGCAACGATATTGGCGAGAATGATTGCATAGACACCACCGGCGGAACCGAGGCCTACGTTCTGGCTTTCGAGCACACGCTGGTAGATCAGGTAGGTCAGCGTACGGGTGCCGAATGACCCCTGCGTGGTGACGAAGATCTCAGCAAAAATTGACAGCAGAAAGATCGTCTGGATCAAAATGACAACGGTAACGGCGCGGCCAAGATGCGGCAGAATGATGTACCCAAAGCGGGCCAGCGGCGGCGCGCCGTCCATTTCGGAGGCTTCGAGTTGCTCACCGTCAAGCGATTGGATCGCCGTTAACAGGATCAGGGTCGCGAACGGGAGCCATTGCCAGGATACGATAATGATAATCGATGTCATCGACGCTTCGCTGAGCCATTCCACCGGTTGCGCGCCGAAAAACTTCCATAAATGGGCGAAGAGCCCGTTCACCGGGTCCATGAACATGTTCTTCCAGACCAGGGCGGAAACCGTCGGCATCACGAAGAAGGGGGCGATGACGAGAATGCGGACGACACCCTGTCCCCACATGGGCTGGTTTAACAGAACCGCGAGCAGGACACCCAGAACAACGGTGATCAGAAGAACGCCCCCGACAATCACCAGTGTCGCGAGAACCGAAGGCCAAAAGGCGCTGGACGTCACGAACCTGACGTAGTTGTCAAAGCCGACCCAGCCGAGATCGCCACCACGAAGGGGCAGGTATTTCTTGAAAGAAAACACGAGTGTCATGATCAGTGGGACAAGCATCCATCCCAGAAGTAGGACGACAGCCGGGGCCATCATGAGCCTTGCTGCTGATCGAGAATGTTGGGTTGCCATTTGGCGCACCTCCTCTGTTGGCTGCCTTTGGGCAGCCGTCGGCAGAATTTGGATGTGGAAAGTTCATGGTGCACGAAGGGGACGCTTTTGCCGCCCCCTTCGCGGTGGGATGGGCGCGGCTCAGTAGCCTGCGGCTTCCATTTCGTCGACGGTCAGGGCCTGCGCCTTTTCAAGCGCTTCTTCGACCGTTTGCTGTCCTGCCAAAGCGGCTGAGAATTCCTGACCGACCTGGGTCGCGATACCGGCAAACTCCGGAATGGCGACGAACTGAACGCCGGTGTAAGGGACCGGGTCGATGGTTGGGTTGGCCGGATCGGCCGCGTTGATGGAATTCAATGTCATCGCAGCGAAAGGCACTTTCTGGTACTCGGGATTCTCATAGAGAGACGTGCGCGTTCCGGGAGGAACATTCGCCCAACCTTCCTTGGCGGCGACCAAGGCTGTGTATTCCTTGCTTGTTGCCCATGCGACGAACGTCTTGGCGGCATCGACCGCGTCAGAACCAGCCGGAATGGCCAGCGACCAAGCCCAGAGCCAGTTGCCGCGCTTGCCCAACCCGTTGTCCGGTGCCAATGCAAAACCAACCTTGTCAGCGACCGTCGAGTCGGTGGGATTGGTCACGAAGGACGCAGCCACGGTGGCATCGATCCACATGCCGCATTTGCCCTGTTGAAACAGCGACAGGTTTTCGTTGAACCCATTGGTCGAGGCGCCCGGCGGGCCATAGTTGGTCAACAGATCCATGTAGAAGTTGAGAGTGTTGGCCCAAGCCTCGCTGTCGAATTGCGGCGTCCAGTCTTCATCAAACCAGCGTGCGCCGAATGAATTCGACATCGCGGTCAGGAATGCGGCGTTCTCGCCCCAACCCGCTTTGCCGCGCAGGCAGATGCCGTAGATGTCGTTTTCCTTGTCGGTCATTGCCGCGGCGGCTTCCTTGACGAAATCCCAGGTCGGTGCCTCGGGCATTTCCAGACCGGCTTTTTCCATCAGATCGGTGCGGTACATCACCATCGAGCTCTCGCCGTAGAACGGGGCCGCATACAATTCGCCGTCGACGGTCAGACCGCCCCGGATTGCGGGCAGAATATCGTCTGCGTCCCATTCCGCAGGAAGGTCATTGAGCGAGACCAGCCAGTCCTGGGCACCCCAGATCGGAACCTCATAGGTGCCGATGGTCATGACATCGAACTGGCCGCCATTGGCGGCAATGTCCTGGGTTACGCGCTGACGCAGAACGTTTTCCTCCAGCGTAACCCATTCCAATGTGATGTCTGGATTGGCGGCGGTGAATTCGTCTGCCAGCCCCTGCATGCGAACCATGTCGCCGTTGTTGACGGTGGCGATGGTCACCGTGGTCTGGGCGTATGCGCCAAACGCCGAAGCGCAGGTCAGCGCCGTTGCTGCCAAAAGTGAGTTTCTAAGAGACATTCTGGGTCCTCCCCCATTCGAGTTTGCACATCATTGGTAGCGCTATCGGAAAGGTCAAGTCAATATAAATTTTTACGCGCGTAAAATATTATCCATTCTGATTGATTCCATGTGTTTATGCTGAGTTTCGCATGATGAGCTTTCCATCCAGCAAGGTCTTACCTCGCTCTGCGCCACTTTCCGGCGATTCGATCATCGCAAAAAGCGTCTGTGCGGCACGTGTGGCAATTTCCTTGTAGTCCTGGGCAATTGTCGTGAGCGATGGGCAGGTAAAGCGAGAATACGGATGATCGTCATGTCCGGCGATTCTCAGTTTGCAGTTCGACCCGTGCCCGACGCGCAGGCCGAGGCTGTAGGCTGCTGATAGCATTCCGATGGCAAGGCGGTCATTGCTGCACAGCACGGTATTTGTCGGAAAGGCGTTCTCGGAGAGCATTCTGCCGCCTTCGGCGCTGCCAATCGCTTCGAAATCCCACCCTTCCCCGCTGGCTTGATGGATATGCGCCGGAAAGCCATGCCGCTGCATGCTTTCGAGGTAGGCGTGGCGCCGCTTATTGGCATTGGGGTTCAAGGGCGACTTCATTTCGAACAGGCACGGCGGTTGACCGCTGCGACACAAGTATTCAACCATGAGATCCATGCTCTGATCGTTGTCGGTGCCGACAAACGCCTCGCCAATCCCGTCGATATTCGCATCAAAAAACACGACAGGTATGTCTTTCGCGAATTTCTCGACCATGTTCACATCCGAAATGCGCCCGAAAGGGGCCAGGAGCACGCCCGCAGGTTTCAGTGACCGAAGCAGGTTCAGATTGCGCGCCTCAAGAGCGGGACGACCGTGCGAACTTAGAACGATGGGGCTGTAACCGGCGTCGTGACAGGCCAACTCGACCTCGCGCCCGATCTCGGAAAAGAACGGGTCTGCCAGATTTGGCACCATGATCCCGATGTTTCTGGTTATCTGCCGATTCTGGTTAACGGCATAGATGTTCGGGCGATAGTCATACTTGGCCAGGGCCTGCTCGATCTTGGCGCGGGTAGACCGCTTTACGCTGTCGGGGTCGTTGAAGAATTTCGACAAGGTCGGACGCGATACGCCGCATACCGCCGAGAACGCATCCATGTTTCGGATCTTCTGTTTGGGCATTTTAACCGGCCTCGGATTTTATATCGCGGGTAAAGTTATTTCTTTACTTTAATAATTTTTTGTACAGCGGGTCAATCCGGAATGGCTTTTTGTCGGGCAGCGGGCCGTCAGGACCGCGCGGCTACAAATCCTTGACCAGGCGCAACGCGTCATAGATGGCGGCGTGCGTGTTGCGTGCAGAAACCGCATCCCCGATACGGAACAGCTTGAAAGCGCCGTCGGCATTTCGGCAAACAGTCTGGGAGTTTCCCGCGATCAGGGCGTCATGGTCCACCTCGCCAAGGTTGGTGCTGCGGGGTCTGAGTTCGTGGTACAGGTCGTCCATTGGCAGTGTGCCGTAATTCACCACCACCTGATCATACTCGGCACGGTAGGTATGATCGCTGTAATCCGTGCCGATGGTCGCGGTCAGCGTGTTGCCGGATCGTTCAACACCCAGCAGGCGGCGGGTCACCGTAAAGGTGACATCCTTGTCCTGCAATGCGCGCATGTAGGGCACAAGGTTCATCGCCATGATATCCGGGGCAAAGACCCGGTCGGGTGTCATCACTTCGACCCGCGCCCCGGCATTGGCCGCGATTTCGGCAGCTTGCAGCGCTGGATGATCGCCACTCTCGTCATAGATGAGAATGTTGTTCGCCGGTTTTTGATCGCCTGCAATGAGGTCCCATGTGGTCGTGACGTGGTCCGCCTCCTTGCCGGTCTCAAAAAGCTCCGTATTGGGCAATCCGCCGGTTGCGATCAGGACGATATCGGGATTCAGCGCGACGACATCGCCGGTCTCGGCCCAGGTGCTGAAATGGAATGTCACGTTATGGGCCGCACATTGGGACATGCGCCAGTCGATGATTGAGAGCATTTCGCGGCGGCGCGGGCTTTGCGCGGCGAGGCGCAGTTGGCCGCCCGGGTCCGGCTGTGCTTCAAAAACCACGACTTCATGCCCGCGTTCGGCGGCGACGCGCGCGGCTTCAAGCCCTGCGGGCCCGGCGCCGACGATCACGATCCTGCGTGGCGTTTCGGCGGGGGAAATGGCATGTGGCATGGTTCTTTCGCGACCGGTGGCGGCGTTGTGAATACACAGCGCATCAGCCGCCTGATAAATCCGATCAAGGCAATAGGTTGCTCCGACACAGGGGCGAATGTCGTCTTCGCGCCCGGCCATGATCTTGTTGACGATGTGCGGATCTGCCATATGCGCGCGGGTCATGCCGACCATATCCAGAAGTCCCGCCGCCACCGCATGCCGGGCCGTCGCAACATCGGGTATCCGCGCGGCGTGGAATGTGGGCATCCCGGTGGCCTTTCGGACCTCGCCCGCAAAATCGAGATGCGGCGCGCTGGCCATGCCCTGTACGGGGATGACGTCGGTCAGCGCCGAGTCAGTATGGATGCGCCCGCGAATGACATTCAGGAAATCGAGTTGTCCGGTGGCCTTCAGGCGACGAGATATCTCGATACCTTCCTCTGCGGTGATGCCGCCCTTGTGTGCCTCGTCCGCAGTGTACCGGAAGCCGACGATAAACCCGTCGCCAACCCGCTTGCGGATGGCGGCGAGCACGTCGAGGGGCAATCGCATCCGCGAATCGAGCGTCTCTGCTCCATAGGGTCCGTCCAGTTCATTGGTCAGCGGAGACCAGAATTGATCGAGCAGGTGGCCATAGACCTCAAGCTCGATCCCGTCCATCCCGCCCGCCTTCATCCGCTCGGCTGCATCGGCAAAGTCAGTGATGATCCGCTCGATGTCCCAGTCTTCGATCAGCTTTGGAAAGGCGCGATGTGCCGGTTCGCGATGGCGCGAGGACGAAACAGAGGGCAGCCAATCGCCCTTGCTCCAGCCGGTGCGTCGCCCCAGATGCGTCAACTGGATCATCACGGCACAGCCATGCGCGTGGCAAGCGTCTGTCAGGTTCTGGATCCAGGGAACGACCTCGTCCTTGTAAGCCAGAATGTTGTTGAACGAGGGCGGGCTGTCCTTTGACACCACGGCAGACCCCGCCGTCATCGCCAGGGCGACACCACCTTTCGCGCGTTCTTCGTGGTAGGCGCGATAGCGATCCTTGGGCATGCCATCCTCGGGATATGCGGGTTCATGACTCGTTGTCATGATCCTGTTCTTCAAGGTGAGATGCTTGAGCTGATAGGGTTGCAACAGGGGATCTCTGGACATTGGCAGTTTCTCGCAATCTGGGTTTGACACGCCTGGACGGCAGTTCAGCTTTGCGCGCACCAAATGCGATTGGCAAGAATTTGAACGATATCTGCCAAGCGACAGCTCAGAACGCGCGAGAAGCGTCTCTGGCCCTGCGCCGCCATCTACGCCTTTGGTGGCGGTTGACCTCTCCGATGCGTGTGGAATTCTGAACGCGCGCAGACCGCACATCTGCAATGGCCCATTGGCCGGGTTTGTTTCCCCGAATAAGCTCCGGCCAATGGGCATCTCTACTTTGCCAACCGGGAGCAACACAAATGAAACGACTTCTTGCACTCGCCTGCACGGCGGCATTGCTTGGCGGGCCGGGGATGGCGCATGAATTCGGCTTTGCCGGCATCTTGTCAAAGTCCAACAAGGAAGATTTGCCTGAACTGACCCTGTCTGTCGGCAAGCCGATTGCCGCGGAGCCATTGAAACTGAAATCCGGCATGGCCTATGAAATCGAGATTGTGGCAGACGGAACCGGCGAACTGGCGCTGGAAGGTGCCGGCTTCTTTCGCGCGATCTGGGTCAACGAAGTGGTTGTGAATGGGTTGGAAATCCGCCCTTATGGCATTGACAGTCTGGAGTTCGACGAAGCCGGTACGATGGAAATCGAATTCGTCGCGATCAAACCCGGACGCTATGAACTGAAACAGCCAGGGTCCACCGGTGAAAGTCAGCGGGTCGAAATCATCATCGAATAGCACGGGATGAGCATGCTCACCGTTCACGACGTGTCCTATAGCTATGGGGCCAAGCGAGCGCTTGATCATGTGTCCTTTGATCTGACTGAAGGGCGATTTTGTGCCCTGCTCGGCCCCAACGGTGCCGGCAAATCCACTCTGTTCTCGTTGATGACCCGGCTTCTGGTGACGCGCGACGGCGCAATCTCGGTTGCGGGGCATGATCTGGCACAAAGCCCGCGCGCCGCATTGGCGCAGATCGGCGTGGTCTTTCAACAGCAGACACTCGATCTTGATATGACAGTGCTGCAAAACCTTCGCTATTTCGCGGCACTTCAGGGTCTGTCCGGGGCATCCGCACAGCGCAGCATTGATGCAGCGCTTGACCGTCTTGATATGCGGGAACGGGCGGGCGAGAAGGCGCGCGCTCTGAACGGTGGGCATCGTCGCCGGATGGAGATTGCCCGCGCCCTGATCCATGATCCCAAAGTGCTGATGTTGGACGAGCCAACCGTGGGGTTGGACACTGGCAGCCGCCAGGCGATCACCGCGCATGTGCATGATCTGGCAGACTCGGGGCTCCTGGTGTTCTGGGCGACGCATCTGGTTGACGAAATCGGCGACGACGATGATGTCGTCGTGCTGCATCAAGGGCGCGTAATGTGCCACGACAGGGCAGCCAACATTGCCGGGGACGGGCCGCTGATCGATGCGTTCATCAAGATGACTGCGCGGAAAGAACCCGCATGATGGGCTGGTTTGTCGCCCTGCGCGCGATCGTTGTTCGCGAGGCCATGCGCTTTGTCAACCAGCGCAGCCGGTTCATCGCGGCACTGGTGCGGCCTCTGGTGTGGCTGATCGTGTTTGCTGCCGGGTTCCGCGCGGCGCTGGGCCTGTCGATCATCCCGCCTTACCAGACTTACATCACCTACGAAGTCTACATTGTTCCCGGCCTATGCGGCATGATCCAACTTTTCAACGGGATGCAATCGTCCCTGTCGCTCGTCTATGACCGCGAGATGGGTTCCATGCGGCTCTTGCTGACCAGCCCGCTGCCGCGTTGGTGGTTGCTGTTCTCGAAACTGCTCGCCGGGGTCGTGGTATCGATCCTGCAGGTTTATGTCTTTCTCGCCATTGCCGCCGCCTTCGGGATCACAATGCCGCTGATGGGGTATGTCTACGCATTCCCCGCGCTGGTGATCAGCGGCCTGATGCTGGGTGCCCTGGGGTTGCTGATTTCCTCGACCATCCGACAGCTGGAAAACTTTGCCGGGGTGATGAACTTCGTGATTTTCCCGATGTTTTTCATGTCCAGCGCGCTCTACCCGCTCTGGAGAATGGCCGAAAGCTCGCCCCTATTGCGCGATATCTGTGCCGTCAACCCGTTTACCCATGCCGTCGAACTGATCCGTTTTGCCCTCTATGAGAGCCTGAACGGGATAGCATTGTTGTGGGTGGTCCTGGCTTTCGCGGTTTTCATGGGGGGCAGCCTGATCGGCTATGATCCGGCGCGGGGCATGGCGCGCAGGGGCCGGGGTCCGTCGGGTTAAGGCGTTTCGCGGAATACAACGCGTTAGGTGACACCGGATGATCCAAGCCAGTCGCGAAACGCTCTAGGCGACCTCGGGCACATCTGCGACGTAGCCATGCACCGTCTCGGACATGTTGTGAAGCCTGAGCGGACCGAGTTCCACCATGCCCTTGCACGCATCGGCAACATCTCGGGTTACGACGATACCGTGATTGTTGCACTTGGCATAGTCATTGAGACGTGACGCCAGATTGGCGGCCTGACCGATGACTGTAAAATCCAGACGTTCCCGCGAACCGACATTGCCATAGGTCACGCGACCAAAGGCGATCCCGATGGAGCATTCGTATTGATGGGCCGATGCAGGATCTTCCCGGTCGGCGGAATGATCCACGATTGCCCGCGCGGCTTCCAGAGCCTGAGAACAGGCCATTTTGGCATCGTCGCCTGCCGGGAATACCGCGAGGACCGCGTCGCCGATGAACTTGAGAACCTCGCCACCGTGATCGTGAATGATCGTCGATGTAGTTTCGAAAAACTGGTTCAGCAACGCGATATACGCGGTACGATCCAGCGTTTCGGCCAACCGGGTGGAATCGTGCAGATCGCAAAACATGATCGCGGCATCAATCTCGTCACCGTCGCCGCGCCGGATTTGCCCGCCCAGAACGCGCGCGCCGGACCGTTTGCCGACATAGGTCTCAAGCAGAGACTGCGCGTTCTCCTTCTGCATGAAGACTTCGTAGAATCGGCTGATTACGGGTGAGCATTCAAACACCAGCCCCAGATTCGCGGTACTGAACCCATCGGGATGGTCGCTTGTCAGCGTCAGAACATTCCTGCGCCCGTCAGAAAATGGCATCGGCATCGCCACATAGTCCGTCGCGCCTTTGGCCTGCAGGTCCTCGATGATCGGGAAGCTGTTGCTGGAACATTTCGCGCCGAGCTTTTGCCGGATACCGCCAAAGCCGCTTGATACATGGCGCAGCGGGCTGTTCATGTAGCTGGGGTGATCGTGGATTTCGTAGGAGGGCGCAAAGACGCTGACCTCCTTTGCGTCCTTCTCCCAGATATAGTTCTTGCCCGCGATCAGCGGGTGCAGGGACCACAGCATCACGCTCAGCCGGGAAAGATGCACCCCATGTTCACGAAGCCTGAGCGCAAGCGCGGCGGTGAAGTCTTCGGGCGTCGTGATGAAAGCGGCCTCGCGCAGCAACCAGTCGACGATCGGGCCGCCGATGTTTCCGGGGTCATCGGCGCAAAGGGTGTTTTCGCCCAGGTCCATATCGGTGACGACATCGGGCATGAAACCATAATGGCCCTGAATTGCGTGGCTTTCAGGCAGCGCCGACAGATAGGACCAGACCGCGTTCGGCAAGTGTTCGCCCGAAACCTCAAGATCACGGTAGCTTGCGGTGCCCTTGAACGGGCAAAATGTCTGTAGTTCGGTCAGTTCGCTCAGCGGGGCGGCAATATCGTTCTCGGGAAAATAGATGGCTGGGGGCAGGCGGGTCTCATACATCACCAGGGCGCTTTCGCTGCTGGCGAGTACCGTGCCGTTCCGGCTGGCGGTGACGCGACCTTTGAGCGGTTCGGTTTTGATGCGGTAGCTGTTGGTCATGCGGCATCCTGTGCTCGGGGGCTGAAAGCTAGATGGGGCCGCAGTCGCCGGTTTCCAAGGGGCATCACCCGGACCTGAAGGTACGGGGATCCGCCCGCGCGTCTCAGATCATCTGGATCACGTCCTTTTCTATGGATAGCATATAGCCACGCTTCGTGATGTTCTTGACCAACAAGGCGCTGACCATCTGGTTGCCCAGCGTATCACGTAGCCGCTTGATTCGCGTCGCACCCGCTGCCTCGTCACAATCGGCGGCCTCGCGCCCGGAAATCACAGCCTCGATCTCGGCGCCGGACAGGACGTCATCATCCAGACGTGCCTCTGCCAGTACCGCCAGCGTTTCCATCGCTGCTGCGGTCAGCTTGAAGTCGAGATTGTTCAGGTAGACCGTGTTCTCTTCGCGGCTGATCAGCAGGGAGTTCACCTGAATCCCGGTCCGTTCGATCTGTGCCATGCGCCGGTTCAAGGTGACCAGCATCACCAGGAACACCAGTGCCGCGATCAACAGCGCCGTGGCAAAGACCAGCAACACGAAAATCACCATGCGATAGCTGGCCAGCGTGTCGGAAAATGCCGTGCCGGATTGGGCAAGAATTTCCAGCAGTTTGATTTCTGCCTGCGTGGTCAGATCGTTTTCCACAAAGAGCCGTTCGACCCGCGCGTCAAAGGCATTGGCATCGGGCAGTGTAAGGAACAAAAACGCCCCGGCGATGACCAGGACGACCACAATTGTCGTGATGCCAAATGTTACGATCCGTGTGCCGGATCGGCGTGCCTCAGAAACGGAGATAGTAGGGTCCGGCATTGGCCTTCCTTTCCTCAAGCCCGTCGGGGCCGAACACCGACAGTACATTCAGCAGCGTCCAGCCGTTCTGGTCCAGCCGTGCGGTGAGTTCGGATTTGGCCGGCCCCTTGGAACAGGCACCGGACAGTTGCATGACGCCGTAATGCAGGCGGAGAGGGCTGTCCTGTTTTGCCTTATAGTCGGCAAAGCAGTCAGCGGCGCGGGCTGTTCCCGGAACGGCCAGGAGCAGGCCAAGCGCAAGAATATGAGCAAGATGTTTCATGGCGGCACGATGCGACGACGCGGGCGGATATTCAATAACCACAGGCGTTTGGCGCAGTGATATTCGATATCAACCGGCTGATATTGCCTGTCTTGCCGCTCTTGGCCGACCGTCGGGTCATCGCCTGATCATTCAGATCGGGCCAACGGACCATCACTTGAAAGGACCCGACCCATGCATCGCAAATTCATCGCCCTGATCGTTTCCACCGCCATTTGCATCACCAGCCTGTCGGCAATGCCGGCCCGCGCCGATGACAACGACACCGCCCGTGCGCTTGCTGGCTTCGCCGCCCTCGCCATCCTGGGCCTCGCCATTCACAGGGCCCGCGACAAAGATGATGCCCCGACAGTCTCCCATGTCGCGCCACCGCCGATCAATCACTCGGTTCGCCCGCGCCCGCTGCCGCAACGGGCGGCGCGCTATAATCTGCCAGGCAAATGTCTGCGCAATCACAAGCTTCACGGCGGTCCGTCGCGGCTGCTAGGTCTGCAATGCCTGCAGAGCAACTATCGCTACACGGCGCAACTGCCCCAGGCCTGCCGTTTGCGCTTTGACGGGGGCAACTTCAGCCGCACCGGCTACGAGCCCCTTTGCCTGCGCGAACGTGGTTACCGGATCGTCAACAAGTGATATCCGCGCCGCCCTAGAGAAAGAGCAGCCCGTTTCGCTGCTCTGTTTCACGGGGCGGCGCAGTGGCTTTCCGCTTGCAAAACAAGGGCGATCGGGTCAGCACATCCTCATGAGCACACCTGATGACAGTCTGGAACAGGCCGCGCGTAAGCGTGGCCACCTTCGTATCGCGGGCGTCGACGAGGTCGGGCGCGGCCCGCTCGCCGGGCCGGTCACGGCGGCGGCGGTGGTTTTGGATCTGGCGGCCGTTCCACCGGGACTGAACGATTCCAAGAAGCTCTCGGCCAAGATCCGCGCCGCGCTCGACATTGAATTGCACCGCGTTGCCGACGTCAGCATCGCCCATGCCAGCGTCGAAGAAATTGACAGGTTCAACATTCTGCGTGCCAGTCATCTCGCGATGGAGCGAGCGGTTGCCGGGCTGTCTCAGGTGCCTGATTTCCTGTTGATTGACGGCAATATGATCCCCCTTGGACTGGCCATTCCGGCAGCGGCGGTGATCAAGGGCGATGCCCGTTCGCTGTCGATTGCCGCCGCGTCGATAGTTGCCAAAATATCGCGCGATCGCATCATGGTGGATTTGGCGCAACAGCATCCGGGCTATGGCTGGGAGACCAATGCCGGATACCCGTCGAAAAGACACAGAGAGGCGCTTCAAAATCTTGGTGTCACCCCACACCATAGACGTTCCTTCAAGCCCGTATACAATATATTGTATCAAGATAAATCTATAAGCCACTGATTCAAAAAAAGAAATTGACGGCGATTCGCCTTTGACTCATCCTTGCCTCAACCACAGAGCGCACAAAGCGCCACGGACAGAGGCAGACAATGACCAAGACCGAAACCAGGGGCGCGGCGGCGCTCCCACTGAACACGATCCTGGATGGCGATTGCGTCGAGGCGATGAACAGCCTGCCTGAGGCGTCTGTTGATCTGATATTTGCCGACCCGCCCTACAACCTTCAGCTTCGCGGCGACCTTCATCGCCCGGACAACAGCCAGGTTGATGCGGTTGATGATCATTGGGATCAGTTTTCGTCCTTTGCCGCCTACGACAAGTTCACGCGTGACTGGCTCGCGGCAGCGCGCCGCATCCTGAAGCCGAATGGCGCGATCTGGGTGATCGGAAGCTATCACAACATCTTTCGCGTCGGGGCCGCATTGCAGGATGCGGGCTATTGGATCCTGAATGATGTGGTCTGGCGTAAATCCAACCCCATGCCGAATTTCCGCGGCAAACGCTTTACCAACGCGCATGAGACGATGATCTGGGCGAGCCGTGACGAGGGTGCGAAATACACGTTCAACTACGAGGCGCTGAAATCGCTGAACGAAGGCATCCAGATGCGCAGTGACTGGGTTCTGCCGATCTGTACCGGGCACGAGCGGCTCAAGGATGACAACGGCGACAAGGCGCATCCGACACAAAAGCCCGAAAGCCTGCTGCACAGGGTGCTTGTCGGATCGACCAAGCCCGGTGACGTGGTGCTTGACCCGTTCTTCGGCACCGGCACCACCGGCGCCGTGGCCAAGATGCTGGGCCGCGATTTCATCGGGATCGAACGCGAAGCCGCTTACCGCAGGGTTGCCGAGAAGCGTATTTCGAAGGTTCGCAAATTCGACCGGGAGGCCTTGCAGGTCAGCATCAGCAAACGCGCCGAACCCCGCGTTCCTTTCGGGCAGCTTGTCGAGCGAGGCATGTTGCGCCCGGGAGAAGAACTGTTTTCCATGAACAAGCGCCACAAGGTCAAGGTTCGTGCCGATGGCACCCTGATCGGGGGTGATGTGAAGGGATCGATTCATCAGGTCGGCGCGGCGCTGGAAGGCGCGCCAAGTTGCAATGGCTGGACCTATTGGTGCTTCAAACGCGATGGCAAGACGGTGCCAATCGATGTGCTGCGCCAGCAGATCAGGGCCGAAATGCAGAACTGATCCACCGAAATTCAGAGCTACCGCCGGTGCCTGTGGCCTGTCATGGGGCACCAAACTTGCCCCGCCTCACGGCGGGGCTCTTTTCGTTTGGCGATCCATCAGATCATGGTGTTACCACTTGAACCGGAAACGCTCTAGCATGGCCCGGCACCAATCGGAGTGAGTCCTGTCATGACAGCCACTGACCCAAGCCTGCCGAATTTCGGCGATGCCGATCTGCCGGCCGGCGCGACTCATGCCGAGATCGCAGCCAATCGCTTTACCGAGGCGACACTGGAGCGGCACAAGCGCGAAGGGCTCGAACTCGCGGTTCGGGCGCGTTGGGTGGCCCTTGCGGTCATCGCTGTCCTGCTGCCCATGCTGAATTTCAGTTTCGAGATGATCTACTACGAACTCTTGCTTGCGGCGCTGGCGCTTATCGGCTGGGCGCAGCGGCGGATCGGTCGTGTTGGGCGGTCGGGCAACGAACTTGTCCTGCTGTTCGTCGAACTGTCGCTGACAACGGTTGTCCTGGCTTTGCCGAACCCGCTTGATCAAAGCGGATGGCCGGCTGCGATGACCTATAGGTTTGGCGCGTTCAGCTATTTCTTTGTCATCCTCGCGGCTGGTACGCTCGCCTATTCATGGCGGACGATCATGGCCATCGGCAACTGGACGGCGGCGATGTGGCTGATTGCGCTCGGACTGGTCTGGTGGTTCGGCAAGACCGATCCCGCGCTGACCGAAGCTGCGCAGACCGCGTTTGGACAGGATCAAAAGATGGCGCAGATGCTGGACCCGAACAACATCGATTTTGGCTTGCGTGTACAGGAAATCATCCTGTTCCTCATCGTCGCCTTCACGCTGGCCCTGTCGGTGCGTCGGTTCAATCGGCTGCTTCTGGACAACGCTGTGCTTGAGCGAGAGAGAACCAACCTGTCACGATACTTTTCGCCAAACGTGGTCGAAGAACTGTCACATAACGACGACCCTCTCAAAGAGATACGAAGCCATGACGTCGCGGTTCTGTTCGTCGACATCGTCGGGTTCACCGCCTATGCCGCCACACGCTTGCCCCAACAGTTGATCGAGACCCTGCGCGCGTTTCATGCGCGGATGGAGACCGAGGTGTTCCGCCACCAGGGGACGCTGGACAAGTATCTGGGCGACGGGCTCATGGCCACCTTTGGCACGCCGATGCCGGGCGAGCGCGATGCCAGCAACGCTCTCGAATGCGCCAAACGGATGATGGAGGCGGTCGACAGGTGGAACGGCGAACGCGCGGCGCAGGGCGAGCCGCCCATTCAGGTCAGCTTTGGTCTGCACTTTGGGCCGGTCGTGTTGGGTGATGTGGGCGCGAACCGGCTTGAATTCGCGGTGGTCGGCAACACCGTCAATATTGCAAGCCGGCTCGAGGCGATGAGCCGCGAACTTTCTGTGCAATTGGTGATGAGTGAGGCGATGCATGCCCGGATTCAGGTTGAATCCGGCGTCAGCGCACCCATGCTTGCCGGGCTGAGGCAGCTTGAGGATCAGCCCATTCGGGGTATCGACGGTCGTGCACCCCTATGGGTTTCTGATTAGAGCGTTCGGCGATTCAGGTCAAACGCGAAACGGTCTCGGGCAATGCGGTCGCCAGATTTCAGCGTAGCGACCGCCCTTTCCTGATCGCGTCGGCTCCGAACTTCTCGCGGATCGCATCGGTAGCGCGTTCGGCACCGCTGCGCTGTCTCGCCCCAGGATCCAGCAGATCGCCCGACTTGTCGGCCTCGGTCTCGGGAACCAGATCGCTTAGCCCGCACCCCAAGAGCCGGAACGGGCCCTGATCCGACGCCTGATCAAACAGCGCCCGCGCGGTTCGATAGATTGTGTCGGCCATCTGTGTCGCGTCGCGCAGGGCCTGCCGGCGGGTTAGGCTGCGGTGATCGGATCGCTTCAGCTTGAGCATCACCACCCGCCCTGCAATACGCTTTGCCTTGGCGCGGTCAGACACCTTTTCGGCCATGCGCCACAGGTGGCCGTCCAGCAGGTCCGGATTGCCGGTGTCTTCAAAGAACGTCGTTTCGTTGCTGATCGATTTGACCGGTTCATGCGCGGAGACCCGGCGTCGGTCCTGTCCTCTGGCGAGGTGCCACAGCCGCTCCCCCATCGCGCCGAACCGGGCCGACAGTGCCGTGCGGTCCCACCGCAGCAAATCGGAGAACGTCCGGATCCCGGCCTTGTCGAGCGACGCCTGTGCCGCGGGGCCGATGCCCCAGATCAGGCGAACCGGTTTGTCATGCAGGAACGCAGCGGTTTCGGCCTTGCCGATCACCGAGAAGCCGCGCGGCTTGTCGAGATCCGAGGCAACCTTGGCCAGGAACTTGTTGTGCGACAAACCGATCGACCCAGTCAGCCCGATCTCGTCTTTCATGCGCTTGGTCAATCGCGCGAGCATGACGGCAGGGGGCGCGCCGTGCAGACGGGCCGTGCCGCCGAGGTCGAGGAATGCCTCGTCCAGCGACAGAGGCTGAATGGCCGGGGTCAGTTCTTCCATCATCGCGCGAATCTGGCGGCTGGCCTCTACATAGGCATTCATCCGGGGTTTGATGATCACCGCGTCCGGGCACAGTTTGAGCGCCTGAAACATCGGCATCGCCGAATGCACACCGCGTATCCGGGCGACATAGCAGGCCGTTGATACGACTCCCCGGCGGCCGCCTCCGATGATCACCGGCTTGTCCGCCAATTCGGGGTTGTCGCGTTTTTCTACCGAAGCATAGAACGCATCGCAATCCATATGGGCGATAGAAAGGTCAAAGAGTTCCGGGTGCCGCAGCATGCGTGGACCGCCGCAGCGTGCACAGCGGGTGGCGTCGCTTTGCATCTGGTGCAGGCAATCCCGGCAGAGTGATGGCATGGATGCGGTATCCGTTTCACAATTCGTTACTATATCGGTGCATGGTACAGCAGGACGCTTTCGGGCGTCAGCGCAATTTTCGGAGACAACACCCGAATCATGGAGTTTTCTGGTGCAAAGTTGGCCCTGTTTCTGGGCAATGACCTGTTGGTGATCCGCCGGGATGATCGGCCGGATATTCCTTGGCCGGATTACTGGGACCTGCCCGGTGGCGGTCGCGAAGGCGCGGAGACCGCTGCGCAATGCGCGCTGCGCGAGACCCATGAAGAGGTCGGGCTAACCTTGCAGGAGCGGGATCTGGTCTGGGCACGGCACTATGAACGACCGCTCGGGACGATGTGGTTCTTCGCGGCACACCGGCCACGGCACCTGCAGCACCAGATAATATTTGGGAACGAAGGGCAGGGGTGGAGCCTGATGCCGCCTGAAGAATACTGCGATCATCGGCTGGCCGTGCCGCATTTCGCCGCTCAACTGCGCACCTACCTGGCCGAAAGCTCAGGAAAGCAGGCGATTCATGGAAAGACCCCCCGCTGCTGAGGCGGGGGGAGGTAACGAACCACAGGAAGAAAAGGTTCGTTGGGGAGTATCCGTTGACCTAGCGTCACCCATAATCCCCAAAATTGAAAGTCAGGAATACCGGACCTGCTAAATACACCTTCAGGATGTGCTTTTGGGGGCACAGGCGGATAAATCACCTATTCCCGGTTGGGAAGGATCGCCTGTGGGCTGCCCATCTCTGCGAGGATCGCCGTTGCGGCTGCCCTTGGATCCTCGGACGTCCAGACCGGGCGGCCAACGACGATATGATCGGCTCCGTCCGCGATTGCCGTTGCCGGTGTCGCCACCCGCTTCTGATCCCCCAGTGCTGTTCCGGTCGGGCGGACGCCGGGGGTCACGATCAGCCGGCCTTCGGCCTGGGGCAATGCGCGGATTGCGGCGGCCTCCCGCGGACTCGCGATGACACCATCGGCCCCGGCGTCCAGCGCGCGCGCCGCGCGCTCGACCACCAATTCGGGAACGGCGCCTGCAACAATCATCCCGGCGTCCAGATCAGCACGGTCAAGCGAGGTCAAAATCGTCACGCCCAGAATTTTCAGATCACTGCCCGCTGCACCCTCTTTGGCGGCCCGAACCACGTGCGGGTCGCCGTGCACCGTCAGGAAATCCAGATCATATTGCGCCAGCCCGCGAACGGCGGCTTCTACCGTTGCGCCGATGTCAAACAGCTTCATGTCCAGAAAGATGCGCTTGCCATGTTCCTGTTTCAGTTCGTTGGCCAGCGCCAGCCCACCGCCGGTCAGCATCCCCAGCCCGATCTTGTAGAAGTTGACGGCATCGCCAATCTGCTGGGTCAACTCCAGGCCCTGCAAGGCAGTGGGAACGTCAAGAGCAACGATCAGGCGGTCATCGGACATGTGTACCCCGAGGCTTTGAAATCCTGAGGCTTCTAGTCCTCCTCGCGACCGCGGTAAAGTCAAAAGGATATCCACCTGAACGGCGCATCGTTGCTAGAACAACTCGGAAAATAGGGCCATCGTTACTCCGGTGGCCTTTACCATCGCGAATATGTCGCCGAGCGGGTACGTGGTGACACCCCCGATCTGCGACGCCGGGCGCTTCAGCATGTCCATCTTCAGATCATTGCATAGCCTCATGAGCGGGACCAGAGAGGTTTAACGGCCCATCTGCCGCGGCCGGGCACAGGGTGCAGATTCCGCGTCCGCTGGTACGCTTGGTCTCTGGAATTCGATTCAAAAACCGACATCAAACCTCTTGCGAAATCGCAGTTCAATTCCCAAATTTATTGCGAGGCCCAATCGATGACGTGCTGCCTGGCAGGCGTCGCACACACGGGCGCTTTGAAAAGGAGAGAAAGATGGACTTGAACAAGTTCACCGAGCGTGCGCGCGGATTCGTGCAGGCTGCGCAGACGATCGCATTGCGCGAGGGGCATCAGAGGCTGGCGCCGGAGCATATTCTCAAGGCATTGATGGATGACGATCAGGGGCTGGCAAGCAACCTGATCACACGGTCTGGTGGCAACCCTGCGCGTGTGGTCGAGGCTGTGGAAACGGCGGTTTCGAAAATCCCGCAGGTCAGTGGCGATGCGAGCCAGATTTACATGGACGGCACCACCGGAAAGGTGTTGGTCGAGGCCGAAGCAATCGCCACCAAGGCCGGCGACAGCTTTGTTCCCGTAGAGCGGATGCTGATGGCGCTGTGCATGGTCAAGTCCAAGGCCAAGGAGGCCCTCGATGCAGGCGACGTCACGGCCCAGAAACTGAACGAGGCGATCAACGACATACGCAAGGGACGCACCGCCGACAGCGCCACTGCCGAAGAAGGCTATGACGCGCTCAAGAAGTACGCGCGTGATCTGACCGAAGCGGCGCGCGAAGGCAAGATCGACCCGATCATCGGTCGCGATGAAGAAATTCGCCGCGCGATGCAGGTTCTCAGCCGCCGGACCAAGAACAATCCGGTTCTGATCGGGGAACCCGGCGTGGGTAAGACCGCAATCGCCGAAGGCATGGCGCTGCGCATCATCAATGGCGACGTGCCGGAATCTCTGCGTGACAAGAAGCTGTTGGCGCTTGACATGGGCGCGCTGATTGCCGGTGCCAAGTATCGCGGCGAATTCGAGGAACGGCTCAAGGCTGTTCTCACCGAGGTCACCGAGGCCGCGGGCGAAATCATCCTGTTCATCGACGAAATGCACACGCTGGTTGGCGCGGGCAAATCCGATGGCGCAATGGACGCGGCGAACCTGATCAAACCTGCACTGGCGCGAGGCGAATTGCATTGCATCGGTGCGACAACGCTGGACGAATACCGCAAGTACGTGGAAAAGGACGCGGCGCTGGCCCGTCGTTTTCAGCCTGTCCTGATACAAGAACCCACGGTCGAGGACACGATCAGCATTCTGCGGGGCATCAAGGAAAAGTACGAGGTGCACCACGGGGTCGATATTTCGGACGCGGCGCTTGTGGCGGCCGCAACCCTGTCGCATCGCTACATCACCGACCGTTTCCTGCCGGACAAGGCAATCGACCTGATGGACGAAGCTGCCAGCCGGTTGCGGATGGAGGTCGATTCCAAGCCCGAGGAACTGGACCAGCTGGATCGCCAGATCCTGCAGTTGCAGATCGAGGAACAGGCGCTCAAGCTTGAGGACGATACCGCCAGCAAGGACCGTCTGGAAATCCTGCAAAAGGACCTGGCCGAGTTGCAGGAAAAATCCGCCGAGATGACCGCACAATGGCAGGCCGAACGCGACAAGCTGGCGGGTGCCCGCGATCTCAAGGAGCATCTTGAACAGGCGCGTGCCGAGTTGGACATCGCCAAGCGTGAAGGCAATCTAGCCAAGGCGGGTGAGCTGTCTTACGGCGTGATCCCGGAGCTTGAGAAAAAGCTGAAGCAGGCCGAGGAGAGCGAAGCCAACGGCGTCATGGTCGAGGAAAAGGTGCGCCCGGAACAGATCGCCTCGGTGGTCGAACGCTGGACCGGCATTCCGGTGAATAAGATGCTGGAAGGCGAGCGGGAAAAGCTGCTGCGCATGGAAGACGGGTTGCACAAGCGGGTGATCGGACAAGATACGGCTGTCCGTGCTGTATCCAACGCTGTGCGTCGTGCACGGGCCGGACTGCAGGACGAGAACCGCCCGCTCGGCAGTTTTCTGTTCCTTGGCCCGACTGGTGTCGGTAAGACCGAGTTGACCAAGGCGTTGGCGGAATTCCTGTTTGACGACGACAGTGCGATGGTCCGCATCGACATGTCCGAGTTCATGGAAAAGCACAGTGTCGCGCGTCTGATCGGTGCTCCTCCGGGCTATGTCGGCTATGACGAGGGCGGTGTTCTGACCGAAGCGGTACGGCGACGTCCTTATCAGGTGGTTCTGTTCGACGAGGTCGAAAAGGCTCACCCGGATGTGTTCAACGTGCTGTTGCAGGTTCTTGATGATGGTGTCCTGACCGATGGGCAGGGCCGCACTGTGGACTTCAAGCAGACGCTGATCATCCTGACGTCCAACCTTGGGGCGCAGGCGCTCAGCCAACTGCCCGACGGCGCGGATGCATCCGAGGCCAAGCGTGACGTGATGGATGCGGTGCGGGCGCACTTCCGCCCCGAGTTCCTGAACCGCTTGGACGAGACGATCATCTTTGATCGCCTGGATCGCGCGAACATGGATGGCATCGTCGAAATCCAGCTGGGTCTTCTGAAACAGCGTCTTGTCGCGCGCAAGATCGCGCTCGAGCTGGACGACTCTGCGATGAAATGGCTCGCGGATGAAGGCTATGACCCGGTGTTTGGCGCACGACCGCTCAAGCGGGTAATCCAGCGGGCCTTGCAGAACCCATTGGCCGAAGCGCTTCTGGCCGGCGAAATCCGCGATGGGGACAGAGTTCCCGTTTCGTCAGGGGCGGAAGGTCTCATCATCGGTGAAAGGTTGGGAACCACCGATCGCCCGAGACCGGATGACGTGGTCGTCCACTGATCGAAACTCTAAAACGGGCCTCGGTTCAATCCGGGGCCCATATATCATCCGTATTGGCGGATCGAAATTGACTGCGCTACCATCGCCCAACGAAGTCCGCGTCATACCGCGCAGGTGGTACGCCGCTGATGTGTTTGACAGAATGTGAAACATTTCTCTGATCCGGGACACGTCACCGTGAAGATTTGCAGCATTTCTTGCCCCTTCACGTTTCTGCACACATCTGTGAGCGAGATCAGACGCCAATCCCGGCATCAGAATTCGCGGATTCTCGGCCAGTCTGCCGCTGCCATTTGAGGCCAGCGATGCAGATGCCGGAATCACCGCCGAGATCAGACAGGAGAACCGCCCGATGCCACAACTCAAGAAGATCTTGCTGGTGGACGATGACGACGATCTGCGCGAGGCGCTGAGTGAACAGCTTATCCTGACCGAGGATTTCGATGTGTTCGAGGCCGGCGATGGTCAGGCCGCGATGGAGCGCAGCAAGGAAGCTCTCTATGACCTGATTATTCTAGACGTGGGTTTGCCCGACACGGATGGGCGCGAATTGTGCCGCCTCATGCGCAAGCAGGGTATCAAATCACCGATCCTGATGCTGACCGGGCATGACAGCGATGCGGATACAATACTCGGTCTGGATGCAGGAGCGAATGATTATGTGAGCAAACCGTTCAAGTTTCCGGTGTTGCTGGCGCGCATCCGGGCGCAGTTGCGCCAGCACGAGCAATCCGAGGATGCGGTTTTTCAGCTCGGCCCGTATACGTTCAAGCCTTCGATGAAGATGCTGATCACCGAAGAGGATCGCAAGATTCGCCTGACCGAGAAGGAAACCAGCATTCTCAAGTTTCTTTACCGGTCAACCGATGGCGTTGTGGCGCGTGAAGTGCTCTTGCACGAGGTTTGGGGCTATAATGCGGGCGTCACGACCCATACGCTCGAGACCCACATCTACCGTCTGCGCCAGAAAATCGAGCCGGATCCGTCGAATGCCCGGCTTCTCGTGACGGAATCTGGCGGATATCGACTGGTCGCGTGACATGAATTATTTACATATTTGATACTACACGTTATGGTTGAAAAGATTGTTGCGGATCACAGACTGCTTTTCGTGGCACTGCTATGATCAATCCATCCCGTGTATGTCCGGGCAATGACATGCAACCTCCCTGTTGGACTTGGCCGGGTTTCGCACCCGGCCATTTTTTTGTCTCGGGCTTGCCCGAGAGCGGCGGGGAACACGATCTATGTCTGTAGATTGTCTACCTTCCAATCCCTGTTTCAAGCCTGAACGCGCTGTGGCCCGGCGTGGGGTTGCCGACCTGGCGCATTTGGTGCTGGCCACCATTGTTCGCGACGCTTAGGTTTGCGCAAATCGCTGAGGATCGGACACCGCATATGAGTTTTTCGCTGGCCACATGGAACATCAACTCGGTTCGGCTGCGCGAGCCAATCGTGCTCAAGCTGCTGCAGGAGGAAGCTCCCGATGTGCTGTGTTTGCAGGAGTGCAAATCGCCCGTCGACAAGATTCCGACCGAAGGGTTCGCAGCACTTGGTTACACCCACATGGTTGCGCGGGGGCAAAAGGGGTACAACGGCGTTGCGATCCTGTCCCGCCTGCCGATGGTAGAGGCCGGCGACAAGGATTTCGCCACCTTGGGTCATGCCCGTCATATCGCGGGGCGGCTGGAAAACGGAGTGACGATCCACAATTTCTATGTTCCAGCAGGCGGGGATGTCCCGGATCGCGAGAAGAACGAGAAATTTGGCCAGAAGCTCGATTATCTGACCGAGATGCGGGACTGGTTTCAGTCCGAAAGGCCCACCAAATCCATCCTTGTCGGCGATCTCAATATCGCCCCGCGCGAAGACGATGTCTGGAGCCACAAGAAGCTCTTGAAGGTGGTCAGCCACACCCCGATCGAAGTTGAACATCTGGCTCAGACGCAGGATGCGGGGGGCTGGGTCGATATCACCCGCCAGGACATTCCGGAGGGGCAATTGTACAGCTGGTGGTCCTACAGGGCGCGCGACTGGTCGGCGGCAGACAAGGGGCGGCGGCTTGATCACGTTTGGGCGACGCCGGATATTTCCGCGGCCGGACATTCCAGCCGCATCCTTCGGGACGCGCGCGGCTGGGAAAAACCCAGTGATCACGCGCCGGTCTTTGCGACTTTTGATCTTTAGGGCAAGGCGAAGCGCCATTTTCCCGCGTGACCCCTTGGTTTCTGCCGCGACACCTTTCATATAGAGCGCAAACTCCAGGGAGATATCGACATGCTTGAACTATCGACCGGCACGGATGTGCCCGCAGACCTGATCAAGGACACCACCGAGGCCAGCTTTATGGCGGATGTGGTCGAAGCTTCTCAGACGACGCCCGTCATCGTCGATTTCTGGGCACCCTGGTGTGGCCCCTGCAAGACGCTTGGCCCGATACTTGAGAAGGCGGTGATTGCTGCCAAAGGCGCAGTCAGGATGGTCAAGGTGAACGTGGATGAAGCGCAGGCGATCGCGGGTCAGTTGCAGATCCAGTCGATCCCGACTGTCTATGCCTTCTACAAGGGGCAACCGGTCGATGGCTTTCAAGGCGCGCAACCGGAATCCGAAATCAAGGCCTTTGTCGACCGTGTCGTAACTGCGGGCGGCGGCGAGGCTCCGGGCGAATCGCTCGACGCGGCCGTCGAGGCGGCCGAAGAAATGCTGACCGAGGGCGCTGCCGTGGATGCAGCACAGACATTTTCCGCTATCCTTGCCGAAGAGCCAAAGCATGCTGGTGCCTATGGTGGGCTGGTGCGGGCACATATCGCGATGGACGATCTGGATCAGGCAGAAGCGATCCTGAACGGGGCCCCTGCCGAGATCTCGAACAGCGCGGAACTGGAAGCGGCCCATGCACAGATCGAACTGGCGCGCCAGGCTGCCGATGCCGGCCCGATTGCCGAGTTGACGGCTGCGGTCGAAGCCGACCCCGGCAACCACCAGGCACGGTTTGACCTGGCGCTCGCCCTGCATGCGGGAGGCGATGTTCAACAGGCTGTCGATCAGTTGCTCGAGATTTTCCGCAGCGACCGTGAGTGGAATGACGGGGCTGCCAAGACCCAGCTCTTTACCATTTTCGACGCGCTCAAACCCAACGATCCGGTTGTTCTGAACGGGCGGCGAAAACTCAGCTCGATGATATTTGCCTAACGTCGCAACAAGGCTACAGTCATCTGCATGTTAAGAGCCGCAGACCTGCCGGACACCCTCGCCGTGTTCCCGCTCCCCGGGGCACTGCTGTTGCCGCGGTCCAGATTGCCGTTGCACATCTTCGAGCCGCGCTACTTGCAGATGTTCGAAGATGCGTTGAAAACGCCGCAACGCCTGATTGGCATGGTGCAGCCAAATCCGCTCCCCGGTTCGCAAGGCGCGGTTCATAGCATCGGATGTGCCGGGCGTGTCACCCAATTCTCGGAAACCGAGGATGGTCGGTACATGATCACGCTCACCGGCGTCTCGCGCTTTCGCACCAAAGTTGAAAACGAGGGGTTCTGCCCCTATCGCCGTTTCGAAATCACCTGGGACGGGTTTGATCGCGATCTTGGTCCGATCGAATCCGACGAGGGCCTTGATCGTGTTCGGTTTCTTGATCTGCTTGACCGGTATTTTTCGACGCAACAACTGTCGACGGACTGGGAGACGATCAAGGAGGCCGAGGATGAGCTGTTGATCAATTCGCTGTCGATGCTGCTGAATTTCGGGCCCGAAGAGAAACAGGCGCTGCTCGAGGCGCGCAGCCTCGAAACCCGCCGCGAGACCTTGGTTACATTGATTGAATACGCCCTGCGTGGCGGTGGCGAACATAAGGAACTGTTGCAATGACCGAAACCGGGACCGGGTTTGACCGTCGCATGCTCGAGGCGCTGATTTGCCCGCAGACACAGACCACATTGCGCTATGATGCAGCGAACCAGGAATTGATTTCCAAGTCTGCCGGTCTTGCCTTTCCGATCCGAAATGGCATCCCCATCATGCTGGTGGACGAGGCGCGAGAGCTGGATTGAGGCAGGGATTCTTGCCGCCCTTAACTCCGTCTTAGACTTCACCTGCTTTGGTGATCCTCGCAATGAGAGGAACGGCAGATGACCATAACGTACCAACCCGTGAAAGAGCTGGACGACATCAGGGTGGAGATTCAACGGCTGAAGGCGCGCGAAAAATCGCTTCGCGCTGTATTGCTGTCCCGCCCGTTCCGACAGGGCGAAAGCGGTGATGCAGACACCGTCGAACGACAACTGCGCCAGGTGTTTCGCCAGCCGCGGTTCTTTCAGCGTACAGGCACTTGACGCGCGGTGCGGGCAAGCAAGGTCGAGTCGCGCCAGTTTTTTGACAACTGCCGCTCTGACAAGAGCAGCGCCAAGCTCAGATGGCCTTGCCTTGCATCAGGCGCGGCAGATCGCCGGTCAGCCCGGCCGCTTCGCGGATGAAACCGCGCCTCAGCCGGGGAACGGCGTTGACCAGTCCCATGCCCAGATCCCGCCCCATACGAAGCAATGCGTTGTCGTTTGAAAACAGCCGGTTGAACGCATCGGTCGCGAGGGCCAGCGTGGTTGTGTCAAAGCGCCGCCATTGCTGATACCGCTCCAGGACCGATTGCGCACCAATGTCCTCGCCGCGCCGGGTTGCCATCGTCAGGGTCTCAGCCAGGGCCGCCACATCACGCAGCCCGGCATTCAGCCCCTGACCCGCGATCGGGTGTACCCCATGTGCTGCATCGCCGATCAACGCAAGGCGGTCGTCAACAAACCGGTTGGCGATGGTCAGATTCAACGGATAGGTAAAACGCCCTCCGGCCAGTGAAATATCTCCCAGAAAATCGCCGAACCGGGGATGCAATGCGGCCAGATAGCCTTGGTCGTCCAGCGCATTGATCCGTTTGGCATCCTGTGCGCGCTCGCTCCAGACGATGGAACTGCGATTTCCGGTCAGGGGGAGAATGGCAAGTGGCCCCGGTGGCATGAAAAACTGATGCGCGATGCCCTCATGGGGCTTTTCATGAGCAATGGCGCAAACCAGCGCGGTCTGCCCATAGTCCCATCCGGTGCGTTTGATCCCGGCGCGCGCCGCGGTGCCGCTGTTGCGACCATCGGATCCGATCAGGATGCGACTGGTGACCTGTGCGCCGTCATCCAGTGTTACGGATGCGCCCGCAGCGACGACAGATTGCGCCACCACACTGCGGCCGCTGATCTGGGCAATGCCCGGTTCCGAATTCATCGCGTCGAGAAATGCCGGGCGCAGATGCCGGTCCTCGACCATGTATCCCATCGGGCCTTCTTCGATCTCGGCATGATCAAAATGCATGAAGAATGGCGATGGGCCTTGCCCCGCATGACCATCCGTCACCTTGATTTCCAACATCGGCTGCGCGTCCGCGACGACCCGATCCCAGATGCCAATCACCGACAACAACCTCTGCGAGGCCAGCGCCAGCGCATAGCCGCGTCCGTCAAAGGCCGCATCTCCTCTGGTCTCTGTCGGCAGGGCGTCGATCACCGTGACCCGGTGGCCGGTCTGTGCCATCGCGAGCGCCAGCGCCGGACCATTCAGCCCGCCGCCCACAATGATGATGTCGGTGTCTGTTTCCATGACCGGCAATATGACCTTGCTTGCGGGATTGTCCATACGCGGAGCTGTCGCTAGGGTCGCCACGATGGCTTCAGGGAGCGCGACATGCAGGATTGGTTGACACAAAGCGCCGGCGCTCTTGGACGTGGCATTGCCGGCGGTGACATTGATCCCGTGGCGCTGACGCAGACCTATCTTGATGCGATCGACGCCCACCCCCTGCGCGACAGGATATTTGCCCGCGTGACCCATGATCGAGCCATGGCCGAGGCCCGGGCTGCAAAGGAACGGGCGCAAAGCGGTCGCCGGCTGTCGCCGCTGGATGGCGTACCGATCAGCTGGAAAGACCTGTTCGACAGCGCGGGCATTGCCACCGAGTCCGGATCCGCCTTGTTGAAAGACCGGGTGCCGGATGCCGATTGCGAGGTGCTGCGCAACGCCTCCGCATTGGGCACGGTCTGTCTTGGCAAGACGCATATGAGCGAACTGGCCTTTTCCGGTCTGGGTTATAACCCGGTGACCGCGACGCCACCTTGCGCGAACGATGCCAATGCCGTGCCGGGCGGGTCGTCCTCCGGAGCCGCGACATCGGTGGCCTTTGGGCTTTCGGCCATCGGCATCGGCTCGGATACCGGCGGGTCGGTGCGGATACCTGCGGCGTGGAACGATCTTGTCGGATTGAAAACCACATCCGGGCGTGTCAGCCTTGCGGGTGTCGTGCCGCTGTGCCTGAAATTTGATACAATTGGTCCGTTGGGCCGCACCGTCGAGGATGCGTCGCTGATGCTGGCGGCGCTGGAAGCGGGGCAAGCGGCAGATTTGCGGGGCGCATCGCTCAAGGGGCGGCGGCTGGGAGTGCTTCAAACCGTGGCGCCGGATGATCTGCGCGATGCTCCGCGTGCGGCCTTTGATGCAGCCGTTAACTGTTTCGCCGGGGCCGGTGCCAAGGTCGAGCGGATCGTCGTTCCCGAACTCACCGATGCGATGGCGCTGAGCGGGGTACTTTACACCGCCGAAGCCTATGGTTTATGGCGTGATGCGATCGAGGCGAACCCGGACTTGATGTATGAGCAGATCCGAGACCGGTTTCGCGCAGGCGCAACATTTTCTGGCCCCGATTACGTCGCCGCGTGGGCCAAACTCCGCGCCGCGCGGGCTGCTTGGCAAGACCACACCGCAGGATTTGACGCAATCCTCTGCCCCACCGCACCGAACCTGCCTCCGAACATGGAGCGGCTGCTGTCGGATGGGGAGTATTACGTGACCGAAAACCTGCTGACGCTGCGCAATACCCGTATCGGCAACCTGATGGGGTTGTGCGCGTTGACTCTGCCGACCGGTACGCCCAGCTGTGGCATTTCGCTTATGGGCGCGCCAAATGGCGAAGAGGCATTGTTGCGGCTTGGCGCGGCGGCCGAGGCCGCTTTGGCCTGAAAGCCACAAATCCGGTTTCTGACCACCCTTTGTCTGGACGGACGCGCACGGCATCTGTACTCTACTGCTAACGGGGCGCAAATGATCCCGACCTGAGGCAGCAACATGAACCTACCCGAGCGGTTTTCGAACCTACCGGAATACGCATTTCCGCGCCTGCGCGCGCTCCTGGACGTTCACACGCCCGGCGGCGAGGTCGTTCATATGACCATTGGAGAACCAAAACATGCGTTTCCTCAATGGGTTACGGATGTGATTGTCGAAAACGCCGCCGGTTTCAATTCTTATCCTCAGAACGATGGGACCGAGACGTTGCGCGGCGCCATGGCGGATTGGGTGGCACGCCGCTATGGCGTTACGCTGGATCCGGACCGGCAGATCATGGCCCTGAACGGCACGCGCGAAGGGCTCTACAACGCCGCAATGGCACTGTGCCCCGAGACAATGAACGGCCAGAAACCTGCGATCCTGACGCCGAACCCATTTTATCAGGCCTATATGGTCGCAGCGATTTCGGTCGGGGCCGAGCCGATTTTTGTGCCCGCCACCGCTGCCACCGGACACTTGCCGGATTACGCGTCGGTCGGGGCGGATGTGCTGAACCGGACCGCGATTGCCTATGTCTGTTCGCCCGCCAACCCGCAGGGCGCGGTGGCGAGCCGGGACTATTGGGCAAATCTGATCTCTCTCGCGGAGCAGTATGATTTCCGGATTTTTGCTGACGAGTGCTACTCCGAAATTTATCGCGACACGCCTCCGTCCGGTGCCTTGCAGGTCGCGCAGGATGTTGGGGCAAATCCGGAACGGGTGACGATTTTTCATTCGCTGTCCAAGCGTTCGAACCTGCCGGGGTTGCGGTCAGGTTTTGTTGCGGGCGGGCCCGAGAGCATCGCGCAGATCAAGTTGTTGCGCAGCTATGCAGGCGCTCCGCTGCCGGACCCTTTGCAAGCCGCCGCTGCCGCCGTCTGGGCAGACGAGGATCATGTCACCCAAAACCGGGCGTTGTATCGCGAGAAATACACGGTTGCAGATGAAGTCATGGGCACTGTCCAGGGCTACATGCCGCCAGAAGCCGGTTTCTTTCTCTGGATGCCGGTCGAAGATGGCGAGGCCGCAGCGCTGAAGCTGTGGAAGGAAACCGGGGTTCGCGTTCTTCCGGGCGCATATCTGGCGCAAGGGAAACGGGGTGAAAACCCCGGTGAGGGATACATACGGGTCGCGATGGTGGCTCCAAGAAACGACACGCAGAGCGGGCTTACTCAGCTGCGCGACTGTTTGTACAGGTAGATCGAGGGTAGTTATGGCATATCACACACGCAGCCGGGATCCTTTGCTGGATAGCAACATGCAGGCGGCAATCGAAAAGCGCGGCAAGGAACTGCTGGGGATTGTCCTGATCTGCCTGGGGATGGCGGCGGCGGCGATGATCGCCTCCTATACGCCGGATGATCCTAATTGGATGGTCTCGACGGATGCACCGGTGCAGAACTGGATGGGCCAGATCGGGGCTTCGATTGCCGCGCCACTGTTCATGATCGTCGGCTGGGGCAGCTGGGGCATCGCATTGGTCTGTCTGGTCTGGGGTGCGCGGTTTGCCTTCCACATGGGCGAAGACCGTGCCGTTGGCAGGGTGATCTTTGCCCCCATCGCCATCGCTTTGGCTTCGATCTATGCCGCGACGCTGGTGCCCGGTGCCGAATGGCGCGCGACCCACAGCTTTGGGTTGGGTGGTTTGTTCGGCGATACGGTGATGGGCGTGCTGCTGACCTTGTTGCCGATCGGGTCGCACCTGGCACTGAAGCTGATGTCGTTTCTGACGGCGATCTGCATGGTGTCACTGGCGGCCTACGTGTTCGGGTTTACCCGTGCCGAAGTCGGCCGTGGTCTGCGCCTGTCGCTCTATGGCGTGATCATGGGCTATAGCTGGTTGCGCGGAGCACTTGGCCGGGGGGCAGTGACCGCCGCCAGCGCGGCGCGGGACCGCGCGGCGCAGTTCGCAGAGCGTCGCGTCATGCGTGCGGATGCCGAGTATGAAGATGACGATGACGACGCCTTTACCATTCGGCGGGTTGCTGATGATCCCGAACTGGACATGCTGGACGACTACGATATCGACGAAGAGCCCGAAGAACGCGGCGGCTTCCTGTCGCGGATGCCCTCGCTGATGCGCCGGGCCGATCCGATGCCGCAGGCTGAACTGCTCGAAGCGCAGGAGATCGATGGGTATGACGACATGCCCGGCGATGACCGCATCCGTGCCAAGATTGCCGATGCCGTGCGGTCTCGGATCCTGCCGGGCGAACCCAAACCGGATCCGACACGCCCGTTGACCAAGGGCCGGGGGCGCGGCCCGGATCCGTTGCTGCTGGACACGTCGCGCTCATCGGGAATGCGTCCGGAGCCGCCTTTGACTGCGGCGCACGCGGAATTGCCGCCGGAACCGATGCTGCACGCGCCGGCTTCAGCATCGCAGGGAGACGCCGCGTCGGGACCGGCGATGATCGACCCGGCCATGCTCGCGCCCGAGGATACGCTGATCGAGGCCGAGAAACCCGAGAACATCCTGCCACTGGCGGAACCGCCGAAATCCGAGTTGCCGACAATTCCGGTGGCGGAACCGCGCAAGGTGGTGCTGAACCCGCTGCGCAAAGCCCCTGCGCCGTCGCGCCGTGCCCAGGCCGAGGCGCAGCCTGCCTTGGCCTTTGACGAGAGTTCTAACGAATTCGAGCTTCCGCCGCTCAACCTGTTGGCCAGCCCCTCCACGATCAAGCGCCATCATTTGAGCGATGAGGCGCTTGAGGAAAACGCGCGGATGCTGGAAAACGTGCTGGATGACTATGGGGTGAAAGGCGAGATCGTCAGCGTGCGCCCCGGCCCCGTGGTCACGATGTACGAACTGGAGCCGGCGCCGGGCCTCAAGGCCAGCCGCGTGATCGGTCTTTCCGATGACATCGCCCGATCGATGATGGCGTTGTCTGCAAGGGTCAGCACCGTGCCGGGCCGGTCGGTCATTGGTATCGAGTTGCCCAACGAAAACCGCGAAATGTGCGTTCTGCGCGAGGTCCTCGCGGCGCGTGACTTTGGCGACAGCAACATGCGCCTGCCACTGGCCCTGGGCAAGGATATCGGTGGCGATCCCATCGTTGCCAACCTGGCCAAGATGCCTCACCTGCTGATCGCCGGGACCACGGGTTCGGGTAAATCCGTTGCGATCAACACCATGATCCTGAGCCTGCTGTACAAGCTGACGCCGGAAGAATGCCGCCTGATCATGATCGACCCAAAGATGCTGGAATTGTCGGTCTATGATGGCATTCCACATCTGTTGTCGCCTGTGGTGACCGACCCCAAGAAGGCGGTTGTGGCGCTGAAATGGACCGTTGGCGAGATGGAAGATCGCTATCGCAAGATGTCCAAGATGGGCGTGCGCAACATCGAGGGATACAATAGCCGGGTCCGCGACGCGCAGGCCAAGGGCGAAATGTTCAGCCGCACGGTGCAGACCGGCTTTGACGATGAAACCGGCGATCCGATTTTCGAGACAGAAGAATTCGCGCCCGAAGCGATGCCGTTCATTGTCGTGATCGTCGACGAGATGGCTGACCTGATGATGGTTGCGGGCAAAGAGATCGAAGCCTGCATCCAGCGTCTTGCACAAATGGCGCGAGCCTCGGGCATTCACCTGATCATGGCGACACAGCGCCCGTCGGTCGACGTGATTACCGGCACGATCAAGGCCAACTTCCCGACGCGGATCTCGTTTCAGGTCACTTCGAAAATTGACAGCCGTACGATTCTCGGGGAAATGGGCGCCGAGCAGCTTTTGGGCATGGGCGACATGCTCTATATGGCCGGAGGCGCCAAGATCACGCGGTGTCATGGCCCGTTTGTCTCGGATGAAGAAGTGGAAGAGGTGGTCAACCATCTCAAATCCTACGGTCCGCCCAGCTATATGAGTGGTGTGATCGAGGGGCCGGACGAAGCCAAGGAAAGCAATATCGACGCGGTGCTGGGACTTGGCGGCAACACCAATGGCGAAGACGCACTTTATGATCAGGCCGTTCAGGTGGTGATCCAGGATCGCAAATGCTCGACCAGCTACATCCAGCGTAAGCTCGCTATCGGGTACAACAAGGCGGCCCGCCTCGTGGAGCAGATGGAGGACGAGGGTCTCGTTTCCACCGCCAACCACGTTGGCAAGCGCGAGATTCTGGTGCCGGAACAATCCTGAGCAAAGTTGACTGGAACGCCGCCCGATCGGACGATATGCTCTGAACGGGCGGCGCGTGACTTGTGAAGGATTGAACAATGCCTGTTGTATCGGACTATACCTCTATTCTGGCTTATCTGGACGCCGAGGAACGCCGCTGGAACGCGACCGAAGATCTCGGGTTTCCGGTTTTTGTCAGCTATAGTTTCTACACCGCTGCAGACCTGCCTGAGGTTGGCGATCTGGCTTATGCGGCGACCGGGGTTCAGGTCATGTCGGAAGCACAGAAAGCTGCCGTGCGATCCGCGATGACACAGTTCGAGGCGGTGGCCGGTATCACGTTTGTCGAGACCACGGGCGAAGCGATGGTTAACGCTCACACGGTCACGGGATCAGATTGGGGCGGCTGGGCGTATTACCCGTATGTGACCGACCTCACGTCGCTTTCTGGTGATTATGTGATCGATGTGACCACTGGTGACAAGCTGTCTGGGAATGGTATCGGAACGCTGCTGCATGAAATCGGCCATTCCGTCGGTCTGTCCCATACCCATGGTGGTGATCTTACCCTGGCGGATGCGCTCGATATCCGCAGCCAGACGGTGATGTCATATAATTGGGCACCCACCCCGACCGACACGCTCGGGCCATTAGATGTCCAGGCCTTGCAGGCCATATACGGTAACGTGGCGAATATGAACGGCTGGACGTATGGGTTTGCAAACGGTGTGTTCGAAGTCAGCGGATCCGCGCGCGATGACCGGATCATGGGGGTCGAAGGCCCGAATGTTCTGAAGGGCAGAAAGGGCGACGATCTGATCGTTGGGCGCGATGGCGATGACAAATTGTATGGCGGCAACGGTGATGACACCTTGCTGGGCATGGACGGCGCCGACGAGCTTTATGGTGGCAGGGGCAATGACCGGCTCGTCAGCCGCGTGCAGGATGATGAGAATTATTCCGATCCGGGCTCGCACCTTCTGGCCGGTGGTGCTGGTGACGATGTGCTGCTGGGCGGGGATGGAGAAGACCTGATGCTGGGCGGCGGCGGCAAGGACCGGCTCAAGGGCGGCTATGGTAACGATACGCTTGTTGGCGGTCGCGGCAGCGACGTTTTGTTTGGAGACAGCGGCGCTGATGTGTTCAGATTCAATCCGGCAACTGACAGGCAACGGGACAAGGTACGCGATTTCGTCTATTTTGCCGACACGCTCGAATTTGGGGCGGCGGAACTGGTGCGGGACGATTTCACGGTGCAAAGTTCGGGTGGCGGGGCGCATTCCGTGCTCACCATCAATGACGGTGCGGGCATAGATTTTGATATCCTCTTCAAGAACACGGTGACGAGTGATCTTGTCTCGTATCTCGACCTCTATCACGATTTTTCCTGATCTGGGTCGGGCGGCTGGAACACGCCGATGTGACAGAACGGGGGATGAATCGATGGGCCGGCGGGGTTATCTCAACAATATGAATACTATGACAAAGCTTCTCGCCGGGTTCGTTCTGGCCTTGATGGCAACCTCTGCACAGGCGCAGGGCAAGGTGCCGCTGTCCACCATTTCCAAATATCTCAACGGGCTGACGACGGTCACGGCGCCGTTCACTCAATACAATGACGATGGCAGTCAATCCACCGGACAACTCTATCTGAACCGGCCCGGGCGTATGCGCTTTGAATACGATCCGCCCAACGGGGCAACGGTGGTCGCCGGAAACGGGGCCGTGGTGATCCATGACCCCAAGTCGAACCAGCCGCCTGAAAGCTATCCGCTCAAGCGTACGCCCCTGTCGATTATTCTAGACCGGCGCGTGAACCTGGGTCAGGCTAATATGGTCGTCGGGCACAGCTTTGACGGCACATCGACCGTGGTGACGGCACAGGATCCGAAGAACCCCGACTATGGGCGCATCGATCTGAAGTTTTCGGGCACTCCACTGGAGCTGCGCAGCTGGGTCATCCACGACGGTGCGGGTGGCCAGACGACCGTGGTGCTGGGTGTCCTGACCAAGGGACAGAACCTGGGGAACTCGCTCTTCAGCTCAAAGGGCAGCGGTAGCCGAGGCTCGAAACGGTAGTCATTCGCCAAGCGGGTGGGCGGCCTGAATGAGACCGCCCGTTCCCGCTATCGCACGGATTTGCAGTTCGCGAGCTGCGCGGCATAGATGTTCGACCGGTCCTGAACCTGATCTGCGACGCGCATCAGCCAGCTCTTGTTCTTGTAGGTCCCACGCGAAAACCCGGTTTGCCCTTCGTGATAGGCCAGATACTGATTTCTGGTATCGGTCAGAGCGATGCCGTTCTTTTTGCGGCTCTGGTTCATGTACCAGCCCATGAAGTCGGTTGCATCGCGTATCCGGTCACGTTTGGCACTACGTCGGCCGGTTTGGGCGCGGTAATCGTCCCAAGTGCCATCAAGGGCCTGGCTATAGCCATAGGCGCTGCTTTGGCGGCCCATCGGAATGACCCCGAGGACATAGTTGTACGGGGTGCGCGCGTTCCCGCGGAACCGGCTTTCCTGGTAGATCGTCGCCATCTGCACATGCATCGGAACGCCCCAGCGACGCTCGGTCGCCTTGAACGCCTTTACGTATTTCGGTCGCTGTTTCGCGATGCTGCATGCGTCATCCATGTTCTTTGGCGGCGGCTCGTGCCCACCACCACAGGATGCCAGAATCAGCAACAGCATCATTGCGCGAAGAGTTCTGCTCATCTGCCTCTTGCCTTTTTGGTCAAACCCTAGCGGAAAATTGCGCGGTATGGAATCACAATTCCGCATGACCCGTCATGCCGTCGGCAGGTCTTTGCGCCTGCAGCATCGCAGCGATGGGGTCTGCGCAGAGAGTTCAGGCAAAGATGACTGTCAATTCGCCGTTCACAGACTGTTTCTTTGATTCAGAACGCATTTATTGGACAAGCGCGACTTGAAAAGGTTAATTAGGACGGGTAGGGGCACCATTATTATGCTGAGAACACGAGCAAAATATCATCTCGGTCAGGTTGTCCGTCACAAGAAGCACCCGTTTCGTGGTGTTGTGTTTGACGTAGACCCCGAGTTCGCAAACACCGAGGAGTGGTATCAGGCCATCCCCGAGGAAAGTCGTCCTGTGCGTGACCAACCATTTTACCACCTGCTCGCGGAAAATGATCAATCCTACTATGTGGCCTACGTGTCCGAGCAAAATCTTGTTGCGGATTATTCTGGAGAGCCGGTTGATCACCCCGACATTCCCGACATGTTCGGACCGTTCGAAGACGGCTCCTACCCGCTGCATTTTCAGCTGAACTGACCTCGCATAGCGGTTCAGTAGCCAAGCGCACAACCGTCCTTGCGCGGATCGCTTGCGCCTTCCAGGACGCCGTCCTCCGTGATCCGGATTGCCTGCGCTCCGCCAATTGCCGTATCCGGTATCGATACCGCATGGCCCAGATCGGCAAGCTGTTGGCGCACCACGTCAGAATACCCCCGCTCGACCTTCATGTCGCCCGCATCCGAAAAGCATCGCGGCGCATCCAGTGCCTCCTGTATTCCCATTCCGAAATCACGCAAGTTGCTGACCAGACGGGCATGTCCGTTGGGTTGATAGGCCCCGCCCATCACGCCAAACGGCATCGTCACCCGCCCGTTTTCTCGAAGCATGCCCGGGATAATCGTGTGCATCGGGCGCTTGCCGCCGCCCAACTCGTTCGGGTGGCCCTCCTGCAGGGTGAACCCCATCCCGCGACACTGGAACAGAATCCCGAACTTGTCGGTCGCGATGCCTGATCCGAACCCGTGAAAGACGGAATAGATAAGCGAAACGGCCATCCGGTCCTTGTCGACCACCGTGACATAGATCGTGTCCTTGTGCACGGATTCCGCCAGCGGCGCAGCGGCGGGCATGGCGGTGTCCTGCCGGATCAGCGCTGCCAGCGCAGCCGCTGTCTCCGGGGCGAGCATGTGGTCCAATCGCTCGGTGTGGCGCGAATCCGCGATGAAACGATTGCGCGTGTCATAGGCCAGTTTGGCCGCCTCGGCCTCGATGTGGGCGCGTTCGGCACCAAGCGGATCCATGTCCGCGATATCGAAATGCGACAGGATATTCAGCATCAGGATGGCGGTGGCGCCTTGACCATTGGGCGGATGCTCGACCAGCTCGACCCCGGCATAGTTGCCGCTGACAGGTGTCGTCGCCTCGCAGGCGGTGGCGGCAAAGTCGTCAAGGGTGTGCACGCCGCCCAACGCGGTCAGCGTGTTGACCATGTCTTCGGCGATCTCGCCGGTATAAAAGGCTGCGCGCCCGTGCTTGGCGACCCGGCGCAACACTTCGGCCTGGCCAGGCACGCGGAAGATTTGGCCGGGTTTCGGTACCGCTCCGTTCACAAGATAGCTTTCGCGTGCGCGCGGATTCAGGATCGGTGCATCGTTTCCCCAGTCAAAGGCCACGCGCGGCGCAACCGGGACTCCGTTTTCTGCATAGTGGATCGCGGGTTGCAGGATCGCATCCAATCCGAGCACGCCGACCGTTTCCGACAGGTGGCAAAACGCATCCATCGCACCGGGCACGGTCACGGCATCCGGGCTGCCTTGTTCGATTGCTGTCAAACCGGCGCTGCGCAGGCGGGTCGCATCCGCTGCGGCCGGTGCTTTGCCCGAGCCATTCATCGCCAGGACGTCATCGTGACCGGAAGGAGAATAGAGCACGAAGCAATCACCGCCGATACCCGTCATCTGTGGTTCGCAAATGCCCAGCAGCACGGCACCAGCAATTGCTGCATCCATCGCATTGCCGCCGCGTTTGAGTATGTCCACGGCGGCGTGTGCCGCCAACGGATGCGACGTGGCGCACATTCCGTTCGTGCTGAAAACGACAGACCGCCCCGGAACCTGAAAATCGCGCATGATGTTTCTCCCAATTGCCGCCAGAGCCTAGAAGTTCAGTCAAGGCATCTGGTGGATCGGATTTAGGATGAATCGATCTGGCTCGGATGTCCAGATTTTGCAGATGTATTCGTAAGGGGTGAGGCCGCTGAGCGTCTTGAGGCGGCGCGCGGAGTTGGTCATGGCTATCGTAGTGATACTGTTTGATGGTCGTGTCTTTGACCGTGCGGTTCATGCGCTCGACCTGTCCGTTCGCCCAAGGGTGGTTTGGCTTGCTCAGACGATGCTCAATGCCATTTGCTGCGCAAATCATGTCAAGCCGCATGGGCCGGGAATAGGCGGTGTTCCGGTTGCGGGATTGCTCACAAAACTGGATGCCGTTGTCCGTAAGGATTGTTTGCACCTTGTATGGAACGGCTTCCGACACGGTCTCTAGAAACTCCCAGGCCGTCTTGCGGTTTGCTTTGTCAACCAGCTGCGCGACGGCAAACCTGCTGGTTCGATCAATAACTACAAAGAGATACAGCTTACCTTCATTGCTACGAAGCTCAGCGATATCAATGTGGAAATAGCCAATAGGATATCGTTTGAACTGTTGCCGCTTGGACTTGTCGTCCGCTATGTCTGGCAGTCGAGAAATGCCATGCCGTTGCAAACAGCGATGCAAGGAAGAGCGCGTCACATGTGGAATCGACGGTTGTAAGGCATAGAGGCAATCATCGAGCGGAAGCAGCGTATGACGCCGGAAGGTCACGACCATCGCTTCCTCAGACGAGCTGAGAACCGTCGAGCTGGGCTCCGTCGGGCCGGTCTTACGATCTTCTAGCGTCTCGCGCTTGTGCCACTTGGCAGTCGTTTTGATATTGATCCCAAGTTCCCGGCTTAGCGCCGCGTTCGCAGCTTGCGATCATTGTATTGCTGCTCTGACGGCGTGCGTGCCCTCTCATGGTTTGCTATGCAAACCACTGCCGGGTAACAGTGCGCGGCGCTCCCATGACGCACTTGTCCCATAAGGCTTCCTTCCATTCCAAAGAATTGATCGCACCATCAAACCATGGGATCAAACACCTAGAAGGGCGTCGTTGAAAGCCGAGCTGAAGCTTGATATGCGCGGACGTTTGCCATTGAGATACATGTTCCGTTCAGTGCTTCTTTAAAGCATTGAAAAGATGAAAAATTCTGGCAGGACGATGAAGTGCATTGTCATGCAAGCGCCTTGGCAAGCTCATACCATTGAGCCCGCGCTATAGCGTCCGATCCGGCAATGACCCAATAGCTATCGGAGTGCGCCAAAACATCGTCGCTTAGGCGCACCAACCGCCGCGCTTTGATGTCCTCGGAGCAAAGCGGCAATGATCCGAGAAGCACGCCCATACCGCTGCGCGCAGCATCGAGGGCCGACAGAAAGGTGTCGAACCGCAACTGCGGGACCGGCGTTGTCGGGATGCCGAACCGAGAGGCCCAGGTGGACCAACCAGGACGCGGCCCGGAACAGGCGATGCGGGGCCAGTCCGTCCAAGGGCCTCTGCGCTCTATCAGCTTGGGTGCGGCCAGCGGCGCAACCTGCTCGGTGAAAAGCTGCATTTTGTGATCATGGGGCCAGTCCCCCGCACCATATCGGATCCGGATCACATCGTCCAAAGCGGCCTCATGCGCGCCAAGCACCATGGATTGGATGGTCAATTGACCCGCTGCAACCCCTTGCAAACGGCGCAGCCGCGGCAGCAGCCACAGCCCGATGATCGATTGGCTGGCCGACAACGTCAGCTGCCGACTGCCCGCGCCGAACAGCGCCTCGGAACTGTCACGCAAACTATTGAGCGCCGTGCGCACATGCGGCAACCACGCCTCGCCTTCAATGGTCAACTCGATGGACCGCGCGCGCCTGTAGAACAGCGTTGTCCCCAACCGTTTTTCAAGCTGCCCGATCCGCTGGCTGATGGCGGACTGCGTCAACCCGGTCTCAGCAGCAGCGGCCGTAAAGCTACCGCAGCGGGCGGCTGCCTCAAAGGCGCGTATCCATTCCAGTGGGGGAATCTTGAATTGACGGTCTGGCATTAGGAAATCCGGGTCTCAGGTTGATAATTACTAATTTGATCTAATGTCTGAACGGAGCAATGCTGTTGTCAAGGACTTGCCATTCAAGGACCACATCATGACATCCGTTTCCGTTGACCCATCGGGGGAATTCCTGACACTCAGGTCCAAAAAGTCGACCTATCGCTTCCATGCGATTTGGCTGCGCGACAATGCCAACGACCCCGAAACACGCGCGCCCGGCAATGGCCAGCGCTTGATCGCCCTGCGCGATATCCCGGCCGAAACGCGTGTCATGGGCGTCGATCTGAAAGGCCAAACCCTGGGGGTTTGCTTTGCCCCCGAGGGCAAAGTGATCAGCTTTGAAGTGGGCTGGCTGGAGGCGCACGCTTATGACACTGCACAGTCGACACAACGCGGCTGGACTGCCCCCGAAATCGAGACATGGGATTCGAAGTTGATGTGCGACGTTCCCACCGGCGATTTTGCGCAATTGTCGCGCGATTCCGCAGCGCGGTCCTTCTGGCTTGGGCAGGTTTGTAAGTTTGGTTTTGGCAAGGTCGTCAACGGGCCGGTCGAGGATGGCGCGCTGTTCAACATCGTCGATCTATTCGGATATGTGCGTGAGACCAACTATGGGCGGCATTTCGAAGTGCGGACCGAGGTTAATCCCACCAACCTCGCCTTTACGGGCCTTGGCCTTCAGGCGCATACCGATAATCCCTACCGCGACCCTGTGCCGACAGTCCAGGTGCTCTATTGCCTCGAAAGCTCGGCCGCCGGAGGCGAGAATATGGTCGTGGACGGGTTCGCTGCTGTCAAACGCCTGCGACAGGAGAACGAGGAATATTTCGACGTGCTTGCCGACCACTGCGCCCGATTTGAATATGCCGGGGAGGCGGGTGTCTGTCTGACATCGCGTCGCCCGATGATCGAACTTGCACCGGACGGGGAGTTGATCGGCGTGCGGTTCAACAACCGTTCAATGGCGGCGGTCACGGACGTACCGTTCGATAAGATGGCCACCTACTATGCCGCCTACCGCCGCCTCGGCGAAATCATCGACGATGAGGCGATGGAGGTCACCTTTCGGCTGTACCCCGGCGAAGGGTTTGTGGTTGACAACACCCGCGTCCTGCACGCCCGCAAAGGATACTCCGGCGAAGGCACCCGCTGGTTTCAAGGGTGTTATGCGGACAAGGACGGACTAAGATCAACCTACGACGCAATCCGCCGTGCACACTCTCTGGAGGCCGCAGAATGAAGCCCGATATCAATAGCCTGAGCCCCGAGACAATCGTAGAGTTCATCGGTTCCATCTTTGACCGGCGCGGCAGCGATGAATATCTGGGCGAGCCAGTGAATATGGGCCAGCACATGTTGCAAGGCGCGACAATTGCCGAGCAGAATGGTCAACCTGAAGAGATCATCGTCGGCGCGCTGCTGCATGACATTGGCCACTTCACTGGCGAGTTCGGCACCTTCACCATGGATGACACCGAAGACCGGCATCATGAGGATGCAGGCGCCAAGGTGCTGGAGCGTTTCTTTCCCGGCATCATCACCGATTGCGTGCGGTTTCACGTGGCCGCCAAACGCTACCTGTGCGCCACGCGGCCTGAGTATTTCCGCCGTCTCTCCGAAGCATCCATCCACTCGCTCGTTCTTCAGGGCGGCCCCATGAGCATCGAAGAAGTCGCCGAATTCGAGCAGAATCCGAACCTCGATCAGATCGTCGCGGTGCGCTATCTTGACGATGCTGGCAAACGACCGGAGATGGAAACACCAGACTTTTGGCACTTTGCGCCTTTGATTCAACGAATGGTTGATCGACACACTGAAATTCAGTCATAGTTGCGCAGGTCTAGGGTCCGGATCTATTGATTTTTTGTTCTCGGGTCTGGTTCACGGCTCCTAGAACGGAGCGGCGAAATGAGCGATCCGTAATGGTTGAGTGACGAGCAGATGGCCCGTCTGAGCACTTCTCTCCGAAGCCCCATTGCAAGCCGCGCGGGGATGATAAGCGGGTCTTGAGAGGCATTACCCTCACCAATCGCAAATGGCTTTCGCTGGCGGGGAACGCCAGGAGAATACGGTTCGCGCAAGACCCTGTACAATCGCTGGAAGCGATGGGGTGACGTTGGCGTTTTTTGCTCAGATGAAGGCAGGTCTAGCCGCTGAGCACGGCGAAGAGAAAACCGTGATGATAGAAGCGGCCTGCCTGACGGCACATCGCGCGGCGACCAGTATGGGCGTGAAAAAGGGGGGGCGTGACCGCCTGATCGCTGCTCGGCAGAGTATTGCGCAGCAATGTCCTGAGAGGGGGCAAGACCAGCGGCGGCATGAACACCAAGCGTTACGCCATCTGCGACAGTCCTGTTCTGGCTATGAAGCAAGAATGAGCCCTGCCCTCAAAAACAGGGACGAACCCCTTCAAAAGGACGGGTTCAACGAAGCGTGGCACAGGCGGGCGCCAAAGGCGGCATAATACAGAACAGACCCGCAGCGGCTATCAACGTTCGCTCAGAACCTGTGTGGTGTTCCTCGTGATGAGGACAGCATCAAAGCTGTGAACGGGTTCCGAGGGGGTCTCGCCGCGAGCGGTGAGCAATTCGACGGCCTTGTGGGCAAGGCTTTCTACAGGCACACGGATGGTAGAAACACCTCCACCGACCCATGCATAGAAGGATGGGTCGCCATAGCCGATGAAACTCATATTCTCGGCAGATTGCCGCCCTGTGTCCATCAGGGCGCTGAGTGCGCCGTTTGATATTTCGAAGCCGCCGCAAACCATGGCGGTTGCGTGCCTGTCGCCTATGATCCGGCGCGCATAGGATTGTCCCATTTCATTGGACGGCGCGCCCGTGCAGACCAATTCGGGTGTTTCTTCCAGGTTGGCGAGCATCAAACCGTCCTGAAATGCCGCCAAACGCGAGCGCCCCGAGGACAATTTGCTGTCTGCGCCGATATAGGCGATCCGTGAGTGCCCCTGTGCCGCGAGGTGGGTGACGGCGCTGCGAATGGCCGCGCTATCATCGACAAGGATTGCGGAGGTGGGGCGACCCATGTCGCGTTGCCGGATCAACTGGATAACCGACGTGCTGCGCAAATGAAGAACGCTGTTTTCGGATTTGCCGGGTGTGGGTACCATGACGACCCGCTGCGCCTGAATCTGATGCAGTCGTTCGAGGGCCTGTTCCTCATTCACGATGTTGTCGCCCGTCAGGTGAATGACAAGCTGTAGCGACTGAGCCTCGCAAGCGAGCGCCATCGTATTGGCAAATCGGGCATAAAACTCGTTCACGATATTTGGCAGGAGAAGGCCGACGATCTGGGTCTGTTCACCGCGCATCGCGGAGGCAGCGGCATTTTTGACATATCCCAGTTCACGCGCTCTCTGTTTGACCGCGTCGCGGGTCTCTTTCAGCACATTCGGATGATCCGACAGCGCACGAGAGACCGTCATGTGTGAGATGCCGAGATCCTTGGCGATGGACTTGATCGTAACGCGATCTGACATGTTAAGCCCTTTGTTTTCTGCTTTCTATTGCTTTTTCACTGTGAAGTCTTGACAGAATCGCCTGAATAGTTGATATGTTCACGTGAACATTACTTGAAAGAGCAGTTGATGCCAAGTCTTCACCAAAAATGCGCCGCGTTGATCGAAGAGTTGGGAATTGCGTCACAAGATGCCGTTTCCGTCGTCGCTCCTTTGACGGGTGGGGTCGCGTCAGACATTGCGCGGGTGGACGTGGAAGGTCGCTCGCTTTGCGTAAAATTTGCCCTGCCCAAGTTGAAGGTGTCCGCCGACTGGCGCGCACCCGTGCACCGCAATGCCGCCGAATATGCATGGCTAGAGGTCGCGGCGGCCGTCTGCCCGGAGGCATCGATCAAGCTGTTTGGCCGGTCGGCCAGCCAGCACGGGTTTGCGATGGAATTTCTGGACGGAAAAGATGTCTATCTTTGGAAGCAGGCCCTATTGGACAAGGCACCGTTCCGGGGCGAAGCCGGGCTTGTCGGCGATATGCTAGGGCGGATTCATGCGGCATCTGCAGCCGGCGATTTCGATCGCTCTGCCTTCCACAATCGTGATGACTTCCGTGCTTTGAGGATCGAGCCCTACCTGACATTCACGGCACAGACGCAGCCACAGGTCGCTCAGGCCCTGAACGATCTGGCGGAGGTGCTTTACGCCAGTGATCAGGTTTTGGTGCACGGTGATGTCAGCCCGAAAAATATCGTGTTCCGCGCGGCCGGTCCCGTATTGCTTGACGCGGAATGCGCAACGATGGGCGACGCGAGTTTCGACCCGTCGTTCTGCATTAATCATCTGGTGCTGAAGGCAATCCACTTGCCTAAGTCGCGGAACCGTCTGTTGGCAGATATCGGACACTTTTGGGCGGCCTATGGCGCGCAGGTCACTTGGGAAGACCCGCGCGAACTGGAGGCCCGGATTTGTCGGCTGGTTCCAGCGCTCATGCTGGGCCGGATCGACGGAAAATCGCCTGTCGAATACCTTGATGACGACGAGCGCGATTTCGTGCGGAGTCTGGCAATCGGAATGATTTTGGGCCCGGTTCCCACACTTTCGGCGTTGGCCGAAACAATCGAAGTTCATTCAAAGGAGCGTCTCAAGTGACAGCGATTTCTTCAATTCATGGACGGCGGGTTTGGGATTCTCGCGGGGCGCCTACCGTCGAGGTCGAAATCCATCTGGACGACGGAACATCGGCGCGCGCCATTGCCCCCGCTGGCGCGTCGCGCGGGGCGCGTGAGGCGATTGATCTGCGCGATGGCGGTGCCACTCTTCGCGGCAAGGACGTACAAAGCGCATTGGCCAATGTGAATGGCCCGATTGCCAGGGCTTTGATCGGGCGTGATGTGACGGATCAGTCTGGTGCCGACGCAGCGATGCTGGCGTTGGATCGGACGCCGCACAAAGAAGTACTTGGTGGCAACGCGACGGTTGCCACGTCACTGGCCGTTCTGCATGCAGCAGCCGCGAGTGCGCGAAAGCCCTTGTGGCGGTTTGTGGCCGATCAATACGGAACGACCCCCTCGCTGCCTCTGCCGGAAATCCAGATCTTTGGCGGAGGCGCACATGCCGGGCGGCGGGTCGACATTCAGGATTTCATGATCATGGTGCCGGGCGCACGCGATTTCGACGAGGTAATGGAGATCACCAACGAGGTCTATTTCGCCGCAGGCGATATCATGGCGCAGAAAGGTAAACTGGCTGGGGTCGCTGACGAAGGCGGCTGGTGGCCATCGTTCGACAGCAACGAGGAAGCTCTTGAAACACTGGTCGCGGCGATCGAAAAAGCAGGCGAAGTGCCAGGGGACCGTGTTGTTATTTCGCTCGACATCGCGGCATCGGAATTCGGCAAGCAGGGCGCGTATCGCCTGGCACTTGAAGATCGCAAGATGGACAGTGGTGCGCTGATCGACATGCTTGGCGGATGGCTGGACGCCTACCCCATCGCATCCATCGAAGACCCCGTCGGAGAGGACGATCCGGAAGGGATGATCGAATTTACGCGGCGCTTTGGCAGCCGAGTGCAGATCATCGGCGATGACTATTTGGTCACGAACGCCCAACTGGTCGATGAAGCTGCTGCGAACGGAGCCTGCAACGCGGTTCTGATCAAGGTCAATCAGGCAGGCACGGTCAGCGAAAGCCTCAGCACATTTCGTGCGGCGCAGAGCCACGGCTGGGGCGCGATCGTTTCGGCCCGGTCAGGTGAGACCGAAGACACCTCGATCAGCCATCTATCCACTGGGCTTGGCGGGGGACAGCTGAAAGTCGGTTCGTTCACCCGCTCGGAGCGGATGGCGAAATGGAATGAATGTCTGCGCATTCAGGACATACTCGGACGCGATGCTTTTGTGAAAGGCACAGCGCTGGCGGATACCTGGTGGGGCGCAAAACAAAAGGAAATGGCATGAGACTTGCACGATACGGCAACCGGAGCGGCGCGAAACTTCCCTGTATTCTGGATAACGATGGCGTTGCGCGCGATGCGTCGTCCATCGCTAGGGATTTTTCCCCCCGAACCTTGTCGGAGGACTTGCTTGACAGGTTGCGTGACACCGATCCGGCCAGCCTTCCTGTCGCGGACATTGAGGGCAAACGGCTGGCTCCGCCGGTCGCGCAACCCTTTAATATCTGGTGCATCGGACTGAACTATTCCGATCACGCCGCCGAGGCGGGGCTGCCCGTTCCCGACGAACCCATCCTGTTTAACAAGTCGACAGCCACCTATTGCGGTGCGAACGACGACATTCTCTATAGCCCGAAAATGACCAAGCTGGATTGGGAAGTCGAACTCGGGATCGTCATCGGCAAACCCGCCCTGAACATTTCCAAATCGGAAGCGATGGAGCATGTGGCAGGGTTTGTATTGGTGAATGATCTGTCCGAACGGGCCTGGCAGATGGAACGCGCGGGCCAGTGGGTCAAGGGCAAGTCTTTTCCCAACTTCTGCCCAACCGGCCCGGTCCTGGTTACACCGGACGAGATTGGCGACGTCCAAGCGTTGAACATGTGGCTGGACGTGAATGGCAAGCGCATGCAGTCGGGCAATACCGGGACCATGATCTTCGATGTGGCTACCATTGTCAGTTACATGTCCGAATTCACCCGGCTGGAACCCGGCGATCTGATCTGTACCGGAACGCCTCCGGGCGTCGGCGCGGGCATGAAGCCACCCGTCTGGCTCAAGCAGGGCGATACGGTGTCGCTCGGCATCGACGGGCTGGGTGAGCAGACCCAGATCGTGGTCGCTCTGTAAGGAATCCCGCATGAATCTCAGATCACAGCAATGGTTCGACAATCCCGACAATCCGGGTATGACCGCGATCTATGTCGGGCATTACCTGAATTACGGCTTGACGCTGGAAGAGCTACAGTCGGGCAAGCCAATCATCGGAATTGCCCAGACTGGCAGTGATCTCAGCCCCTGCAATCGACACCATCTGGAACTGGCCAAGCGGGTCCGGTCGGGGATCGGATCCGCGGGTGGGATCTGTTTCGAGTTTCCCGTGCACCCGATACAGGAGACCGGCAAACGCCCCACCGCAGCGCTGGATCGAAACCTTGCCTATCTGGGGCTGGTCGAAAGTCTGTTTGGCTACCCCCTGGACGGGGTGGTCTTGACCATCGGTTGCGACAAGACGACGCCCGCGCTGCTGATGGCGGCGGCGACGGTGAACATTCCTGCGATTGCGCTGTCGGTTGGCCCGATGCTGAACGGTTGGCACAAGGGCAAAAGGGCCGGGACCGGGTCTTCCATCTGGGAGGCACGCAAGCTGCATGCTGCCGGAGAGATCGATTTTGCCGAGTTCATGAAGATGTCCACCGCATCGACGCCCTCGGTGGGGTTTTGCAACACCATGGGCACCGCCACGACGATGAATTCGCTTGCCGAAGCGTTGGGAATGCAGTTGCCCGGAGCGGCGGCCATTCCCGCGCCCTATCGCGAGCGAGGGCAGATGTCCTACATGACCGGGCAGCGGATCGTCGAAATGGTGCATGAAGACCTGAAGCCCTCGGACATAATGACCCGCGCCGCATTCGAGAACGCCATCGCCGTCAATTCTGCCTTGGGCGGCAGCACAAATGCGCCGATCCATTTGAACGCGGTGGCGGCCCACCTGGAAGTGACCCTGACCAACGACGACTGGCAGTCGCTGGGCCATGACATTCCGCTCTTGTGCAATGTGCAACCTGCTGGCGCATATCTGGGTGAGGATTTCTATCGCGCCGGTGGAGTTCCCGGTGTCGTCAATGAACTGATGACTGCAGGCACGTTACCCCATCCGGATGCCATGACCGTCAACGGCCGCACAATTTCGCAGAACTGTGCTGATACGCGGGTGACTGACGCGGAAGTTATTCGGCCGTTTGCCGCGCCACTCAAACCGGCTGCGGGTTTTGTGAATCTTTCGGGCAACGTGTTTGACAGCGCGATCATGAAGACTTCGGTCATTTCCGAAGCCTTCCGGGCACGGTATCTCTCAAATCCGGATGATCCTGAGGCCTGCGAACTGCGCGCAATCGTGTTTGACGGACCCGAGGATTATCACGACCGCATTGATGACCCTGCGCTCGAAATCGACGAACGTTGCATACTCGTGATCCGGGGTTGCGGGCCGGTGGGCTATCCCGGCGGTGCCGAGGTCGTCAACATGCAGCCGCCCGCTGCACTGATCCAGCAGGGGATAAACGAACTGCCCACCATGGGTGACGGTCGCCAGTCCGGTACATCGGGTAGCCCGTCGATCCTGAATGCCAGTCCCGAGGCAGCCGTGGGTGGCAATCTGGGAATTCTGCGCACCGGCGACCTCGTCCGTGTCGATCTGCGCAAGGCGCGGGTGGACATGTTGATCGGGGATGCCGTGATAGCGGAGCGTCGCGCCGCCCTGGAGGCCGCAGGCGGTTTTGTTTTTCCGCCGCATCAGACCCCGTGGCAGGAGATTCAGCGCGCGATGGTCGACCAGTTCGATAGGGGCATGGTCCTGAAACCTGCCGTTGAATACCAACAAATTGCGCAGAAAAAGGGGGTGCCACGTGACAACCACTAGGACGCAAACGTTGGCAGGTAAAATTACTGTCGTCACCGCCGCCGGACAGGGAATCGGACGCGCTATCGCTGAACGTCTGCGCGATGACGGTGCCACTGTCCATGCCAGTGATCTGAATGCCGCCTTGTTATCCGACTTTGCCGGCGGCCACGCGGCAGCGTTGGACGCAACCGACCCAGACGCCGTGAACGCCTATTTCACAGCTATCCCGCGGATCGATGTGCTGGTTCACGCTGTCGGCTATGTGCATCAGGGTACGATCGAGGAATGCACCCCCGCCGATTGGCACCGGTCGGTGTCGATCACGCTGGACAGCGCTTTCCATGTACTCGCCGCAGCGATCCCGCGGATGAAGTCCAAGGGTGGCAGCGTCATCACGATCGCCTCCGTGGTCGGCTCGTTCAAAGGGTTTCCCCGTCGCGCGGCTTATGGCGCGACGAAAGCGGGGGTCATAGGCCTGACCAAATCGGTGGCGGCAGATTACCTGCAAGACCGTATTCGCGCCAACGCGATCTGCCCCGGAACCGTAGATAGCCCCAGCCTGCAACACCGCATGGACGAACTGGCCGAAACGCTTGGCAGCCGCGAAAAGGCTGAAGCGTTCTTTCTCGACCGCCAGCCCAGCGGGCGACTGGGCACGCCCGAAGAAATCGCCGGGCTGGCCGCCTACCTGGCCAGCGACCAGAGCGCCCTGATCACCGGACAGGCCATCGCCATCGACGGGGGCATCATGATCTGACCGGAAACTCACGATCATCCCGGTCTTACCTAACGACTGGTGTTCACGTGAACGTGGTGCCGGAAATAGTAAACGACACGTCAATTGGAGGAGTTTTGACAATGGAACTGAGAACCAAATTAGGAACAACAGTAGCGGCGATCTCCATCACTGTTGCCGGTGCTGCCTTGGCCGAACCCAAGACAAACGTCCTGCACCAGTGGCATTCTGGTGCCAACGCCGAGGCCATCAATAAACTGGGTGAAATGTATGAGGCTGCTGGTGGGCAATGGAACCAGACGGCCGTGCCGGGGCATACGTCCAATACCATCGCGCGTTTGCGAGCCGACGTGATTTCGGGCACGCCACCTTCCGCAGTTCAGTTGAAAGGCCCGGAGATCGCCGAATGGGCCAATACCGGCTTGACCGCGAACATGAACGCGCTGGCCGAGGCAGAAGGCTGGGAAGACGTGGTCGCACCGGAACTGGTCAGCGTCATGCGCCCCGACGGGGAATGGGTTGCCGTTCCGATGAATATTCACCGCATCGATTGGATGTGGGCCTCGAAATCAGCGATGGACGCGGCAGGCGCAACTGAGTTGCCAAAAACCTGGGACGAATTCAACGCGATTGCAGAAAAGATGGCAGAGGCAGGCATCATCCCGGTTGCGCATGGTGGTCAGGATTGGATCGACGGCACTCTGTTTGAAATCGTGGTTCAGGGCATTTCGACCGATCTGTATCGCAAGGCGTTTGTCGAACTGGATCTGGACGCGCTGCAAGGCTTAGAAATGCAATCCGCGTTTGACCAGTTGCGCCTGATGGTCGGCTGGATGGATGATGCCTTTCCGGGTCGCGGCTGGGAAGAGCCGCTGAACATGATGGCCAAGGGCGAGGCCGGTTTCTATTTCCACGGCGACTGGGCCATCGGTACGATGAATGCCGCCGGGTACGAATACGGGGTGGATTACCTTTGTGCCGGCGCTCCGATGAACAGTGGTGATCCCGGTTATATCCTAAACTCGGATTCCGTCGTGTTCTTTGAGCAAACTGATCCGGACTTCGTCGAAGGGCAGGCATTGCTGGCCTCGACCATCATGACCCCAGAATTCCAGAAGGTGTTCAACGTCGCGAAGGGGTCGATCCCCGCGCGAATGGATGTTGAACTGGGGGATGAGTTCAACCCCTGCCAGCGGCTGAACATCAAGGACCTGCGGGCAGCGGCCGATGCCGGAACTGTGGTACGTTCGATGGCGCATAACATGGCTGTTCCGGAAAAATTCCGCAAAGCGATGTTCACGGTGATTTCCGAATTCATCACCTCCGACATGAGTTCCGAGATCGCCGCACGTCGCATGGCAGAGTCCGTGATCAACGAATACTGATCTGGCCCTGCCGGGCCGCTCCCCACGTCCACGGGAGCGGCTCAACTTTCCCTCGAAACCGGAGCATCCCATGCCTGAAGACGCCCCAATTCCGTCATTCGCCCCCAGGCCCAAGAGCCGCGCAGCACGCCTTGCCCAACTGGTGCCGATGGTCGTTCTGCTACCGACGTTGATTACGACGGGGATCTACATCTTCGTTTTCGTGCTGTGGAATGTCTATCTTTCGATGACCAGCTCGTCGATCCTTCCAGTCTATGACTTTGCCGGATTCGACGCCTACACCCGGTTGTGGCGCAACCCACGCTGGACGACCGGGGTGTGGAACCTCGCCCTGTTCGGGGTGCTCTACATTCTTCTGTCGACCGCTTTTGGGATTTTTCTGGCGATCCTGATGGACCAGAGGGTCAAGGGTGAAAACCTGTTGCGCTCGATCTTCTTGTATCCGATCGCGATCTCCTTTGTCGTGACAGGAACCACATGGCAATGGATTCTGAACCCTTCGACGGGACTTCAGTCCTTTGTTCGGAATCTGGGCTGGGAAGGGTTTGAGTTAAGTCTGATCACCGACCGGGAAACCGCGATCTATGCCGTCGTCATTGCGGCGGTCTGGCATGCGTCGGGGTTTGTCATGGTCATGGTGCTGGCGGCCCTGCGCGGAGTTGACTCGGATATGGTCAAGGCCGGCCAGATCGACGGGGCGGGTATGGGCAAGATTTACCGGCGGATCATCCTGCCGACGATCTGGCCGGTCCTGATCTCTGTTTTTATCATCTTGCTGCAATTTGCCATCAAGACTTTCGATCTTGTACTGGCACTGACCCATGGCGGGCCGGGCATATCGACCACCTTTCCGGCGATCTTCGTCTATGACCGCCTGTTCGCCGCCGGAGAACTGGCGCAAGGCGCTGCCGCTGCAGTCTGGATGCTGCTTGGCCTCGTCGTGGTATTCCTGCCGATCATGGCATTGAACTGGGTGATCCGTCGCCAGAAAGGAGCCGCGTCATGACTGCCGTTGACACCATTCCGAACCTCGACAGAAAAAAGCCCCTGCGCCCGTCCCAAGTCCTCGGTCGCATTGCCCTCTATGCCACACTCACCGTGCTTGCTTTGTTCGTGCTTACGCCGCTGGCAGTCATCATCCTGAATTCCATCCGGTTCAACGACGACATCCTGCGCGAAAGCTTCATCGGCTGGCCGACTCGGATGACGCTCGACAACTGGAGCGTTGCCTGGGGCGAAGCCTGCATCAATGCCAGCTGTACCGGGGTAAAGCCATACTTCTGGGCTTCGATCCTGATGGTCGTTCCGGCGACAGTCATCTCGACGGCGATCGGTCTGGTGAACGGGTTCGCCCTGACCAAATGGAAAATGCCCTTTGCCGGCTTCATCTTTGTCGCAATCACCATCGGCGTCTTCCTGCCGCCACAAGTCGTTCTTCTGCCCTGGGCAATTGCGCTTGGTTGGCTGGGCCTGTCCAAATCCTTGGTTGGTCTGTCGTTGGTTCACATCATTCAGGGGACGTGTTTCACCACGTTGTTTTGCCGCAACTACCTGATCAACCTGCCCGATGATCTGATCAAGGCGGCGCGGATCGACGGTGCCGGGTTTTTTCGAACGTTCTGGAAGATCGTCGTGCCGCTGTCTCCACCGATCATCATCGTGACGATAATCTGGCAGTTTACCTTCATCTGGAACGAGTTCCTGTTCGCGATCACCTTCAGTTCATCCGACTTCCGCCCGATCACTGCGGCGCTGATGAGCCTGAACGCCGATGATACCGGGGTCAGTGAATACGGCTTCGGTTCGGCTGCGGTACTGATCGCGGCGATCCCTCCTCTTGTCATCTATTTCCTCGGCGGTCGCTACTTCGTCCGGGGCCTTACTCAAGGAGCTGTGAAATAATGGCCGCCCTCAATATTGAAAACGTCTGGAAGAAATATGGCAATGTCATCGCCTTGCGCGATGTGAATCTTGATATCCAGGACGGCGAGTTCGTTGTGCTTGTCGGCCCTTCCGGCTGCGGAAAATCGACGCTGCTGTCGATCATCGCGGGGTTGGAAGACACGTCACACGGCACTTTAACCCTGGGCGACCGGGATGTGACCGACCTCAGTCCCAAGGACCGCAATATTGCTTTGGTGTTTCAGAGCTACGCGCTTTATCCCACCATGACGGTCCGCCAGAACATCACCTTCGGAATGGAAAACCGCAAAGTTCCCAAGACCGATCAGGACAAGGCAGTGGCCGATGTCGCCAAACTGTTGCAGATCGAACCGCTTCTGGACCGCAAGCCCGGCCAACTATCCGGTGGTCAGCGCCAACGGGTTGCAATGGGACGCGCACTGGTGCGCGACCCACAGCTGTTTCTCTTCGATGAGCCATTGTCGAATCTTGACGCCAAACTGCGGGTAGAAATGCGTACTGAGATGAAAAAGCTGCACAAGCGGCTTGGGCAAACGATCGTTTATGTGACCCATGATCAGGTCGAGGCGATGACCCTGTCGGACCGGATCGTGGTGATAAACGACGGCGTCGTCCAGCAGTTCGCCGATCCCGACACGATCTACCAAAAACCCGCGAATACCTTTGTGGCCGGCTTTATGGGATCGCCTTCAATGAACTTTATCGAAGTCGAGGTGACCGGTAAGACCGGCGACATCACTGTGGTACATCATGGCGAAGGCGAAGATATCGCCTTTGCCCTCGGAGCCGCCCGTGACGAGTTGGTTCCCTGCATTGGCGATACGGTCACGCTGGGCGTTCGTCCCGAGCATTTTCGTCCGATGGGCGAGGCCGGACAGACCCTCTCAGTCAATGTGGACGTCGTGGAGCCCACCGGGCCGGATACAATGGTCGTCTTTTCGATTGCGGGCAAATCTCTGGTTGGTGTCCTCAATGCCAAATTCCGTCCCAACGAGGACGATCAGGTCGAGCTATCGCTGTCGATGGACGAGGCGTGCTTTTTCGATGCCACGGGTACGCGCATTCCGGGCCTGGGCGAATGACGGATTTTGCACGATATCCAAGCCTCGTCGGAAAGCGCGCATTCGTGACCGGCGGTGCGACAGGAATTGGCGCGGCCATAGTGCGAAGTCTCTGCCTCCAGAACACTGCGGTTGGTTTTGTCGACATCGATCAAGAACACGGAAATGCCCTCGCTCGGGAAACCGGGGCTGCCTTTGTCCATGTGGATGTGACCGACGTTGTTGCGCTGCAAAATGCAATCCGTGCATTTGGTGTGGTCGATATCCTGGTCAACAATGTTGCCAACGATACACGCCATGATTGGCGGGCGGTGACGCCTTCGGATTGGGATGCACGTTTCGCAGTCAACCTGCGTCCGTCATTTTTTGCGATTCAGACCGTGGCAGACGGCATGATCGCGCGCGCACAGGGCGCGATTATCAATATCGGGTCCATTTCCTGGAAGGTCAAACATGGTGGCATGCCAGGCTATACAACCGCCAAATCCGCAACTCACGGTTTGACACGCTCGTTTGTCGACGTGCTGGGCGCGGCAGGCGTGCGCGTCAACACGGTGATGCCCGGATGGGTTATGACGGAGCGCCAAAAGCGGGAGCATTTCGACGAAGACGGCGCGGCCCAGCTGGCCGACAAGCAACCCCTGAGCGGCATGATAACGCCGCAAGACGTTGCCGCGCTTGTCGCGTTCCTGGCCGCCGACGACAGCGCCATGTGCACCGGGCAGGAATTCACCATTGATGGCGGCTGGACATGACCCGCCCAAGGACAGGAGAGACGACATGAACACATTGGATCTGAACGGCAAACGCGCCGTCATCACTGGCGGAGCACGGGGCATGGGCTTTGCCTTTGCGAGGCGGTTTCTGGACAGCGGTGCGTCCGTTGCGCTTTGGGATATCAACGGCGATACGCTGGAGACGGCAAGCAATGCGCTCTCCTCGCTTGGAAATGTCAGCACGCAGGTTGTGAATGTCGCCGAGTATGACAGCGTCGAAGCAGGTGCCAAAGCGGCGGCAGATGCCATGGGCGGTATTGATATTCTGGTAAATGCGGCGGGCATTGCCGGGGTCAACACGCCCCTTGATGAATACCCGCTCAAGACCTGGAACGCGGTCATTGATGTGAACCTGAACGGCATCTTCCACACCTGCCGCGCAATTGTGCCATACATGAAAGAAGGTGACTATGGCCGGATCGTCAACATTGCCTCGATGGCGGGCAAGGAGGGTAATCCGAACGCATCCGCCTATTCGGTGTCCAAGGCCGGAGTCATTGGTCTCACCAAGAGCCTTGGCAAAGAGCTGGCCACCACCGGTATCCGGGTCAACGTCATCTGCCCTGCCGTTATCAAGACCGAAATGCTGGACGACGTCACCGAACAACAAATCGGCTATATGCTCGCCAAGATCCCGATGGGCCGCATGGGAACGGTCGAGGAAATCGCGGCTATGGTTGGCTGGATGTGTTCCGATGAATGTTCCTATTCTACAGGGGCAGTGTTCGACCTTTCGGGCGGCAGGGCGACCTATTGAGCTGCTCGATGAAGGTCGAGACATTTGACAGCAGACAATGCCTGTTGGGCGAGGGGCCGCTTTGGCATCCCCTGCGCCAGCAACTGTACTGGTTTGACATTCTGGGGCGCTGTCTGCGCAGCAAGACGGGCGATCATCTTCAGGAATGGACGTTCGGGGAACATGTGTCAGCGGGCGGTTGGGTCGATACGGATCGGTTGCTCATTGCCTCGGAAACCCGATTGATGCTGTTCGATCTGGAAACCGGGGAAAGCACCCATTGCGAGGCGCTGGAGTCCGAAACCCCTGCCACCCGTTCCAACGATGGCTGCGCGGATCCACATGGCGGGTTCTGGATCAGCACGATGGGTAAAGCTGCCGAAGCCGGGCTTGGCGCAATCTACCGGTATTTCGACGGCCAAGTGAAACGTTTGTTCAGCGATCTGACAATTCCAAACGCGATCTGTTTCGCCAAGGACGGCAGGACCGCCTATTTCACAGATTCTCCCAGCCGCAAAATCTTCGCGCAAGACCTCGATCAAACTGGCTGGCCGGTAGGTCAGCCGCGCATTCTGATTGATCTGTCGTCGCAGAAAGGTCTGCCGGATGGCGCCACTGTGGATGCGACAGGACATCTGTGGGTTGCCATGTGGGGATCGGCAAGCGTGCTGCGCATCTCTCCGGACGGGATTGCAGGTGAGCGCGTGTCATATCCCGCGTCGCAGGTGACTTGCCCTGCTTTCGGCGGAGCAGACATGCGAACCCTTTTTGTGACGAGCGCCTCCGAAGGGACAAAGAAACGTGACATGGCTGATGGGCAGGTCTTTGCCGCGCCGGCTTCCGTATCGGGGCTGACGGACCCGTCGGTGCGGATAAGCGGCTTCTGAAGGTGCCTGCGTGGCCTCAATGACGCTGTTGCAAGCCGCCGCCCGCGTTTTTTGTGGCCCGATAGATATTCAGCGAAGGACAATCATGACCCGAACCTCGGCGAAATCAGATTCCCGTGACAAGGACCTGATGCTCGAAACCCGTCGTACCAAAATTGTCGCGACACTTGGTCCATCGTCAAACTCATATGAGACCATTCGAGCCCTGACCCTGAGCGGCGCGAACGTGTTTCGAATGAACTTCAGCCATGGAACCCACGGCGATCATGCGAAGATCCACGGGATCATCCGTGCTGTCGAACAGGAACTGGGGCGTCCGATTACAATAATTGCCGATTTGCAGGGTCCAAAGTTGCGCGTCGGAACCTTCGAAGGCGGCGTCGCTGAACTGATCGAGGGTCAGAGCTTTGCTTTTACCTCGGCCGAGACTCAGGGAACATCCTCCTCGGTCTCGCTGCCGCACCCAGAGATTTTCAACTCCTTGCAGCCGGGTGATTACCTGCTGGTCGATGCTGGCAGAATTCGGCTGCGCACGGTCTCGGTCACGATTGATGAAATCCGCACCGAAGTCATTGCCGGAGGAACAATTCGGGACAGGAAGGGCGTCAACCTTCCAGACCGCGCGCTCGACATCCCCGCATTGACCACCAAGGACCGGGTTGATCTGATCTTTGCCTTGGATCTGGGTGTCGACTGGGTCGCATTGTCCTTTGTTCAAAAGGTAGCCGATATTAGCAGTGTTCGGGCGATCATCGGTACTTCGGCAAAGATCGTCGCGAAGATCGAGAAGCCCGTCGCCTTGGATAGTTTTCCCGCCATTCTACACGCCACCGATGCAATCATGGTGGCCCGCGGGGACTTGGGTGTGGAATGCGACTGGAGCGATGTGCCCGCCGTTCAGAGAGACATTGTCGCAAAGTGCCGGGCAGCCGGCAAACCGGTGAATGTTGCGACACAAATGCTCGAATCCATGATCTCAAACCCGGTTCCCACGCGTGCGGAAGTACCCGATGTAGCCAACGCGATCTTCGAGGGGGCCGACGCCGTCATGCTTTCGGCGGAATCCGCTGCCGGGAAATACCCAAGAGAAGCCATAGAAGCGATGGCCTCGATCGCGACCTCTGCGGAACGCGCGCCGCTCTACAGGCAGGAATTGAAGGACGGCGTGTTGTTGGACACGGCGGAAGATTCAACATCGATCGCCAGTGCCGCGTGTCTCATCGCCAATATGCGCAGAGCTTACTGCATCGTCACATATACCGAAAGCGGCGCAACCGCGCTGCGTGTTGCGAAAAGCAGGCCGGATGTTCCGGTCTTGGCGATCTGCCCTAGCCGGGAAACCGCGCGCAGTCTGGCTCTGGTCTGGGGCGTCACGCCGACCGTCAGCCGCAACAAGGCTGAATTCATGCTGTTTCGTGAAGGGGAAATCCCGGAGAGCCTATCGAAATCGGGCAATATCCCACGCGACAAGCCGATTGTCGTGACATCGGGGTCGCCTCTGGGTGTGCCGGGTTGTACGGATTCAATCAAGATTGCCTGTATCGATGCGGTGGCACCAAACTGACAGTCTGTGTTGCGTCCGCATCGACATCGCCCACACTGATCTCCATCCACGGAACACGCTGCGATGCCAATGACGTACCAGACCCCATATCCGTTTGGGCAATTGCCCGGCGGCGAAACTGTCTTCAAGGTCGACATTGCGGGGCAAGAAATGCGTGCCTCGGTTCTGACCTATGGCGCGACGCTACAAGCGTTGCACATCGACGGGCTTTCGCCTTCTATGGTTCTTGGCCTCCCCAGTTTGCAAGACTACCTTTTGCAACCCATTTATCTGGGGGCCACGGTGGGCAGATGCGCCAACCGGATCGCCGATGGCCGTTTTGCTTTGGGCGGGATCACCTATCAACTGGATCAGAACTTTCAGAAGCGACACACTTTACATGGCGGGCGAATTGGAACCGCTCAGTTGAACTTGCGGGTCAGCGATGTTGCGGCTGACAGCGTGCAACTCGCAATCGACCTGCCAGATGGTCACATGGGCTTCCCCGGCGCGTTGCGGGTCAAGGCGACCTTCCGGATCTTGGTCGGCCCGACGCTTGAATTGGAAATTACCGCAACAACCGACGCCCCGACCATTTGCAACCTTGCCCATCACGGCTATTTCAATCTGGGCGGTGACAGGACTATTCTGGACCATCATCTTTTCAACCCGGCCCAAACTTACCAAACCACAGACATGTCGCTGATCCCAAACCACGAGCCAACTTCCGTCGAAGGAACGCGCTATGACTTTCGCCAACCACGCCGTTTGGCCGATGTGATCGATACCGGCGCCATAGACAACAATTTCTGCTTCACCCATCAACGAGGGGATATCGCCCTGCTGTCCCGGCTTCATTCACCCGGTGCGGGCGTTTCAATGGAGATTCACAGCACCGAACGTGGCTTGCAGGTTTACGACGGGGTGCGCACCGATCTGGTCGTACTGAAGAGAGAAGGTTGGCCCAGCCACGCCGGTATCGCTTCGGAACCGCAAAACTGGCCCGATGCGATGAACAATCCACTTGCTCCAGCGTCGGCGCTGCATCCGGGCGAAACCTATCGGCAATTGAGCCGTTTCACATTTTGTGAGTAAGAGAAGAAGGGTGCAACACCAAAATCTTGAATCACTGGGTTTTTGCGTGGCGTGCGAAACACCCATATGTCGCACTGCGTTCCGCCTCATTCCAGTCTCAAGAATAAGTCGGCGCTTTGGCAACTGTGTTTATTCGTCGTCATCGCAATAGAACGCAGGCTGGTCACAATCGCAAACGCGATCATCACAACGGGCATCCCTTGGCAGTTTCAGTCGGACGAATAAGCACAGTTGCTGGACCGGATCATTTTTTTTCGTAAGCATCCGCCGTGTACCGCGGTCAGGCTGCCTTGACGTGTTGCGTTGCTCCGTCCCATTCCCAAGGCAGAAGCTCGTGCAGGCGTGAGACCGGCATGTCGGAGATGCGGGCG